>DDVC01000037.1 GCA_002345145.1 Bacteroidetes bacterium UBA2322
CAGAAAAAATAGGGTTAATATACCCGATTATACCGCTGTTATCTTTACCAGTCGAAATGCGGTAAACAACTTTTTTAGGCTTTGTACTGAGCAACGCATAAAGATGCCCCAAGAAACCAAGTACTTCTGTATTTCGGAATCTATTGCGTTGTTTTTGCAAAAATTTATCCTCTTCCGTAAACGAAAAGTGTTTTTTGACAAAACCAACTCCATAGACGGATTAAAGGAAATGCTAAAAAAACACCGCAAAAGCGAAAAATTCCTCTTTCCCTGTGCAGCCGACCGCAAAGATAGCATGGAGCAGTATTTGAAAGATGAAAATTTCAATTTTGCTCCGGCGGTAATGTTTGAAACAGTTTCTGCCGATTTATCGGGAGTGGACTTGAAACAATACGATATGGTGGTATTTTTTAGCCCAATGGGAATTAAATCGCTCAAAGAAAACTTCCCCAATTTTGAACAGGGCAATTTGGTAATAGGTGCATTAGGTCCTACCACTGCAAAAGCCGTAACCGATGCCGGTCTTCGCCTCGATTTGCAAGCGCCTGTGCCGGGTATTCCTTCTATAACTATGGCTATTGAGCAATATATAAAGGAGCACGCTTAGGCAGTGCAATTAAAGCAACCATCTGCATTTTTGTTGTAGCCAACCACACCGATAAATGGTTAGGTTAAGGTGGTTTTTTACCATCCTGTTTTGTATGCACAACTACGCCTGTGTTAATCCACTAATTTCTGTACCGCTTCGCCCGTAAGGTTAAACGTAACTTCCTTTTTACCCTCACCCTCCACATTTACATGCAGGTAAATGGTCCTGATTGGGAAAGGTATCACAATGTCTTTTTCTTTGTAAGCGTTAAATATGGCAACAATTGCCTCATGCCGGGCACTCAAAAAATCTGCCTGCCGGTTGTCAAAATCAATCCAAAAACGCACTACATAATCTACAGAACTCTCTGAAAATTCCTGAAAATAAAATTCCACTTCGGTATCTTTTTTCAGGCAGGGTAGTTTCGAAACAGCTTCTACGGTAGCCGTTTTTACTGCGTCTAAGTCCTCGTCATAAGCAATACCCACCACCAACTCTACCCTGCGAGCGCCGGTTTTTGAGTAGTTAATAACCGGATTTTCTACTATGCTTCGGTTAGGCAGTACAATCCACCTGCCCGAAGGCTCCTGTATATGTGTAGATCGGAAATCCATTTGTTCTACCACACCCATATAGGAGTTGGTTTCAATAAGATTACCCACCGAAAAGGGCTTTTTAATCACAATAATTATACCCGAAATAAAATTAATGATAAGGTCTTGAAAGGCAAAACCAATAGCTAACCCTGCCAACCCTGCGCCGGCAAGCAAAGAAGCTACTGCCTTATCTAATTTAAGCACATTTAATGCTACTGCAATTCCTATAAAAAAAATTCCAAAGCCGGCAAGCCCGCTAATAATTCGGCTAAGGGCAGGGTTTTTAGTTACGCTGTTAAACACTCGGTTGGTTTGTTTTGCCAATAAACCGGCAAGCAGGTAAAATACAATCAATACTATAATAGCCAGCACAAAATTAGGCAGCAATTCAAGCAGGGCTTCACCCCATGATTCCAACTTGGTTAAAATGATGTTGGCGCTTGCAGCCAACCCATTGCCCGAAACTTGCCATACAGCAGCCATGTTTAACAGATAGAAAAAATGCAGCATAAAAAAATTTAAGGTAGTAATGAGGGTTTACAAACAACAATAATAACCTACAAACAGGCAACGCTTAAACCAATGCCATTTGCGTTTTAAACTCAGAGGTAGCATGAAACATAATACCGGGAAAATCTCGTTGGGTACTCTTGACTTTGACACTTTAACCGCCAAAACAACTGCCTATCAGGCACTTAGCATTTAACTCCCTACTACATATTGCCTTTTTAATTTTCATGTATTTGAATAGGCGTACTCCTAAAAATGTTAGACAGTTGTATTAAAAAAAGACAGGAAGTGCGCAATATAGTATTGTAAAAACAATAACTATGTTCACTACAAAGCACTCCCCCTCTTAAAAAGATTATTATTGGTGAAAAGGTGTCCACAGCCAAAGGCTACGGAAACGTCACAAAGATAGCTCATTTACACAAAATCAGTTGTAGCAGTTGCTATAATTATGCTCAGTTTTATAACGTGGTAAGGGAGAATTTGCCCTTGCTAAAGCAATCAAACCCCTCACCTGTCAGACAGGAGAAAGCACGCTTGATTTTACAGGAGTACTTTTTACACCATTCCGGTGTTCATGCTATTGTACAATCGCTGCGTTATCGGGCAATAGGCATCGGCAAAGGAGAGGTATCAAACACTATCGGCAGATATGGTTCGTGTCTTGCTGTTTATGATGTGTAAACCAGCAATTTTAAGAATTTTCTGAACAAGTCGGCATAACATGCTTACTTACTTTAAACAAATGACAGCCCATATATTGCAGGCTGATGCCAAAGGCCTGCCCGGCTAAACTGCCTAACATTTTTACAGCGTTTCAGGAACACGCCCACCAACGGGTGTGACCCAAATTTGATGTAAAATGGCACACAAATATCCTGCTACAGTATAAGCGCAAAACCGACATCAATTAGCACACAGATAACACAGATGTGGCTGATTTGCACCGATTTTTGAAAATATCGGGATTTTGGAATTTCTCGGCTAAACTATTATCGGGCTTGCCGTTGCTTGGTTTACCAAATACCATCTATCCACTACTTGCACTTTTACCCGCGTTTATCCGTTTAAAACGCGTTATCTGTGTGCTTTTTTTGCTGAAAACAGGTATATGTAGGCACAATTTTTAAACCCTGCCCGATGCCGCTAAATAGCGTTTTGCACAAAATTTGTCGGATAAACGTGTGTTTTTGCGTACCTTTGCGCTTCTTTTTAACATTTTATCTGCTATTAACTTTTAATTCTCATAAACTCCTTCTCTCATGCGTACTTATCTTGAAAAACTACTGGGCGCAGAACGCACCGCTTTTTTGCTCAACCACGAAAGCAAAACCGTAACCAAAGACAAACTCTACCTGCCCTCGCCCCATTTTATTGATACCGTATGGAGCGGCACCAACCGCAATATCCAAACCCTGCGCAGCCTTAACACCATTTACCAAACCGGACGGCTTGCCAACACGGGCTTTATTTCTATCTTGCCTATTGACCAAGGCATTGAACACAGCGCAGGCTCCGCTTTTGCCCCCAACCCGCTGTTTTTTGACCCCGAAAACATTGTTAAACTTGCCATAGACGGGGGCTGCAATGCCGTGGCTACTACCTTTGGCGTGCTGGGCGCAGTAGCCCGAAAATATGCCCACAAAATACCGTTTGTGGTAAAAATTAACCACAACGAACTCCTCTCCTATCCCAATAAATATGACCAAATTATGTTTGGCAGCATTCAAAATGCGTGGGATTTGGGCGCTGTAGCCGTAGGAGCTACCATTTATTTTGGCTCCGATGAGTCAACCCGTCAAATTCAGGAAGTTTCCGAAGCATTTGAAATGGCACACAGTTTAGGCATGGCAACCATTTTATGGTGTTATACCCGAAACAACGGCTATAAAAAAGATGGCACCGACTACCACACCGCCGCCGACCTTACCGGACAAGCTAACCACTTGGGCGTTACCATTCAGGCAGATATTATCAAACAAAAACTGCCCACCAACAACGGCGGTTACACTGCCATCGGGTTTGGTAAATCGCACCCCAAAATGTATTCCGAACTCTGTACCAATCACCCCATAGACCTTTGCCGCTATCAGGTTATCAACAACTACATGGGCAGAATAGGCTTGATTAACTCCGGTGGCGAATCAAAAGGCGCTTCCGATTTAGCCGAAGCCGTAGAAACCGCCATTATTAACAAACGCGCCGGCGGTATGGGCTTAATTTCGGGCAGAAAAGCCTTCCAAAAACCTTGGGCAGAAGGCGTACAACTCCTCCATGCCATACAAGATGTTTACCTCAGCCCCGATATTACGATAGCTTAACCCCCTCCCATCTTAAAACTACCCTAAAATGCCTGCGGGTGTAACCCGAGTTTGATGTGACGTGGCACACAAAGTCTGTGCTGCCTGCATGAGCTAAAAACCGGCAGGAATTAGCACACGGATAACACGAATGGGGCTGATTTACACAGATTTTTGAAAAATAAAGGCTCAAGTAGTGAATGGTTTTGCGTTTTGAGTGTGTTAGTACCCACCTGAATACCAAGCGCCCTCTACCAAATATCCCCAAACCACACTTCTACTTGCGTTTATCCGTTTAATCTGCGTTATCTGTGTGCTTTTTTGCTGAAAACAGGGGTAATCACCGCCATTTGTACATCAAACCGAGGCTGCACCCAATGCCTGCCGCACTGTTTGAACAACACCGGCAGGCATTTTAATTTTACCCATCGGGCAACGCTATCCGTTGATTGTACCGGCTGTTGTTAGTGGTAATATCCTCAATTTTTATCTCACCCCCCATCTTAAAGGAAGCCTAACAAAAATGCCTCCCATGCAAACCATGTTCCCCAAAATACAGATGCCCCATTTTTACCCATGTTTTTACCCGGCTAAACATTTTTGGTAAAAAAATACCAATACCAAAATGAGCAGCAAAAGCCTAAAAACAAAGAGTTGTTTACTATTCATGATGCTATAACCCGAAAATAAAATTACCAAATTTAACGTAAACAAAGAAAAGAGCATAAACGGAAACTGCGCTCCCTATCACATAATGCACTTAACCTATATTGGCGCACAAAAGCACATTTATACTACCTTTGCAGGCAGTATAAACTCACGGGGCAGGTAAGAGGTTCGCCGGCAAGCACAATAAAAGCAATCGGGCTTAAATACTGCCCAAAAACTATTTCCAGCCGCATAATAGCATCAATCCTATAGCATGATACTTCAACCAAAAGCCTTGCAGCAACTGAGGCAAAAACTTACCACCGGCAACCGGCGCTCTATTCACCTGAGCGCGCTACCGGGCAACCTGCTCAATAGGGCTGACCTTATTCAGCTAAACCTTCTGCAAGATAAATTAGCCGAAAAACTGTTAGATACCTTGCTTACTAAAAACCAGTTTAGGCTTACATTAGGTTATGATAAACCCACTCCACCCCATGCCCTGCCGCCCGATGAGCAAAAAAACCTGCAACACCTTCAAAAAAGACTCAATGCCCTGTTTTATGAAAACAACGACAATTTTTTGGAACATGGCGTAAAACCCTTTGGCATAGGTTATCCGCTGCTCATAAAACGCGACCAACGCGACCCGGAAAAGGTGATTAAAGCGCCGGTTTTAATATGGAATTTGGATATTGAAAAATCGGCGTCGTTTGGCTATAAATGGACGATAAAACGCGACGAAGATTTTGCCGTTTACCTAAACCCCATGCTCATTGCCCATTTAGAAACCGATGAGGGTATATCCTTGCAAAACCTTGCCGATAGTTATGATTTTGAAGAACCCATTACCGCCGCCGGTATAGTAAACCTATGTAACGACCTGCTCAAAAGGCTCAATGCCGGCGAAGAATACCCGCAGGCAACCCTTGCCGTATGCCCGGGCGCTGATACGCTTAAAAATATTGATTTTACCAAACCCGTTATTCGGTGGTCGGCAGTAATGGGCATCTATAAAACGCCCAAACAAAGCATCATTAAAGATATTGATACGCTTATTAAACAAGTTTCCGATGACAATGCCCTACCCGCTACGCCCGATGAAGAACCACCCATAACCCCCAATTTTTCCTTTCAGCAGCACACCTTTGCCTGCGTAAAAACCGACCCCTCGCAGCAGGCAGTGGTAAACAGCTTAGGCAACCACCTGTACCAAATTATACAAGGACCTCCCGGCACCGGCAAAAGCCAATCGCTTACGGCGGTTATTTCTAACGCCCTTGCCAACGGCGCTAAATGCTTGGTAGTTTGCGAAAAACGTACCGCCTTAGAAGTGGTTTACAACAATCTGCAAGCCATAGGTTTGGCAAACCTTGCCATGATAATAGAAGATATTGCCAAAGACCGAAGTAAGGTGGTAGATGCCGTAAGGCAGCGCCTTGATGAACCAACCGTAACGCACCATTTCTCAGAAGAAGAGTACGAAAACCTCCTCATTTCAACACAACAAAACCGCGATGCTATTAACCAAACCCATGCCTTTTTAGCCCAAAAACGCATTAACGCATGGAACTGGACCGATGTAGCAGGTAAATTTTTAGAGGCAGAAGCGAAACTGCCCCATGCTGAGGCAAGGCTTACCTCATCGGCTTTAAATTATGCGTCATTTGCGCTAAATGCCACAGAGTATAACCACCTTTTACCCCTTGTAGGGCAGGGTCAAAAATTGTATGAGGCGGTAGGCACATTGCAGCACCCACTACAAGCCCTAAATCCTATGCTGTTTTTGCGCTACCAAGCCGGCGAGCTGCTGAATATGGTAAAAGAACAAGGCGCTAAATCCTTTGCAACACTGCAACACTTAGCAGAGCAGTTAACTAACCTGCTTCAGGAGTACGCCCAAACATTAGAAGTACATTACAGAGAGTTTTTTGCCCAAATGACCGGTTTTATTGCAACCCTCAAAAACAGCATCCAAACAAATATAAACTTATATGGCAACAGCTTTAACCAACGCACCGGTTTGGCTTCGGTTTCGGTAAACACCTTTAAGTTTATGGTGGGCAAGTTTAAAAACATAGTGCAAGAACAACAAAACCTGCTTGCCACCTATGCCAACCTCCAATATTACCACACACAACACCCCTATTTTGAGCATGGTTATCTCCAAATTACAAAAAACCAGCCCCCCACCTTTGAGTTGCTGCTCCAAAACATTGACGCACTCCAAAACCGGCTCCAAGAGTGGTTTACCCCAATTGCCCAACTCATTAAACATCAAACCGCACAGTTAAACTACAATAACCCGCACCAAGCCGCTACCACTATGGCAGAACAGCTAAACCAAACTGCCAAACTCTATTACCAAACTGCCCAGAGCCACAACCAAGCAGCCCTACTGTATGAAGATATGGCAGAGCAAACCCAACTCCCCGCCACCCAGCTAACAATAGTGCAACGAAGCGCCAGTAACTGGAATGCCGTTCTAAAATCATTACCCGATTTTAGAGCTTTTTATGAGTGGCAGCGCTTTTACCTACAGCTTAACGCCGAAGAAAAAAACCTCATAAGCGCCCTCATCAGCCTAAATCCTGCCAACTGGCAAACCGCTTTTGAATACTGGTTTTTTAATGGTGTGCTGCTCCAAAACGAAAACCGGCAAACCCCTGTTTCGGAGGAGCTTATTCACCGGTTTATCTTACAAATCAGCCAACTTAGGCAATTGCAAACCATTAAAATAGGCAGCTACTGGCAACTCCGTCAAAAACAAGCCGCCGGCGCTTTTAACACCCGAAACGCCCCCGCTAATTTGAGGCAACTATACAACAAACGCGGCGGTAAAGGGCAACAACGAAACAGTCTGCGAAAAATTATTCATACCGATTTTGAAGTGTTTACCAATTTTTTTCCCGTTCTGCTCCTCAATCCGGTAGTTTGCAGCTCTATTTTGCCCCTCCACCCGCAGCTTTTTGATATAGTGGTTTTTGACGAAGCCAGCCAGCTTAGGGTAGAAGAAACCTTCACCGCACTACTGCGCGGTAAACACATCATTGTATCGGGCGATACCCACCAAATGCCGCCATCGGGTTACTTTGAAAGCTCTAATGCCATGCTCATAGAAACAACCGATGATTTTTCTGATGACTACCCCCAATCGGAAGAAGATAATTTACCCGATGACCTGTTTACCGAAAGTATAGCCAAAAAAGAATCGCTCTTAGCCTATGCCGAAGATGCCAATTACCGGCGCTCTTATCTCGATTTTCACTATCGCTCCCAACACCCACACCTCATAGAGTTTTCTAATGCCGCCTTTTACGGCTCCCGATTGGTAACTATGCCCCTTACAAAAGCCTACAAAGCCATTAGGTTGTATGAATTGCAAGGTATTTATGATAAAAGCATCAACCAAACCGAAGCTGAAAAGGTAATAGATATACTACTCCACCAAATTCAACCCCTGCCCCACAGCACACCCGATAAACCCATTTACCCCTCAGTAGGAGTAGCCACCTTTAACATATACCAGCGCAACCTGCTCCTCGAAACCATTGAAAAATACAAAATGACCAATGAGGATGCCGCAGCCCGTTTTACCCTGCTCGAAGCGCAGGGGCTGTTTGTGAAAAACTTAGAAAACATTCAGGGCGATGAGCGCGATATTATGATACTTTGCACCACCTATGGGCTAAAACCCGATGGCAAGTTTGTCCAAAATTTTGGACCAATCAACCAAAAAAAAGGGTATAAATTGCTTAATGTTATCATTACCCGCGCCCGGCAGCAAGTATATATTTGCACATCGGTTCCCGAAACCGTTTACAGCCGTTACGTTTCTGAAATTCCCACATCGGGCAATACCGGCAAGGGCATCTTTTACGCTTATTTAGCCTACGCCAAAGCCATTGAAACAGATAACGAAGACCTCCGGCAGTCTATTCTGGCGCTACTTGCACGCCATTGCGCCGAAAACAACACACATAATTCTCCTTACTTGGGCGAATCGTCTGTTTTTACAAGTGAGGTGGCGCGCCGCCTTTCTGCTGCACTGCCCCAAGATTTTCGCATAGTTCAACAACACAAAGCCGGCGGTTTTGAAATTGATATTGCCATTTTTGCTCCATACGCCCAAGCCACTCCCATAGCCATTGAATGTGATAACAGCTCTGCACACCACAGCCCCGAAGCCTACTTACACGATGTGTACAGGCATGAACAGCTACAACGAATAGGATACAAATTTTACCGCATTTACAGCGCAAACTGGTGGTTAAGCCCCGATAAGGCACTGAAAGATACTGTAAACTTTATACTAACTGCCACTAAGCAGATATAATATACTTGAAAACATTAACATGCATTGGTATTTCGAGCGCTAAACCCCCTGGCGAGCGTTTATTTATCAACATCACTTTGCACAAAAATACTGACTGAAACAGCTTATAAATCAGCTAAAATCACCATTACTTTTACAATAGGTTGCAACTAACAACCGTTGTAGTTTAATCTGTTTTGGACACACACAGTACAATTTATTCTGCCTACTTTAAACCAATGCTCATTTTCATTATCTAACCCTAAAAAAACACACAATCATGTTTAGGTTAGCCCTTTTTATGCTCAGTTTTATTGCCTTTATGCACGTAGCTCAGGCACAGCCCAAAGACAAAAATGAAAAAAAATTGCCCAATTTTGCCTTCATTGATTTAAATGGCATAGCACATTCAACGCACTCGCCCGGTAATACCAAATACACTATGGTGGTTTATTTTGACCCCGATTGCGACCACTGCAATGAGCAAGCTGAACGAATAAAAAAAGAAATGAACAAGTTCAAAAATGTAAAAATGATTTGGACTTCTTTTGGCGATGAAAATTCCATGAAAAACTTTAAGCAAAAGTACTTTGGCAACAACAAAAATGTGGTGTTCTTTCACGACCCGAAGATGAACATATTTAAATACTTCCCCGATGCCATAGAAACGCCCACCCTTTACCTGTTTGAAAACAAAAACAAAACACAACTTGCCAAGTTAGGCGAGTGTGAAGCGTCAAAAATTTATGCCCACTTTAAATAAACCCTGCACCCAATTGTTTTAAAGAAAGCAGGCAGCAAAAAGCCCGATGACAGTACGCCATCGGGCTTTTTTGGTGGGAGCAAGTAAACAAATCAACCCGCCACTAAAACGCAAAACTAACGTAAGGGTGGAGTTATGAGCTTGCTCAAAGGCTTACCGAAAAAGGATTTCAGACAGGTGGGGTGGTATATTTCAGTGCGCAGCGCCTTGTTAATGGGGCATTTAACTTGGTGGCTACCTATATTTTGGTGCGCTGCACCCTTCCAAAACCAAATGCCTCATTTTATAGCTGTTGGTTATTAACACACAAGGGGCAGCGCCCTGTAATCTTGGTAGAACAACAACAAACCGTATTAGTAAAAGGTGCAGCGCACCGTCATCTGCTGTCCAATTTAACGAGTGTACCTAAACCTTACGCAGGCTTTATCCATCGGGCGTTCATTTTAATTCCAACCTTATGTAAAACTAAGGCTTAATTTACCTGTTCGCCGTTTTTGTATTTGTATTGAATAGTAGGATTACCCTCTTGGTCGTACCATTTAGCTTCGCCATCGCGTTTGCCGTTTTTAAAGGTGCCCTCTTCCTGTAACTTTCCGTTGTCGTAGTATAATTTGCGTTCACCTGCTAACTTACCGTTTTGGTAGTTGGCTTCTTCCTTAATGCGGGTACGGTTGTAAACTATGCGTTTACCCTCTAATTGGTCGTTTACATAAAAGGCTTTTTCGGTAATACCGCCTGTTTCGTCGCCGCGCAAAAATACGCCGTGTTTCTGTCCGTTTCTGTAACCGGTAACCGTAGCAACCAAACCCGAGTTGGCATGATAAGTAACCCAAGTACCTTCGCGTTTGCCGTTGAGCAAATCACCTTCTTCTACAATCTTGTTTTGTTGGTCTTTTTTTTCAGCTCTTTGCAAGCCGCTGCCGTTGGTATAATCGCTAATGAGGTAACCATCGGCGGTAATGTCTTTCACTTTGCTTCGGGAGCTACCACCCTCATTTTTGCAGGCTACTGTAAACAGCAAAGTACAGGCAAATAACAAGAATACAAAACTACGCATGTTACTCATTTTTTTTGATTAATCAAAAATCGGGTACAAAGTTACACTTTTTCGGGTTAAATATGGAGGAATGGTTGTGCCGGTAAAAATTGCAAACCTCTCAAAAATAAAAAAATCGATATGTAGATGCCTGTGCAAAGGCACCATAAAAACAAACCCCCTGCAAAGGCAACTTGCAAGGGGTTTGTGAGTGGTGTGCTTCGGGCGGGAGTCGAACCCGCACTGGTATGCTTCTGAGACATATGCCTCTGCCAGTTGGGCTACCGAAGCGAATTTCTTGTTGAGGGTGCAAAATTAGGTAATTGCCATAAATTTGCTCTGTTTAAGACTATTTTTTTTCCCCCCGAAAAAAATCAAATCGGGTAATAAACCTTATACTCCCAATAAAAGTTCCTGTTTGGGCGTTAAGATGCAAAAAAACCGGCTACTTTTTAGCCAAAATATGTTTAAACTTACGGCAATAGGTTGCACCTACAGGTAATTAGCCACTAAAAATGAAAGCGATGGAACTTTTTTACCTAAATTTGCATTTTTAAAGCGTAGTTTATGAAAATTGACCAAAATTTACTGCCCAACGGCTTATTACTGTTATCCATTGATGGCGATTTAGATGCCAGTTCTTCTATGTTAATGGATGAGGTAATTGTTGATGCTTTGCAAAACCAACAATATCAAATACTCATTAATTGTGGACGACTAAACTACATCTCATCGGCAGGATTAGGGGTTTTTGTATCACACCGAGATAGCCTTTTACAACAAAACGGCGCTCTGGTTTTTTACAACATGAATGAGCGCGTGTATAATATCTTTGAATTGCTTGGGCTGCACAATATCTTTAATATAGTACCTAACGAACACGATGCCAGGAAGTTTTTTGCCTATGAAACAAATTAAATACCAAACTTCTTGTTCCAAAGACCGGCTTGGCGAAATCAGGCATTTTGTTTCGCAGCAGTTGCAGGAATTACCTATTAACGACATAGAGAAAAACCAAATAATTTTGGCTATAGATGAAGCCTGTGCCAATGCTATTATACATGGCAATAACTGCGATGAAAATAAGCAGTTAAATGTTATTTTACACATTGAAGATACAAACATTGATATTGAGATATCTGACGTAGGGCAATATGATCCCGAAACAGACAAAATTACTACTCCCGATCCTATTCTTGATGCCCTCTCTTGTAGCCGAAAAGGCGGATTGGGGCTGCCGCTTATCCATAGAATTATGGACACCGTAAACTTTTACCGCAAAGACAAAGTGCATGTTTGCTCCCTTAGCAAACGCTTTAAGCGCGATTAAGAATAATAACAGCGCTACTTGCCTAACACAATGCCCCCCATTATTTGGGGGCATCTTTTTATAAGCATGAACACAAACTGTAAAGTGGGCTTACCAACCAATTATATTTGCATTATTTTACACCCATACACACAAGCAAGCTGTATTTGTGCCAAAAATACGTTAAATGCTTACAGAATAAGGATATACAAGTAAGGAATTAGTCTGATAAAGAGAAAATGGTAATTTTTTTTTGCTGTTTTGTCATAGAAAAGTAAAAGTTGGTTTTGTTTTTTTCCTATCTTTCGCACAAAATTCTAAACCCGCTCTATGCAACCGTTAACGGAGTTATTTCTTGAACTGCCTAAAAAGGCTTTTTGCTCTGTTTTTGCAATAGAATACATTAAACCCTTAAATAAACTTTTAAAACAACTAAATGAGAACAAGCAATTTAAGCAAACGACGACTGAAACGCATCATAAGCTGTTTTGCCGCCGGGCTAACCGCCATTGACACATCGTACAAACTGAAACTGCACCGCAACACAGTAAACAAGTACTATAGGCAAATCAGGGAAAGCATTGCCCAACACCAGTTAGCCCTTAAAGCCCAAATGCCTCTGCTAAACAAGACAGAACAGTACTACAAGTTATTGTGGCATAAAAATAAGGGTTTGTGCCTACAACCTGAAAATGTAGCCACATCAGAATTGATGTGCTTTGTAGTGGTAGCAGAAGGAGAACATGTTTTTGTTTTTCCGGAAAACGATGATGTTAATCGTTCTTTACCCATTAATGAAGAAGACGACTCGGTGGTGAGCCGTTTTTTCCATTATGCTAAAGATAAACTGACCCGCTTTTATGGGGTAAAGCCGGAATATACGTACCTTTACCTACAGGAATTAGAATTTAGGTTTAACACCCATGAATCTAATTTAAGCAACCTACTCCTTAAACTCTTAGAACCCGAAAAGGGCAGTAAAAAAACGGGCGGTTTGACGCAAGAAGGATTTGATGCTTAAAGACTAAGCATTTTGCCCCGCGAGTTGCTCTATTGGAAACAAAAATTTCAAAAACATAACACCCGCAACAAAGCAATATCTTTTGCGGGTGTTATGCTATTGTGTGGTAAGCGGGCAATAAATTGGCTATATCAGAACAACAATTGCATTCCGGTTCTTATGCCTGGAGAGGCGGGTTTATCTGTATGGGTAAGCCGCCACACTACATCTACCCTAAAAATGCGTAGTATGTTTTCTATACCCACGCCCACTTCCACATAAGGGTTACTCAGTGAGGGGGTTTGTATTTTCCAATCGGGCAGATCCCATTTATCCATTAAATCACCAAAATTGCGGTAATTGCCATCGGTATCAAAATTGGCATTTCGGTTTTTTTCAGATAAACTGCCTACTGCCACTTTTGCCGTAACTACTTCGCGCAGTTTAAGCTTGCGAAGGAGCGGAATCCGGTTAAAAAATACGCCTTCAAAATGGTGCGTAAGCAATAAACTGGCATAGGTATCGGCTGTAAATTCATAATCATTCATGCGGTTAAAAGCGTAACGGTTAAAAAAGTAAGTTTCATTGCCCGGAAAATTATGCAGCAATAAGAAAGGCAAGTTACCAAAAATTTTACCTGCGGTAAAATTGTAGCTAAGGTAACCCATTGGTCCTATATAAAACCAGTCATACACACTAAGGTCTAAACGGTGATAGTTAAACTCACTGTTTAAGATGCCCTTAACACCCAATGTGTAGGTGAGGTTTACAATAGGGTAATCGCTGCCTAAACTGGCGCGCAAAAACTTACCCGATACAAATTTTTCTTTATAGGCAAATCGGGTATTAAATTTGAGTTCGGTGGTGGTAATGGTACTATCAGGCGGGGTGAGCGGATTTTGTTCGTCAAGAAAATAAAAATCAAATTGAGGCTGCAAAATTTTATGATTCAGTGTTAATTTGTTTGACCAGCCATATTTCCAATCTCGGGCATAGGTAATTTCGGCATTTTTAACCAAAATCAGTTTTTGCGGAATGGGGCGGGGTAAAAGCCCGCCATTAGGTTATCCTGTCCAAACTCTTCTACGCTGTTGCTTTGTATGTTAAGGTCGTTTCGGTAGCCCACATAAAGTGTTTGCCATGGTTTTCGGTTAAGCACTACTAAGGCATCGGCGTTGTATTTAAAACGCTGGTCTTTTATACCATACGCCAAGTAACCGCTAAACATTACCTTAGTACTAAAATCATTGCTGGTTCTGCCCCCAAAACTGAAGCGCATGTTTTCTACCTGATTTGAGCTGATTAAACTAAAATAAGGACCTATTTCAACCGGACCCCAAATTTTATAACCGCTCACAATAGTAGTTACAATGTTAATGTAGGTTCGGGCAATAGGCATATTTTTAATGGTATCAATCATAGCATAAACCGCTTTTTCGTTAGACGTAAGGCTGTCGTGTCTTGCGTTGAGCCAAAAATCGGGCGGTTTATTAAATACATCATCAGCCACCACAATATCTTCTTTATTTTCTAATATCTTTTGGGTTTGGGAGTTGTCAAACACAAAGTTTTTGTAGTAAGTTGATTTTCTGCCAATGATACCTGCGCCTTTTTTGGTAGCGGCAAAATCTATTACCATTTTATCGCGCACCAACGCCCATTTTGCGGGCTGAACTTCCTTAAACTCCTGATAGAGATTTAGTTTATCTATAAAATTGATGTTTACTTTTTTTCCGTCGAGGTGCAAGTTTAAGCGCCTTACCACAAAAGCAGTATCGCATACCCACATATCACCGGTAAAGGCAGTAGCCAGCTCACGCCGAGGTTTAAAGGTGAGGTGGTAGCTCCATTTATGGTCAATATAAGCGCTGTCAACCAATGAGTATTTGTAATAAAATAGAGCCTGATCATTTATGGGGCTTGGAAAGTTTTTGCCCATTACGTTCATCCAGTTATCATAAATGCTAACCTGTTGGTACATATTTCCCAAAAATTGGGTAACGCTTTCGTTTTCTACACCCGATACTTTACTGGCTTTTATGATTTCTTTGGTTGCCTTGGGAGTACGGCTGTAATAATAATCAGACAGCGTTTCGGTTAAAAAAACGGGTAAAAAGGGTTTTTCTTCCGATATCGAATCCACATTTTCAAAAATAAAAGCAAACGGTTTGAGCGCTTTTCTATCGGTTATTTTTTCGTCAATATCGGTTAAATCTACTTCTATTTTATTGTAGGTTTCATATTGGTAAAAATTGTTGGCGTTAATATCGTGTCTGTTTTTTTGATCAATTACCTTGCGCATAAGTATATCGGCAGGGTTTTCGCCGGCAACAATGGTAAACTCATCTATTACTATTTCTTCTCTTTCCACCCTAAACACTATATTTTGGAGGGGTGTTTGGCTTACTTTTTTAAATATGCGTTTATAACCTACCGATGAAACACCCAAACTATCGGCAGGCAGCACCGGAACGGTTAGGGTAAACGTGCCGTCTATATCGGTAACAGTGCCGGTAGTGGTTCCTTTAAAAAATACATTGGCAAACGGCACCGGCTCAACTGTGGCATCATCTATTACCTTGCCGGTAATGGTAATGCTTTGGGGATAGGCGGAATGGGAAATACATAGCAAAATAGCGCTAATAAAAAAGGCAGCTAAATGCTTAATGGTATTTGGTACAGTTTTTTTGTTTATAGGTTTGTTGGGTTGCATGGGTTGTTTACAGCTAATAAACCGGTTTAGGAGTGGTGGGTTAAAACATGGGGCAATGTATGCTAAAGTACAAAAGTTTGGCGGATAAAATTACTTAGGTATCCGATTGCAGAAATGGATTTCGGTTTAATGAAAGCACAAAGTAAAACGATAAAACAATGTATAGCTGGTGTAAAAACAAAAAAAATACCCAATTTAAGGTTAATTTGTCAATACCTGTTTCAACTAACTGATAATGTTAGGTGTAACCTACTGCCTAATAACAAAAACAATGCCCCAAATGGCTCAATGCAGCGCAAAAACGAGGTTGGCATTGGGTAAAAATTTGTAACTTTGCCCTAATGAACAGCATACATTTACAAACCCAAATTGGCAATATTCAATTGCCCTCGTGCATTTACAACGCATCGGGCGCTCGGTGCAGTACGGGCGAAGAGTTAACCGCACTTGCCCAAAGTGAGGCGGGCGCTGTGCTTAGTAAAAGTTGTACGGAAGCATACAGAGAGGGCAACCCCAGCCCCAGATACTACGAAACCGATTTGGGCAGCATAAACTCTATGGGATTGCCCAACCTTGGTTGTGCTTTTTATGCCGATTATGCCCGTACCCATGCCGGGTTAAATGCGGGTAAACCTTATTTTGTATCAGTTTCGGGCTTGAGTTTAGAAGAAAATATTGGTATTTTTAAACAACTTTATCCGGCAGAGGGTATAGCTGCCATTGAGCTGAATTTATCGTGCCCTAATGTGCCCGGCAAACCGCAAACCGGTTATGATTTTGAGCAGGTGCAGCGGGTTTTGGAAGCGGTATTGCCCTTGAGTAGGGTTCCTGTGGGGGTAAAACTGCCACCCTACTTTGATATGGTGCATTTTGAGCAAATGTCGGCTATTTTAAACAGGTATCCGCTTGCATTTGTTACTTGCATTAATAGCATTGGCAATGGGTTGGTTATTGATGCCGTTACCGAAACGGTGGTTATTAAGCCTAAAAATGGCTACGGCGGTTTGGGCGGCGATTATGTTAAGCCAACAGCCTTGGCAAATGTGCATCAGTTTTACCGGCTTTTGCGAAAAGACATAGCCATTATAGGCTGTGGCGGCGTAAAAACCGGGCTCGATGTTTTTGAGCATATACTTTGCGGCGCTGCTGCCGTTCAAATTGGCACACAACTTATGCGCGAATATACAGCTTGTTTTTTGCGTTTGGCTTTGGAGTTAAAAGCGGTAATGGCTCAAAAAGGTTACACAACCATAACCGATTTTAAAGGCAAACTCAATTATATATCTTAGTATTACTCATTGATTTTTTAATTATTATTGTTTACCATATCACAAACCTGTTGTATTACCTGCTCTTTTTGTGCAGGATTCACCCAGATAATATCTTTTTCTTTCCGAAGCCAGGTCATTTGGCGTTTGGCGTATCGGCGGGTATTTTGTTTTATCAGTTCTACCGCCTCCTCTATGGTGGTTTTACCGTCTAAATAATCAAACAATTCCTGATAACCCACTGTTTGCAAGGCGTTTAAATGCCTGTACGGATATAAACCGGTGGCTTCTTGCAGCAGCCCCTGTTCCAGCATTGCATCTACTCTTTGGTTTATTCGGCTGTAAAGCTCTTCTTTGGGCAGGTTCAAAGCAAATTTTAGGCAGGTAAAAGGTCGGGTTACTTGGGTGCCGGTAGCAAAGGCACTGTAAGGTTTTCCGCTGCTAAGGCAAACCTCTAAGGCTCTAATGAGTCGTTGGGGGTTACTCATATCTGCCTTTTGGCAGTAAACAGGGTCGAGTTGTTGGAGTAAATTTTGAAGTGCAGCAATACCTTGAGTTTCAAAGATGTGGCGAAGATGCTGTCGGGTTTGGGGCAAAACATCGGGAAAATTATTGAGACCCTCGCAAATCACCCTTAAAAATAAGCCCGATCCTCCGGTCATTATCACCACTTTGTGTTGGGTAAACAATTGGTTTAGCAAATGCAGGGCATCTCGTTCAAAATCGCCTACACTGTAAGGTGCTGTTACACTATGTGAGTTGATAAAATAATGTGGTGCTGCCTGTAGCTCGGCAGGGGTAGGCTTGGCAGTTCCGATGTTCATTTCGCGGTAAAACTGTCTGCTGTCGCACGATAAGATGACGGTGTTAAACAGTTGGGCTAAAGTAATAGCCAAGGCTGTTTTACCCGATGCAGTAGGACCGGTAATGATGAGTAAAATGGGTAGTTGTACCGGTGGAATTACCATATTGAAATGGTATTACAGTTTAGTGGTCGTGGTCATGATTATGGTCATCATGGTTTTGGTTTTGTTGGGCGGGCTGTTGTTGGGCATTGGTATTGGTTAGTTCTGTATGCCTTATTTTACCTCCTATATTACCGGCTTGTGCCATAAAGCCAAAAGCAACGCCATTTAGCAATAAGGTAACCATAGTAAGCAGGGTAAACAACGGCGGTTTGTAAAAACTTGCCAAAACCGAAACAAGCGCCGCTACTCCGGCAGCTATCATTACCCACAGGGCAATTTCGGCAGCTTCTTCGTGTTGGTGAATGGATTGCTCGTTAAATCCGGCAAGGTTTTCTACTTTTTCTTCGGCTATTTCGCCGGTTTTCATAACAGGCAGGGTAATTATGGTTAATCCAACCAAAAGCAAACAAGCCACTCTTTTTACCTCATTACTTTTGGTAACTAAACCATATAACAAGACCAAAAATGCTAACAATGAACCAATAATGGGAAAATGGTTGAGCAGCAAATGCAGGTGTAATCCGTCCATAGTAGGGGTATTTAGTTTTTTTAGGCAAAGTTATACAATTTACGAAACAAATCTTACCTTTGCCTTGCCGAAAGATTACTACAGCAATTGTAAAATTATACTCGGTTGTAAACAAATAGCAATCTGTGGCATTTGGGTGAAAAAAAATAGGTTTCCGGCAAGGCGTAGGCGTTGCCGGATTTCTTTTTTATATCTTAACTTTGCTTAGTTGCAGCAGGGTTTGGTGAATGGTTAGTACCTGCGGAATGAGCAGTTGGCTGCCATTGTTGTAAATAACAAAATCTGCCAGTTTCACCTTATCTTCATCGGGCATTTGTTTGTTTACCCTTGCCATTACCGCTTCTTTTGTTGTATGGTCGCGCTGTATAACCCTATCTATTCGGGTTTGGAGAGGAGCAAATACCACTATTGTTTTATCTAACTCTTTGTAGGTTCCTGCTTCGTATAAAAGCGCCGCTTCTTTAAGGGTGTAAGGTGCATTTTGTTTTGCTTGCCACTGCTGCCCGTGTTTTTTTACGGCGGGGTGCACCAGCGATTCTAATTTTTTAAGGGCATCGGGGTTATTAAACACCAAACCTGCCAGCAGGGGTCGGTTTAGTTTGTCCTGTTCTGAGTAGATACCGGTACCAAATTGCTGTTTGAGGGTGGTTATCAATTCGGGGTCATTTTCCATGAGCCATTTAGCGGCATCATCGGCATAATATACAGGTATGTGCAGGGCTTCAAAAATTTTACAAACGGTGGTTTTACCGCTTCCTATTCCGCCGGTAATGCCTACTGATAACATAGTGGGGTAATTTAATTTACAAATAAAAAGCCACACACACTTAGCAAGGTACAACTTAAACGGGCGATACTGCTTTATCAATATCGGTAAGCAGTTGGCGGGCGGCTTGCATGGTGTTTACCTGTTCAAAAATGAGCATAAAACTGTCATTGCTTTGTTTAAAGGTGGCTTGTGGCATAAACTTATGCACGTGTTGAATAATGTTCATAAATGTGGGCGACTGGTAATAAGCCGAGTTTTGGTTTTGAACAAAAAAACAACGCAGTTTGCGGTGCTTAAATAAAATGCGGTCGAACCCTAATTTTTTTGCTACCCAGCGCAGGCGTACTGCATCAAACAACTCTTTTACCTCGCGCGGAACAGCGCCAAAGCGGTCTGTTAGTTCGGCTTTAAATTTTTCTAATCCTTCTTCGTTTTCTATATTGTCTAATCGGGTATAGAGGGCAAGCCTTTCGGGCGAGCTGTTTACGTAAGCATCGGGAATGAGCATTTCCAGGTCGGTATCTATTTGGCAATCGCCCACAAAGGAGGCATTGCGCATGTTATCTTCCTCAAACAGTTCTTTAAAATCGGTATGTTTGAGTTCGCGTATGGTTTCGTCTAAAATTTTGTGGTAAGTGTCATACCCAATATCGGCAATAAAACCGCTTTGTTCGCCGCCCAGCAAGTTGCCGGCACCTCGAATGTCTAAATCGCGCATAGCTACCTGAAACCCGCTTCCCAGTTCGGCAAACTGCTCAATGGCTTTGAGGCGGCGGCGCGAGTCTTCGGGCAGGGTGTAAAGGGCGGGGCTGATGAGGTAACAAAAAGCTTTTTTATTGCTGCGCCCTACCCTACCCCTTAGCTGGTGCAAATCGCTCAGCCCAAACCAGTGGGCGTGGTTTATGATAATGGTGTTGGCGTTTGGCACATCTAAGCCGGCTTCTACAATGTTGGTACTAACCAATACATCATGTTTACCCTCTATAAAGCCCAGCATTTTTTCTTCCAGCTCGTGGTTATCCATTTGCCCGTGTGCTGTGGCAACACTTACATCGGGGCAGAGTTTCATAATCATATTACTTACTTCGGGCAGGTCTTTTACTCTATTGTGTATAAAAAAAACCTGTCCGCCCCTATACACCTCGTAGTTAATGGCTTCGCGTATTTTAGCTTCGTCAAAGCCTATAATTTCGGTTTCTACGGGTTGTCGGTTGGGCGGCGGGGTACTCATTACTGATAGGTCTCTTGCTCCCAGCAGCGAAAACTGCAAGGTACGGGGTATGGGCGTGGCGGTAAGGGTAAGGGTATCTATGTTTACCTTTAATGACCGTAGTTTTTCTTTGGCAGCTACCCCAAATTTTTGTTCTTCGTCTATAATGAGCAGCCCAAGGTCTTTAAATTTAACTTTTTGCCCCAGCAAGGCATGAGTGCCTATAACAATATCAATTTTACCTTCGGCTAATTTTTGGAGGGTTTCGGTTTTTTGTTTAGCAGTTTTAAAGCGGTTGAGGTAGTCAATAGTAGCCGGAAAATTTTTAAGGCGGTCGGTAAAAGTTTGAAAATGCTGTAACGCCAAAATAGTAGTAGGCACCAGCACAGCCACTTGTTTACTATCTGTTACCGCTTTGGCGGCGGCTCTTACGGCTATTTCGGTTTTACCAAACCCCACATCGCCGCACACCAACCTATCCATTGGATAGGGTTTTTCCATATCGCGTTTTACGTCTAAGGTACTTTTTAGCTGGTCGGGCGTATCTTCATAAATAAATGAGGCTTCCAGCTCGGTTTGCAGGTAAGTATCGTTGCTAAACATAAACCCCTTAGCGCCTTTTCGTTTGGCGTATAGTTTTATGAGGTCTTCGGCAATGTCTTTAATTTTTTGTTTTGCTTTTCGCTTTACGGTTTCCCAAGCATCGGAGCCAAGTTTATTTATTTTTGGGGGTGTACCGTCTTTGCCTACAAATTTAGAAACCTTGTGCAAGGAGTTGATGCCTACATATAAAATATCGTTATCCCGATAAGTGATGCGGATAACTTCCTGCATTTTGCCACCCACTTCTATTTTGCTCAAGCCCGAAAAAACGCCTACTCCGTGGTCTATATGGGTTACATAATCGCCGGGTTGCAGCGAGCGCAGTAGTTGAATGCTAATAGCTTTATCCTTGCTGTATCCTTGTTTTATGTTGTATTTATGGTATCGGTCAAAAATTTGGTGGTCGGTATAACAGGCAAGCAGCAAATCTTGGTCAATAAAACCCTCATGAATGGTGCAAACAAAGGGCAAGTAAGTTACATTGGCTTTTAGGTCGGTAAAAATTTGGTCAATTCGGTTTACCTGTCTTGGGGAATCTACAAATAACACATTTTTGTAAGCGGCTTTTTGGTTTTTTCGGAGGTTTTGAATAAGCAGTTCAAAATTTTTATTAAAAATTGGCTGTGGCGCACCTCTAAAAAGATACGTTTCGGCATCGGGAAAAAAATTATGGGTGCCAAACTGAACGATGGAAAAATCAAGTAAATCTGCTCGCAGTTCTTGCGTGGGCAGGAAATTTTGGGCGGCATCATCGCCAAAAAAAACTACTTCGGCATGGGTTAAGCCTTTGGTTTTAAGGAGTTCAACGGCTGCCAGCGCTTTTTGGTAACAAATTTGGTTAATCTCAAACAAGGCGGCAAGGTCTTTTACCCATATCACTGTATTGGGCGGAATAACCTTAAACAAAGATGATTTTTGATTGCCCGAAAAATGAGTTTGTATATTAGGAACAATGCTAACCTGCGTTATTTTTTTTACCGATAGCTGACTTAGCGGGTCAAAAATGCGGATAGATTCTACCTCATTGCCAAAAAACTCTACCCGATAGGGTAAATCGTTTCCAAAGGAATAAATATCTAAAATGCCCCCGCGCATAGAAAACTGTCCGGGTTCATACACAAAATCGGTGCGCTCAAAGCCGTAAGTTACCAGCAGTTCAACAATAAAATCAATGTCTGCCTGCTCGTTAATTTTAAGGAAAATAGTATTGGTGTTTAATGTGCGGGTATTGACCACCTTTTCAAAAAAAGCCTGCGGGTAAGTAACCAATAGCTCGCCGGTAGTAACACTGGTTATAAGACGGCTCAGTGTTTCGGTGCGCAGCAATACATTGTTTTTATTTACCTCCTCTACTCCGCCTGGTTTTTTAAACGAATCGGGAAAAAATAAAACGTCTTTTTTTTCCAGCAGGTTTTTAAGCGTATTCTGAAAATAGGCTGCCTCTTCTTTGGTTTCCAAGATAAAAAGATGGCTTTGCGGAGCAGCCGTATAAGCGCCGGCAGCCACAAACGCATCTTGCGAGCCAACCAGCCCTTTTAAATGTACCCTTGCTCCCGATAGCACCTGCACCGAAGAGGTAAACTGCTTTATGCGCTCATCGGTGCTGTATAGTTGTATGAGGTCTTTAAGTTCCATGCCAACGGCAAAGGTAAACAGTTTTTGGGGGAGTTTGTAACAGTGGCTTTATGGGGTATTAAAATACTTGCAAAATGGCAAAGCGGTTATGGTTTATTGGTCTATCATCAAATAGCAGAAACCGGCCAGTTTATCTTTTTTTGTAAACCCATACCCTTTTTGGGGGGCTTAAACAACGCCACGGCAAGCGTAATTCAAGCAATTTCATCATAGCTATATTATTCTTTATGAATAAGGTTTGTTGCAAAAACAAACTAACAGAGAAACGAAATAGTTGGTTTGTCAAAAAATAAATGCGACTGATAAACAAAGACTTCCAGTGAAAAAAAACAATTTTCCAATCTCCGCTTTTTCTTAATATCCGGCTTAATACAG
>DDVC01000215.1 GCA_002345145.1 Bacteroidetes bacterium UBA2322
TCAAACTGAGGCTGCACCCATTCCGACGTGATAGGGCGTTCAACATCGGGTACTATTGATAGGCTTCCTTTTTGGTACTTAACATAACGCTATGCAGGTATCAACTGCCGGTAGCCCGATATTGGGTTAATTATTCAAAACGCCAATGGGGGTGCGGAAAGTGGGTTGGTAACATTTCACACAAAGAACGAAAGGAAAAACCGCAGAGAACGCAAAGTCTTTGCGAGCTTTGCACTCCCTTTTGCGTTCTTTGCGGTAAAAAATAAACTAAAAAATCAACAAACCTTTGTGTTAAAAAAGCAGATAAGGTTAATGGTTGAACAACTGTTGCAGTTAGCAGTTAGGTTATTAGGGATTAGTTATTTGCAAGTGGAAAGTATTTTGCCGCAAAGAATGCCGGAAAATCATTAACCCTAATTACCATTAACCACATTTGACCCTACCGCTGCCTTATACTTACAATTTTAAAATCGGGATAAGTAACTTCGGCTTCCATTTTTACAGGTCGGGCAGAGCCAAACCAGCCCGATGAAGCGCCGCTATTGGCAATGGTGTAATCTGCCAAAAAGTTGCCGTCAAGAATAATGTAGTTGAGTGAGTTGGTTTGCAGGGTTTCGGCAGAAGAATTGGCGCTGCCGGAGTTTTGGTAGGCTACCGTTTTTTTTAGCATATCCAACTGAACGTAACCGGTTTCGTTATAGTAGCGTTTGAGCGGGTTAGCAAAAATATCGTCGTAGTAGAGGGTATCATAGCGGTGCTGGTGGTAAAAACTAAGTACTTCTTTCAGTTTTACCTTAATGCCTGCATAATCATCTGGGGCAGGAATAAAGGTTTTTTTAACATAGCTGTTTAGCAGTAATCGGGTAGGATTGGTAAGGGTGTTGGCATATACTAATATGCTGTCGGTATAAGCGCCGGTGAGGTTTTGCGTGTTCAGCACAAAGGTAATGGCGGCAGAGTCGGTTGGTAAAATGGGGGTTTTAGGCTGCCAGTCGGTTTTAAGATTAAAGCTGTTGGCAAAAATATGGGTAATGTTGAGCGGGTTATTGCCGGTATTTTTAAGGTAAACGGTGCGTTGTATGGCTTTACCCTGTGTGAATTCGCCCAAGTTAAGCAGCGGCTGGGCAAGCAGGGCAGTAGTAAGGGTATCAGCGCCATTGGCAGCTTGCCGGTCATTATTGAACAGTCCCGAAAACGGGTCGCCCAAAAATTGCTGCAAAATCCAAATAGCCAGCAGCGCCAGAGCGGTAAACACCACCCCTTTGTAAATTTTGTCGCCCCAAGAGGGTTCAGATTTAGGGGGCGGATTAGTGTGTGTAGCGGGTGTATTGGTTTTTGGGGGGGGCGGCGTATGCTGAACGGGTTGTTTTTTAGGTGGTGGCGGCGGCGTATGTTGTTGCACAGGCGGCGGCGGAAGGGTGGTTTTAGTGCCCTCTTCATATAGGGCTGCCGTTTTATCTTGCAGCAAGTTTAGCAGTTCTTGCGCGCTTTGTGCGCGGTGGGCGGCATGTTTAACCAAACATCGGGCAATTACCTGCCTAAAAGGGGCAGGAATGGTGTGCAACGGCAATGCGTTGGGGTCAAAATTATCAGCCTGCGCCACTATTTCGGCATCGGTACTGCCTTTGCTGCGTCTGCCAAAGGGCAGTTGACCGGTAAAAATTTCGTATAAAATAGCACCCAGCGCCCACAGGTCGGCATTAGTAGCAACTTTTTGGTTGATGCCGTATTTATGTGGAAAAAACTGTTCGGGTGCCATGTACTCAATGGTGCCTTTGAGGTGAATGGTAGATTCTTCGGAGCCAAGCAGGTTTTTACTCAGCCCAAAATCGGCAATTTTGGCTATCCACTCGCCGCCGGGTTGGCGGTGCATGAGTATATTGGCAGGTTTAAGGTCGCGGTGTACAATTTGGCGCTGCTCTAAATGCAGCAACCCTCGCAGTATTTGAATGGTAATATCTTTGAGCACATCGGGCTGGGGTTTAAGCCGGCTCACAAAGGCTTTAAAATCGGAGCCGGCTTGCAAAAATTCCTTGCCGTTGGCATACTCCACCACCCCTATTTGCACCGGAAAATTGCGCCCCAAGCTATCGGTAATAGGCATGAGCAGGGCATCGTAGTAGGTAATAAGGTTTGGGTGCGAGAGCCCCAGTTGAATCATGCGCTTCATTTCGTTCAGCACATCATACTTGCTTTGGGCTTGGTTTTCGGTAGGGCGGTAAAATTTGAGCGCCACATACCTTTCCAGCAGCACATCATAGGCGCGGTAAATATCGGCAAAAGCGCCTCTGCCCAAAAAATCGCGGTCGGGGTCGTATCGGTATTTGTGAAAAAGAAGTTGCTCCATTGGTGAAGGTTCAAAATAAAAATTTGCCCTACAAAATTAAGCAAAATTCGCTATTGTACTGCACCAAGCTGCAAATAAATGCTATATGGGTATTTTTGGGGAGTATTTAGTCGGGTATGGTAAGCTCTAAACGCAGCAGGTGGCTGGAAAAATTTTTACCCAGCGTATCCATGCGCATGGAGCGCGAGGCGCCGCCATCTAATGCGCCATGGCACACAAAGTTGAGCGCTTCTATGGAGTCCCACTCATAACGAACCACTTCGCCGGTAATGAGGCTGCCAAAATGTTTTTTTACCACATCTGCACTCAGGTGCTTTTTTAGTATTTGGTACGCATCGGGCGTTTTTGCCAATACCCCAATGTTGCAAACGTCGTTTTTATCGCCCGAACGGGCAGCGGCAAGGTCAATAAGTTTAAGAAGTTGCATGGTGAGATGGTAGATAGTAGATGGTAGTTTTGGTAGATAGTAGATGGTAGTTTTGGTAGATAGTAGATGGTAGTTTTGGTAGATAGTAGATGGTAGTTTTGGTAGATAGTAGATGGTAGTGGGTAATTCGTAATTGATAGTGGTAATTGGTATTAGTAACTCATAATTCATAATTCACAACTCATAACTCATAACCAACTACACTTCCCAAATTTGCACGGTTTCTTGTACGGCGCTTCGGGGTATGAGGGTGGGCCAAAGGCTGAGTATAACGCGGTTTACCTTGCCCCATGTAGGCATAGATACAATGCCCGGCGGACCATTTAGCCCTAAGCAGGTAATGGCTTGCATGGCTATTTTGCCGGTATTGGCATCGGAATGTTTTATGGCAAGGCGCACACCCAGTTCGTTGAGTTGGTTTAGCACATCGGGCGGCGGGGTGGGGGCAGCGCCCGGGTGAATACCGTTTACGCCCACAATGGTAAACTCTTTTCGCTCAATGCGTATAGGCAGGCGCGCCCATATTTCGTTTACCGCCTCTATAAATCGGGTGCATTTGTCGTAGGCGTAGGGCCATGAAAAAAAGAAAAACTGCTCGGTAATAAAACCCTCGTGCAAACCTATGGCTAATTTAAGTTCGTTGGGGCGGGGTTTGCCCTTAGCGCCGCTTACTTGCACGTGGTTGGGCGCTAACTCGGTAAGTTGTATTTGGGTAAGGTCAACCGTTACATCGGGGGTAATGTAGTGTGCGGGATTGTGAATTTCATACACCAATTGCTCGCGCAGGGTATTGCGGCTCACCTTTCCTCCCTCCGAATCGAGTTTGGTAAAAACGGCGCTTCCGTCTTCGCTTACGTGAGCAATAGGGTAGCCCAAATTGCTAACAGGGTAATCCATAGGCCACTCTGCATAGGAGTTGCCGCCCGATGCCTGCCCGCCACATTCCAACAAATGCCCTATGGCAATGCCGCTTGCCAGCCGGTCAAGGTCGGGTTGTGATAGGTTGCCGGTTAGTTTCCATCCAAATTTATGTACCAAAATACCCAGCGTAAGGCAGGGGTCGGCTACTCTGCCGGCAAGAATAAGGTTAGCGCCTTGGTTTAGGGCATCGGCAACTGATTGAGCGCCTATGTAAACATTGGCATGAGTGGGCGGGTATTTGTTTTCAGCAAAAGGTTTACCCGTATCTAAGTGGCTCAGTTGGTGTCCGTTTTGTTGCAATTGGGGCAGTTGGCTCAGCAGGTCATCGCCGGTAATAGTGGCTATTTTAAAGTTGGTAATGCCTTGTTGTTTAAGTATGGCAGCCACTTTTTGAGCGGCGCTTTCGGGGTTTAGCCCGCCGGAGTTGGTAACTATGCGTATGCCGTTTTGGTGGGCAATGGGAATTAAAAATTTTGCCAGTGTTTCTAGGTCGCGGGCATAACCCATGTTGGGGTCGGCAAGCCGGTCTTTTTGCAATATAGACAAGGTTAGCTCTGCCAGCGCATCATGCACTAAAAAATCGGCTCCTTGTTGGGCAGCTATGGCTATGGCTGCCATGGGGCTATCGCCATAAAATCCCTGCGCTCCGGCTATTCTTACTACACTCATAACATACTGCGCTTTTGGTTAGCGGCTCAAAATTACAATGCACGCATTGATTTTTTAGCATCGGGCGGCATTTTTTTTTTGATAACCAAAACATAACATTTGCCAAAGTGCAAAAAACCCGATGGGTTGTTACCTTTATACTGTATTTACCATGCCCGATGTGTGTTATGTTTTACCCGATAATAGACGAAAACTGCCGTTTTGCCATGTGGACAGCCGAACATGCTGCGGTGTTGCTTTTTTCTGTTTTGCTGGGCTTGGGGCTGATAGGATTAGCCAAATACCGCCTTACCGATGTGCAAAAACATCGGGTATTGAACGTTATGGGGTGGGTTATATCGGGCACGGTTATAGGCTGGACGGGCATCAAACTCTATTTGGGCATTTTTAACCTACAAGAAGACCTGCCCTTGCCCTTGTGCAACGCTATGGCTTTATTGATACCTGTTTTTACCGCCACCCGAAACCCCCAACTGTTTGAGTTGCTTTACTTTTGGGTGCTGGCAGGCACGTTTCAAGCCATTATTACCCCCGATTTGTTGGATAGTTTTCCGCATTACCATTTCCTTAAATACTGGGTAGTGCATAATGGCTTGGTTTTGGTAGTGTTGTATGCTGCCATTGTTTACCAAATGCGCCCCACCGTTGCCGGCATTGGCAAGGCGTTTTTGTATCTGCAACCCTATATACTGTTTTGTATGGGGGTAAACTATGTACTGGGGTCAAACTACCAGTACCTGCACCACAAACCCATAAACGGTTCGCTATTGGATTATATGGGTGAGTGGCCTTATTACATTGTTTCGGCACAGTTGATTGCCGTTCCTATGTTTTTTTTAGTTTTTTTGCCTTATGTTCGCCTCAAAAAGCGCCTGTAAACCAATAGCCGGTTGGTTTTGCAAATGCCCGGCAATAAACCGTTACTTTTTACCCTTATGCACTTTGTAATAATTGGCAATGGCGTAGCCGGCATTACCGCCGCCCTATATTTGCGCAAACTAAACAGCGAGTGCCGTATTACAGTCATTTCGGCAGAGAGCCCCTATTTTTTTTCCCGAACCGCCCTCATGTATGTGTATATGGGGCATCTTACCTTTAACCAAACCAAACCCTACGAAGACCATTTTTGGCAAAAAAACCGCATCGGGCTCTTGAATGACCGCGTTACATCGGTCAATTTTGAGCAAAAAACGCTTCACTTGCAAAGCGGCAATACCATTGGCTACCACAAATTGCTGCTGGCTACCGGTTCAACACCAAACAAACTGCAAGCGCCGGGCTCCGAGCTTGCGGGTGTGCAAAACCTGTATAGCCTGCATGACCTTGAACTGCTAAACCAAAACAGCCGGGGCATTCACCAAGCCGTAGTAGTAGGCGGCGGGCTTACCGGCGCTGAGGTTGCCGAAATGTTGCTTTCGCGGGGTATAAGCGTTACGTTTTTAGTGCGCGAAAACAGCTATATGCGCTCGGTACTGCCACCCGAAGAATCGGGCATGGTTGCCAATCACATAAAAGCACATGGCGTACAGCTTAAATTAGCTACCCAATTGCAGGCAATACTGCCCAATGAGCAGGACAGGGTAAAAGCCGTAACTACCCACAACGGCGAGGTTATAAGCGCCCAATTGGTGGTTGTTACCACCGGCGTTAGCCCCAATATAGCTTTTTTGAAAAATACCGGTTTGGCTACAGATAAGGGAATTTTGGTAAACCAACATCTGCAAACCAATATACCCGATGTGTTTGCTGCCGGCGATTGCGCCCAGTTCTTACAGCCATTGCCCGATAGGCAAGCCATAGAGCAAACTTGGTACACCGCCCAAATGCAGGGCAAAACTGCCGCTTTTAACCTGCTTGGGCACACTAAACCCTACTTGCCGCGCTTGTGGTTTAATGCCGCTAAGTTTTTTGATTTGGAGTACCAAACATTTGGGTTGGTAAACTCCCTACCCCTGCCTCATACAACCCACTTGTACCGTAAACACCCCACCCAAAACAAGTGCATAAGATTGGTTTACCACACCCAAAGCGGCGCTCTGCTGGGCGTTAATGCACTGGGAGTAAGGCTTCGGCACGAGGTAATAGAAAACTGGATTGCCCAACAAGTAACCTATACCTACGCCCTTGCCCATTTTAGACAAGCCTTGTTTGATGCTGAGTTTACTCCCTCTGCTATGCAATGGCTGACCGGTAAGTGAAAAGCGAAGAGTGGATAGTGAAAAATTATGCGTTATTAGTTATGAATGGGTTTAGTACTCACTGCTAAATACCTTATACCAATCTACCAAAAGGGTGCAGCCTCGGTTTGATGTATAAATTGAGCTATTCACCC
>DDVC01000114.1 GCA_002345145.1 Bacteroidetes bacterium UBA2322
CCCCTAATTTGTTACACACTCAACAAAGGTAGCACACCCTTAAACCGCATTTACCTACATGGAAACCCTGCCCTGGTATATTTACCTGTTTGCCATTTTTACCGGATTTGTAGCCGGTATTATGAACACCCTTGCCGGAAACGGCTCTGCCCTTACCCTGCCCGTGCTGGTACTGTTGGGGCTTCCAACCGGCGTAGCCAATGGCACCAACCGCATAGGGGTGCTGGTGCAAAGCCTTACCGGATACCTTACATTTAAAAAAGGAGGCATGAGCGCTGATACTGCCGCCTTTAAATGGTTGGTTATACCCGCCGTAGCCGGCTCAGTGGCGGGCGCGCAAATGGCAGTTGTGCTGCACGAAAAATTCCTCAATCTTGCCCTTGCCTGCCTTATGCTGCTGCTGCTTTACCTTACCCTTAAAAATCCTGCCCAATGGCTCACCACCCAGCAACCTAATGCCCACAAACTCCGCAATGCCAAAACGCTAATGCTTATGTTTTTGGTAGGCATTTACGGCGGTTTTATACAAGCCGGCGTAGGTATTATCATTCTTACGGCGCTGGTGCCCTTTGCCGGTTACAGCCTTACTCAAGCAAACAGCATTAAAAGCCTGCTGGTACTGGCTTTTACCATTCCTGCCCTATTGGTGTTTATACTAAATGGGCAGGTAAACTGGCTGCTGGGGCTGCTGCTCAGTGTGGGGCAGGCTTTGGGCGCATGGGTGGCGGCTACCTTTGCGCTGCGCGTGGCAAGGGCTAATGTGTATATACGTTACCTGCTCATAGCCGTAATAGTGTTTGCCTGTGTACAGTTTTTTTACAAGTTTGCTGTGTGAGCGCGGCACTCCATAAAACCTGTGCCCTTTATTACCTTACGCAAAAACAAACAAAATGCCAAGCCCATTTTTGCTGAAACCCAAAACGCTTTTCCTTATTGACGGTATAGGCGCTACGCTTACTGCCCTTTTTTTGTTTGTAGTGTTAAGAACATTTTACTTGTATTTTGGCATATCGCCCAACGTATTGTTGTATCTTTCACTGATTGCACTGGTTTTTGCCCTGTACTCGTTTACCTGTTTTAGGCACATGCCAAACCATTGGCAACCATATTTAAAGGCAATAGCTTTTGCCAATCTGTTATATTGTTTGCTTACAGCGGGTTTGATTACTTATTATTACCACCAGCTTACCATTTTAGGATTGGCTTACTTTTGTGCCGAAATTTTGGTGATATGCGCATTGGCTTTTGTTGAACTCTATACTGCTTTCTTTGGGAGCAAATAAAGCAAACATCATCAACCAAAATTTATTCTATTGCCCAATTTTGCCTTAATGGTATTACTCACTTCCTGCACGCCAAACGCATTAAAAAATGCATTATTTGCCGGTAGGTCTATATTTGTTTACTTATTCAAAACGCAAATAAAAGTGCGGCAAGTGAATTTTACAGGAGCAAAAGCAGTTTCTGTACATTGTGCGTATCATCATACAGGTTGGTTAGTACCTGAACGCGGTTTTGTGCCTCATAATGGGTAAAAGGCTGTAAAAAAAGTTGGTTTATGATAGCCTTAAAATCGGGAGCGCTATTGGCTATATGGCAAAGCGCCTCCAATCCTGTACCATGCACCATGCTTGGGTTTACCACACAAAACCTGCCGTTATACAAGGCATTGAGCAGTTTGAGCTTAATGCCCGTGGGTTGAAAAGTGGGCAATACATGCAGGTGTGCCTGTTGCATAAGCATAGCCATCTGTTCTGCTGAGGGGTTGGGATACAAACGGCAGTTAGATTGAGCAGCAACGGCTTTTTGCAACTGCAAAGACGGATTTTTTCCGGCAACAATAAGTGGCAGAGGCAGTTGTGCAAAAACCTGTTCTACTAAAAACAAGGCAGCATGGTAGTTTTCGGGTACCGATAAATTGCCGTGATACAGGGCAAAACTACCCCTTTCGCCCGATGGTATGTTTATTTGGCGGTTGCCATGAAAAACCGGTAGTAAAAACGCCTTATTGCCAAACTTGCCTTGCAGGTATTGTGCATCGGGTGCAGAAATGGCGGCTATATGGGTAGCATGTTGCAAAATAGGTTCAAACCGCCCAAGTTGGTATGCCTCCCATCTGAGATAAGCCTTTTTAAATAGGTTGGTTTCGGTTTGGCTGAGTTGATGGTAGTAATCTGTTTCTATATTGTGCATACGCACTATTTTTACCCTGTTTGCCAGCTCTTTATGCCCCAAAAAGCCGCAGGTATGAAGCCCCTCAAACAAAATGGGAGCCGGCACTTGAACAAGGCGCTCTAATAACTGTTGTTGCAACCGAGAGCCTACTATATAAGGCAATGTAAGCGGGCTGCTTTGTGCAAACGGTTTTCGGGGGTAATAAAATACTTGTTGGCAAAGCGCTTGCAGCTCCGGAGCGGGTTTTCTGCCGTAGGTAAAACAATGTAGCTGAATTTGTACGCCGCTATCAGATAAAGCCTTAATTTTGTGATACACATCTATTGCCCCGCCATAATTGGGCGGATACGGAACATCAAAACTAACAATGTGGAGAGAATACATACTACGAGGTTAGTAGTTAGTTTAATGCCAACTTTTAAGCAAAAGTACTATTCAGTGTATAAACACCTGTTAAGTATCTGCTTGTTTTCCTTTCTATTTTAAAAACGCTACCTTTTTTACCCATGACCGCAGCCGAAATTACGCAAAACTACATTAATTATGTAGTAAAACACCCCAAAAAAAAGCATACTTTGTTTAGGTTTGCTACTACTATGGGCATAGCCACCGAAACCATACAGCAGCATTTTACCACTGCCAAAGCTATTGAGCAGCAAATATGGGGTATTTTTTTTGACCAAACGCTCAAACAACTCAGCGCTGATGCCAATTTATTTGAAAACTACTCGGCGCGCGAAAAAATGCTGGCATTTTTCTTTACGCTCGAAGAGGTAATGGGTAAACATCGGGAATTTATTGCGGCTACCTATCCGGTTTCGTGGCTCACATTTTCTGAACCCGAATGTTTGTCGGATTTTAAAAACCGGTTTTTAGCTTTTACCAACCAACTCATTACCCAAGGTTTAGACACGCAGGAAATAGCATGGCGAGCCATACTTACGGGCAGGTATGCCGGGCTCATTTGGTTAGAAGTGCCTGCAATTATACGGTTTTGGGTAAATGACCAAAGTGAAAATTTTGAAAAAACCGATTCGCTCATAGAAAAAACGGTCAATTTTACCTTTGATGCTATGGGGCATACTGTTTTAGATTCGGGCGCTGACCTGCTCAAATTTTTGTGGGCAACCCGATAGGCGGCTGCCATGTAGCCATAACCTACCAAACTATAAGTTTTACCACTGTCTGCGCCTTTGGCGTGGCAGCGTGCAGCAGGTACATACCCGGCGCTAACTCGTGCAGCGGTAAGACTTGGGTAGGCATACCGGCATAGACCACCTCTTGCAGCCATATTTTACCGTGTATATCGCAAACAGTAATTTGAGCATTGCTGTCGTTATTGCCACTAATGGTTACGGTAGTGGTTTGGCGGGCGGGGTTTGGGTAAACTTGTAACCCTAAAACAGCGGCTGCCGGAGGCGGTAGCACAGCGCTAACCACCTGTGCCCCTATTTTGAGCAGGAGGTAATTAGAAAGCCCCGCAGCAGCAAGGGTATCAGTACCAAAAATACTTTGGTTTTCAAAAGCTCCGCCGGCATACAAGTTGTTATTGGCATCAAAGGCAAAACCGGTAAGGGTTTCGGCGTATGTGCCGCCCAAAATTTGCACCCATTGCACAGAGCCTGCTGCATCTAACTTGCATACATACATATCTTCTGCCCCTTGCGCATAGAGCGTATCAGCGCCATAAAAGAAAGTGGGGTAAAAATTGCCGCCCACCCAAGGGTTGCCTTGCATATCAAGGCGCACGGAGCGGGCATCGGTAACAGCTTCGCCGCCAAGTGGCGTTAGCCATTGCAAGTTGCCGGTAGAGGCATTGTATTGGGCTACAAAAGCGCTTACATTGCCGGTGGGCGTTGCAGTATTACCGCTCCACTCAAAAGGTTGGTTAAACTGACCGCAAACATATAACTCGCCGGTAGCGCCGGTAGTAATGCCGGTAAAACTTTGGTTGCCCATACCGGGCAGGGTTTTTAACCAAAGCACAGAGCCATCGGGCGAAATTTTGGCAAGGAAAGCATCGGTATCATTGAGCGAACCAATTACAATGTTGCCAAAGGATAACATACCGGTAAAATAACCGGCGGCGTAGGTAAAACCCGCTGCATCGGTAGCAAGCGCAGTAAGGTTTACAGAACTGCTACTGCTGCCTATTTTGTGCCATTCAAGATTACCTGCTACACTGTATTTAGTTACCCCAAAGTAGGCAATACCGGGCTGCGGTGGTAGCGTATCGCCGGGTTGGAGCGACACTGCCCCCAAATAATTAAAGCCCGAAAATGCGTTGCCGTTTGCATCAGAACTGAGTGCGGCAGCGGTGGCATCGCCTAAGCCGCCTACTTGCCCTACCCATTGCAAACTCCCATCGGAATTGAGCAGAGCGGTAAAAACGTCAAAATCAAACTTGTTTTTACTGTTTAGGGTATCTGTTATGAAATATAGCGTATCGGTAAACGTGCCGCTTATAAAAAACCGGTTATCGGGAGCCGGGCTTAGTTGGGTAGCTTGGTCATCGCCCAGCCCTTGTATATTTTTTTGCCATAATAAACTGCCATCGGGAGCATAAGATAACAGCAAAATATCGGGGCTCAAAATGGTATCGGTAACTACAATAACGGTATCAACACCTACAAGGGAGTCAATTTTTACAAAGGGCGCTATAATTTGACCGGCAGCATACAGGTTGCCATCAGTGTTGATGCCCATGCAATTTATTTTTTCATAATAAGTTGAGGCGCCCGATTTAGCCCATTCCGTAACCTGAGCTTGTAGGGTGGCAGTAAAACAAAGGCAAAGAAATAACAGTATAAAAGGGAGAAATGATTTCATGGCAAAAGGAGGTAAAAAGAATAATAAACCGATGAATGATGCCGGGCATGGTACAGTTTGTTTGCCCGATGAGGGAGCTAAAAACCGTAAGATTAAAGATAACGGCTAAAACGGCGCGTTATGATACGTAATCGTGCAGATAGTTAAAATGAGTGGTTAGCGAACCATTTTGGGTAATGGTGGCATGTTCAATAATGGAACTATGGGGCATTAAGAGTTGAGGAATAACATGCTCACAAAGCAACGAGCCAAAGGTATCAGAGGCATCGCGGGGCAGTTCGTTGGGCAGGTTGTCTATTGACATAATGTCGATAGTATGGGGTTGATAGGGCTGGTCTTCCTGTTCGGTTTGGGGGTTATAGCCCATAACCGGGTTGCCTATTTCGGTAGCGCGCAGGGTAGCGGGTATAGAGCCGTTTATATCGCAGGTAATATCGGCAATAACCTTTATAGAAAAATGGGGGTTTTTCATTTCGGTTTTGGTAAAAAAGAGCGGGGCTTGTGGGTCCCAGTAAATACCGTTTATCATTAAATCGGTAAGGCGGGTGAAGGGTTCAAAGTGGCAGTAATAACGCTCCGGGTGGCGGTAAAAATCATGTCGTTCATAATCGTGCCGTTCCTTGTGGCGGTAGAGTTGGTGGTTTTGCAGGTGTACATAAACCGGCTCGTTCCATGTATGATGCTCTAAGTATTCTTGTGGTGTTAGGTGTTTTACCTTTAACAAATCGAGGGTTTCCTTAGCGCCCATAGCCACGCGTCCGGCGCCGGTAAGCACTATGCGAATGGGTGGGAGTGAGAGGTGGCTGTAAATTTGTTTAATTTCTTCAAAATCTTTGCACCGGTAAGCAGGTGGCAGCGTAAACAGCCCGGTACGGTTGCCATAAGCCATGAGTCCGTTATGAGCGCCCACAATACCGGCAAACCTACCAAAACCAATAATTCGCTTACCATTGGTATAACGAAGACACTCATAGTCAATGAGTTGTATATTTTTTTGCAGAACAGTTTGCAGTAACCCTCGGTTTTGTGGTTGTTTTTTTATGGTGTGCGAAAAAAACAGGTAGGTTTTATGACTGAGCAAGGTTGGCGGGGGTGGTTCTTTTACCCCCAGTAGTATATGGCAGTGGTTAAGATATTCACTTACCTCAATGCCGGTTTGTGCGTACTCTTCATCGGTAAAACACCGGTGGGGCGAAGGTTGTACGGTAATTTTTAGCTGCGGAAAAGTTTGTTGTAACAGTTGGCATTGCTGCGGAGTGAGCGGCGTGCGGTTATCGGGCGGCGTTTTTTGTTCGCGGATAATTCCCAAATGTATCTTGTCCATATTTGCTGATATTAGCCAAAAATGCTGCTTTACCTGTTGTTTGCTGAATAAACCCGATGAAGCAACCATAAACGGGGTGCAAAAATAGGTAATTAAAGTGGTAGCAGGTAATTAACCCGATGTATTATTGCGCTTTGGCGGGTAAAGCGGCAGATGTGGCTGTGAAACTGCAAAAAAGGTATGAGGTTGCTGAAAGTGGCAAAAAAATCTTCCCACTAATTAGTAGCGTACTTGCTGCACACCAATATTGCCGGCATTTAGTTGTAACAGGTTAAAATCGGCGGTGGTAACGTTGCCATCAAGGTTTACATCGGCAGAGGTGTACTGCCCAATGGCAGAGCTTTGCACAAAATAGAGGTTAAAATCGGCAATGGTAATAACGCCGTTTGCGTTAATATCGGCGGCTTTAAGGGCATATACATTGGGGTTTACCTGTGTTAAGGTAGTTGTGCCATTCATAACATTGCCCACTACCGAAAAATCAAATGCAGCAGTATTTGGCAGCAGCAGCATGTTAGCACTGAGTACGGCAAGATGGTTTCGGGTTTTAAGGCATAAGTAATAGGAATTGCCGGCGGTAAGGGTAAAAAATTTAACGCCATTGGCGCTGCCATCGGCATCGGCAAGGCTGCCGTTGGCAAGTAGCAGGGCGGCGCGGGTTTCGGCAACAGAGAAATCGGCATTGCGGGCTTCCAGCAGCACCCAGTCCACTGCGTTGGTAGGCAGTGTGGCAGCAGATTGTGGGGTGGTATAGTTCCACGGGGTAGTGTTAAAGGGTTGGTTGGCAGGCAGCAGGTTGTTATTGCGCAGGGTGGTGGTGTGCAGTTGAGTAGTTGCATTATAGGCACCTTGCAGCAATGCTTTTACCTGCACGGTTACGGGCGGGTTGGCGCTATACCCATCGGCGGGGTTTTGGAGGTTAGTAGCGGGGTAATAGGCAAAAATGGCGCTTTCGCCGGCAGGCGTACTGCTTCCCCACGCAGGTATATTGGTTACGGGTATGGGGTTTCCGTTTGGCAAACCGCCGGTGGTTTTGGTTTGCCTGCCCACTGCTACTATGCCGTTTTCGGTTTTCCAGATGCCGTATATATCAGTATTGCCGCCACCGGCTTGGGTGAGGGTATCCCATGTGCCCACTATAAGAGAGCTATATAAAGGAGTTGATAAATCGGGCGTATAAATGCGCACAAAGTTGTTCCAGCATGATAACCCGCCGTTTGCAGGCAGTACCATTTTTTGGTAAGCATTGGCAGTGGTAATGGTTCGCCTGCCGCTTGCGGCAATACAAACAGAGCCGTTAGCAGTGGTACGCACACTGTTTCGGGCAAGGCGGGTAGTATTTACATTAGGCCAGCCACTGTTTGGGTTAGGCCAGTTGTCCAAATTGGGGTTTGGGTGCGGGGCGCCCAAACTGCCGGTTCCTTCGGCATACTCGGCTACGTAGGTACTATGTTGCAGTATGCCATCGGGCAGTTGTAGTTTTCCCAGCCAACTGATATGTATATTGCCACTGGTACCGGTAAATCGGTTTTGAAACCCTTGTGCAGCCGGGTTGGCGGATATTTCGTTGCCTTCCCAGAGGTTTTCTATGTTATTGCCATGGCAGCGGGCATTTGCTACCAAAAAACCGGAGTTGTAGGGCTGCGAGTAGTCTATTGCTAATCCGTCCACGTATTGGTCGGGAGTAGAAAGCATGTAAGAGCCATCGGGTCTTATTTCGTGATAGAGTCTGCTCCACCATTTCAGCGCTCCGGTTTCGGTCATGGCAATTACGGCAGGTTCAAAATCGGGGTTGCCATCTGGGAGTACAGTTTTTATGTTCATTCCTATATAAATATGGTTGTTGCGGCGGTCAATGCACACCACTGAGCCGCCGTGTACCGGTGTGGCACTTGTACTGTATCCGGTGTAACCGGGTCCGGCATCGGAGGGGGCTGCCGGATTACAAGGGCTGTTAAAAAAAGCATCAAGAGGCCAAATCCCTTTTTTGGTACCGCCATTACCATCGGGCAGAATAAGGTTGTAATCATCATTAGTCCACGACCTCAAATCGCACCGTCCCCATTTTTTCAGCACTATTCCGCTGTAAGCAATGCTGTCGGCACCGCCCGGGTAAGCCGATACCGGTGTTCCGCGCCACTCGCCGCCGGCAATTTTCCAGTGTGTGCGCCAGTTTTCTACGGGCTCTTGTTGCCCCTGAGCATTGAGCCGGTAAACAGCCGACCAGTCGTAGGCGTGCGATTGACCGCTTATATACACCACTTTTGCATTGCTGCCCACGTCCCATGGGTGGTAGTCTTTTGGGTAGCCCTCTGCCCATATTGCTCTGTTCCAAACCAAAGCCGATGGGATGCCCGAAACAAAATTGGCATTTAGCAGCGCAATAAAATACCCGCCGTTGTTGGCTTTGGTATCGCCGGTATTGCCCGATATAAACAAATTACCTGTAGGCTGACCGGGTATATTGGTAGTTTTTATGTACCTGATGTCTTCTACGGCACCCTGTGCAAAATGCACCACACTCAACATTTGTTGCATATTAGCACTTAGTTGTAAAATAAAACCTATTTTACCTGTTCCCTGCCCGTTATTGATACCTGCGGTGTTGGTAAGTTGTATGCGCGGCACTTCGGGCGCTATCCAGTTTAGGTTTTGGGCTGAGCCGCAAATTAAAAATGTGCCGTTTGAAACCTGTATAACATCATAAAAAACCTCGTCGGCGCTGTTGCCTGCGTAGGTGAGTATGGGTTGTGCAGTGCTATTAGTGGCAGAGTAGCATAGGGATAACAGCCAGCCAAGCAGTAGGCAAAAAGAGCGCCTATAATGGTGAAAAACAGGTAAATGAGTGTGCATGGTGTTTAGTTGTTTTCAGACCTACAAATATAGGCAGTATTTGTTTGCGGTTGTTTTTGGCGCTGCCATTTAAGTTGTAATTGACTCTAAAAGGCACTGTTGCTGCGCCTCGTTTTAGCTTGATTGTGCAATCATGCAAAAAAATGGCAGCGATGTTTGTTCCTTAGCACGAGTTTTGCCGCCAAAAGTGGTGTTACACCCAAGCTATTGAACAACCCCACAAGGTTTAGCCGTAACTGTTTTACGCTGTTGTAGATCAAAATTTTATGGTACCACCCCATTACCATTCATGTAGGGCATATAGCCACTAACTATAAACAGTTTGAGCAGTGTGGTTATGCACCGGCAATCTGTTTAATAAGCAATTAGCTGCTGTTCCAGTTCTTCGGGTTCTTCTCTGAACTGGTATTGCTGGTTTCGGAGACGTGGGGTAAAGCCGGCTTCGCGAATGGCTTTTTTGATGCCGGCCGAGGTAAACCTATGTGGCGCTCCGGCTGCCGATACCACGTTTTCTTCTATCATAATTGACCCGAAATCGTTAGCGCCGGCATGTAGGCAAATTTGAGCCACCTCTTTACCCACCGTAAGCCACGATGCCTGTATATTGGGTATATTGTTGAGCATAATGCGGCTAATGGCTATCATTCGCACGTATTCCTCGCCCGTAACCTCGTTGCGTATATTTTTAATGCGGCGCAGGGTAGTGCCTTCATCTTGGTAGGGCCACGGAATAAAAGCCGAAAATCCTTTAACATGAGCCGGTTTTTCGCTTTGTACTTCGCGCAGCCAAACTAAGTGCTGCATACGCTCTTCAATGGTTTCTACATGCCCAAACATCATGGTGCCGGAGGTGGTAAGCCCCAGTTTGTGGGCTACGCGCATTACATTGAGCCACTCCTGCCCACTGCACTTACCTTGTGCAATAAGGCGGCGCACACGGTCAACCAATATCTCGGCGCCGGCGCCGGGCAGCGAGTCTAAACCGGCAGCAATGAGAGCGCTAAGGGTTTGCTCATAGGTAGTGCTGCTGACTTCAGAAATATGCACAATTTCGGGCGGGCCTAAGGCGTGTAGTTTTATATTGGGGTAGTGGCTTTTAATTTCTCTGAATAGGTTGGCATAAAAATCCAGTCCTAAATCGGGGTGATGCCCGCCTTGCAGCAGCAGTTGGTCGCCACCGTAGCGCAGGGTTTCTTCTATTTTTCGCTTGTAGGTTTCTATATCGGTTATGTATGCTTTATCGGCGTATTTGCTGCCGGGCGGCACAAAAAAGTTGCAGAATTTGCAGTTAGCCACGCATACATTAGTGGTGTTTACATTGCGGTCTATTTGCCAGGTTACAATGCCTAAGGTATCTTTTTTGTGTATTTTTCGCAGCTCGTTGCCTACATACATGAGCTGTGCAGTGGGGGCATGGGTAAACAGGTGTACGCCTTCTTGTATGCTGAGGGCTTCAAGGGCAAGGGCTTTGGAGAGGAGATGGGTGGTGGATTCCATATAGGGTGAGAATTTGTAAGCAACTTAATAACCCTTAGGCAAGGGTTAATGTTTACGGTTTTATTGTTTTTTGGAGGGGGGTATCAAATAGGGGCACTACACTCTATGATTAAGACTTATTTTTTACTGATTTCCTATTTTTCCAATCGTTGAGTGTTTTTTCGGTTACAGTATCGCCAAGTGAATGAAAATGCTCTACAGCCTTTTTCCTTGAGGCAAACTTGTTCACTGCCCAATTTTGCAACTCGTGTAAATAATCTGCTATCATTTCTTTTGTAGTTTGATTGATATTGAAATTGAATTGCTCTTTATCTAATTGTACTGCTGATGAGTGATATTTTTCGAATTCATTTTTAGCATATTTAAATGCAGATGTTTCATTAAGCATTTTTTTTGTTTCTTCGTCAAATTGGGTAAAAACTCGATAGTACATTGCTATTTTTTGTAAATCACGATAATTTCCGTACAGTGGTAATGTGTTAAGCCAATTCAACAAGTCATTATCCATAGGTACATTGCTACCAAATTTTAATTCACGCCATACATTTTTCCAGTCTTCAATTCTATCTTCAACTGTTTCTCTTAGTGGAGGTATATAAACTACATGCTGAACAATTCGGTCATAAAAATCTGGCAATAAAAGTTTTTGTAATTCCTTGACTGTTTTATTGGTGGCAAAAATGAGTCGGCACTCAACTTTAGTCTCTTTGTTGCTCCCCATTTTTCTTATTGAAATTTTATTATCTATATCTGTTTGAATGGCTTTCATTAGCTTTGCTTGAACAAACTTAGACAAATGGTGTACTTCGTCAAGAAATAGTATTCCATTATTTGCGGTCTCAAGAAGTCCTTTTTTATTTGTTGAAGCTCCTGTAAATGCGCCTTTCTCAAAGCCAAACAATTCTGCTTCAGCTTTGCTGTCGTCGTCAAATGATGCACAATTAGCCTCTATAAATTCATTTTTTATATTAATTGTTTTTTTTGCACTACTAACAATTCTTGATTTTCCAATACCTCTCTCGCCTATGAGTAAAATTGAAAAACCTGATTTTAAATAAAATTCCATTGTTTTATTTACCAAAGAGCGAGAAGGTGCTTGTGTTTTTTCATAAAGCCTGAAACCAGACCCGATGGAAGAGACAAGATTGGTAGGTATCTCTTGAATGGTAAATGGTTTAAACCTTTTTCCATAACCGTCTCTTTTATTATCATAAGTTTTAATAAACCTAGTGTTCGCAGGCAACTGCCCAGACTCAGCCAAAATATGCCAAACTACTTGCGTTTCATTACTACCAAGCGAAACATTAACGATTAATTTAAAATTGCTTTCATTTTTAAAGCGCTGATGTAACCACCGCCGCAATTTTTCGGCAATTTCCTTTTCATTTCTTAAATCAGTTATGCTTAGCTCTACTTCTTTAAATTTGCCACAATATAAATTTGATAAATTTGAATATTTTTTTAACCACTTTATCTGTTCCACTATTGGGTAATGCTGAATATTTCTCCAGATTAAATTTTCAAAAACTTCATATTTTTCGGGAAAATTCTCCTTCACAAATGCTATCTCCCCCTCCAAGTTATAGCATATTTTATCGTCGTTTAAAATTTGCTCAAAAACTTGTACCAAATTATTATCAATAACAAGCCTGTCTTTTAAAATGGTATGTTTATAATCAGTACGACGACTTGAAAGTTTATCAAAAGATTCTTGTGGGGTTGTTAGATAAATTACTTGGTCAAACAGAAAGCCAGATTCCCTACTTTTTGAAAATACCTCATTTAGTTTATCTTGTTGTAGTTTGTCAAAATACAAATTTTCGGGGAGTTTCTCAATTAAGTAAAATTGACTCAAAATATGTTTTAGGTATGCTACTCCATGAGTAGTATAATGCCAGGAGAGGTAGATAGTTTTCATCTCGCAAAGGTAGTTAAATTCCTTTAGGTAATTTTTGTGAGCAAATATTTTTTTACAAACCACTGATTATCAGCACTTTGTGGAATTTGAAAAGTTTTGGCACACATTTGGTGTGTATGAACATAAAAAGCAAAAAAATGACTAAACGGTTGTTAGAGTTTAGAAAGACAAATCACTTCCTGCTAAGTCAATGGAGCAGGAATATTGAAGACCAAATACTATACAAAGTTCTCCCTTTTGTAGAATGTACCAAACACGAAAAAGACATTGTTCTCGTTTTACCGTCGTTTTTGCAAAGGAATGGTTTTGCAAAAGATGACAAAACCTGTCTGATAATGATTGTCTATGGCAACTTGATACTCACAGGTTATTGGTGTGACAAGCCAAATTACCTATTCAATAAAGAAAAATCAGCTCACTTTCAAATTCTTTACTAAAATGCACATTTTAAAAATCATCCATGGTTATCCACCACATTACAATGCGGGTTCAGAGGTTTACAGCCAATCTGTTTGTAGCGAACTGTCGAAACAACACAAAGTATCGGTATTTACAAGAGAGGAAAACCCTTATGCCTCTTGTTTTTCAATTCGGCATCACCAAGAAAATGATAATCTAAATTTTTATTTTGTTAACAATCCACAAGGTAAAGATGGTTATCGGCATGAACAGATAGACATGAATTTTGCTAACCTTATTGCACAGATTAAGCCAGATATAGCCCATATTGGACATCTTAACCACCTTTCAACAGGAGTAGTAGATATACTTAAGCAGCATAACATTCCTATTATATTTACACTGCATGACTTTTGGCTGATGTGCCCAAGAGGGCAATTCTTGACCAGAAGTATCGGGAGAGAAGATAATTTTCAACTATGTCATAAACAAGAAGATAACAAATGTGCCACAGACTGTTATGGCGTTTACTTTAGCGGTATCAAAGAATACGCCGAAACCGATTTATTGAATTGGAGTAGTTGGATAAAACAGCGAATGATGGAGACCAAAAACATAGCATCGAAAATTGATTTATTTATTGCCCCATCAAAATATCTGCGAGACCGTTTCATCACCGATTTTAAAGTTCCAGAAAGTAAAATTATTTACTTGGATTATGGTTTTCCTACAGCCTACCTCACCCCAACAGAAAAGTCTGAAGAGAATAGCATCTTCACATTTGGTTATATTGGCACACATATTCCTGCAAAAGGAGTTAATCTACTGATAGAAGCTTTTAAACAAATTGGCAAACCAGCCAAACTACTTATTTGGGGGCATAAAGATGACCAAAGTTCCAGTTCTCTAAAGGTATTAGCTTCGAGTTCCGAAAACCCTATTGAGTTTAAGGGTAAATATATCAATAAAAATCTTGCCAACGAAGTATTTACACATGTTGATTGTATAGTAGTGCCTTCAATTTGGGTAGAAAATTCGCCTCTTGTCATTCACGAAGCTCAAGCGTGTAAAATACCTGTTATTACAGCCAATTTTGGTGGAATGAAAGAGTATGTTCAACATCATGTAAACGGACTTTTGTTTGAACATCGGAATGTAGACTCGTTAAAGGAACAGATGCTATTTGCCCTCACAAATCCTGCCCTGATGAAAAAATTAGGAGAAAGAGGTTATTTACATAATGAAATGGGGAATGTGCCTACTATTGAAAATCACTGTATTGAATTAATTAAAATATACAACTACCATATTAATACAAATAATTTGTGGCGTATAACCATTGATACAAACCCGGAGGATTGCAACCTACATTGTATTATGTGTGAAGAACATAGCCCGTACAGCGATTTTATTCCCAATCTCTATAAGGAAACAGGAGTGAAGCGCAGACGTATGAAGTTTGAAACAGTTGTAGATATTTTTAACCAAGCAGAAAAATTGGGTGTCAAAGAAATTATTCCTTCTACGATGGGTGAACCACTTTTATATAAAGGTTTTGACCAAATATTTGAATTGGCAGCAACGAAGGATATCAAAATAAACTTAACAACTAATGGAACTTTTCCTAAAAAAACAGTTGCGGCATGGGCAAAACTAATAGTTCCCAATACTACCGATGTAAAAATAAGCTGGAATGGTGCAACAGAAGAAACGGCTCAACAAGTAATGTTGGGAATAGACTTTAATAAAAACTTGCAAAATGTGAAAGCATTTATCCAATATAGAGACGAATACTTTGCAAAAACAGGTTACTTTTGTCGGGTTACTTTCCAATTGACCTTTATGCAGAATAATATGCACGAACTGGCAGACATCATAAAATTAGCGGCATCGCTCAATGTTGATAGGGTCAAGGGACACCAGTTGTGGGCGCACTTTGATGAAATAAAAAATTTATCAATGAAAGCCTCAGAAGAAAGTAAAATGAAATGGAATGAGTATGTAAAACAAGCGTATGAGGCTCGAGAGAAGTATTTAAAACCTAATGGCGAAAAAGTATTGCTCGAAAATATAATCCCATTAGCTGAAAATGAAAGCGAAGAAGTCCCTGAACACTATGAATGTCCGTTTTTAACAAAAGAACTTTGGATTTCGGCAACCGGGAACATATCACCATGCTGTGCCCCCGATAACTTAAGAAAAACGCTGGGTGATTTTGGAAACATTGAAAACACCACTATTGAAAATGTATTGACCAGCCCCAACTATCTTGATTTGGTGCATAATTATAAAAGTAAACCCCTTTGTAAAACCTGCAATATGCGTAAACCCAATTAACATGCTACATCAAATTTTAAAACACTATTCAGAGCAAGACAAATTATCTCTTCTAATTAGACACGGCGACAGATATCCAATCCCACCAGAATCATTTGGACAAAATGTCTTGCTAAACGATGAAGGGAAAAAAAACTCCTTAAATTTTGGCAAAAAATTAGCAACACTGAATATAAACAGAATTTTAACCAGCCCTGTCCAACGCTGCATTCAAACAGCAGAATTAATCAGCAAAGGCTATGGAAAAGACCTTGACATAATTGTAACTACAGCTTTGGGAGAACCCGGATTGCACATAAGTGATGCCGTAGCAGCCGGAAACTTCTATCTACGGCATGGCTTCAATCAAATGTATGAACTATTCTTGCAAGAAGCAATGGTACCGGGCGTTCCCCCAATTAAAGAATTGAATAAATCTATAACCGATTTTCTGACAGAACAAACTGCGCAAAATGGTATTACCATTTTTGTTACCCATGATATGTTGATAGCATTTTACCATTACAGTCTCGATAAAACCGTTTACAACATCAAAACCAAATGGATAAACTACCTTACCGGTTTAATGCTTAAAAATGGCAACTATGAAAAGTGAACTTAAGTCAATGTTTACCGAGCATTGGAAATACCTTGCTGTTAGCACGGCTTGCAAACTGAATTTGTTTGATAAAATTCATGAAGGACAAAATACACTCAACAAACTTGTTGAGTGTAACCTTTGGAATGGCAACACATTGTCTCACCTACTCAATTTCCTTTTCATAACCGGTTTTTTGGAGGTTGATGATGATAGAACATACCACTTAAATGAAAGTGCAAACCTGCTTAGACAAAATAATATAGATGGGCTATATTATGCTTGTTTAAATTGGTCAGCAGAGCACCTTACTGCTTGGCAACATCTGGATCATTCTATCAAAACGGGCGAAAGTTCATTTAAATATCTATATAAAAATAATTTTTTTAATTATTTAAGCAAACATCCGGAGAAACTGATTAATTATCATAAAGCTATGTACCAATACGCACTTGATGACTACAAAGAACTTCCCGATGCGGTTGACTTTAGTGTCCATCAATCAATTATGGATGTGGGCGGGGGATATGGTGCAGCCATTAGCTTGATTAAAGAAAGATACGTGAATGCTAATTGTTACCTTTTTGACATGGAAGCTGTAGTTCATGGTATATTTTTAAATCAAATTCATAAAGTAGCCGGAGATTTTTTTAACTATATTCCCCCAATTGCTGATGCTATCATTTTAGCAAGAGTGATTCATGATTGGAATGATATGGAGGCACAAAAAATTTTATGCAATTGTTATAATGCACTACCCGATAGAGGGATTCTGTATTTAATAGAAAACTGTTCCGATAAAACATGTTTGGATTTATCGTTGCTATCTTTAAATATGATAGCTATGTGCCAAAGTTACGAGAGAAGTTCAATTGAATACATAAGACTCTGCCATAAAGCAGGATTTACCTACTTGTACAGCAAACCACTAAACCAATTGCAAACCATTTTAATTTTTCAAAAATGAACTGGCAAAAAATTAAAGTTTCACCAAACGGCACTCACTTTCTTTTCAATGATAAACCAATTTTTGGCAGATATTTCACTGAAGTATTAAAATTTCATTCTCCGGGTTTAGCGCCAGTTAAAGATGAAACAGGCGCTTATCATATTGATACGTTTGGAGAAGCTATCTATGAAGAGAGATATGCAAGAACTTTTGGCTATTACTGTAACAGGGCATCTGTAATATATGGTGAGGAGTGGTTTCACCTAAATGAAAAGGGGGAACGCGCTTACAGTATACAATTTACTTGGACAGGTAATTATCAGGAAGATATTTGTGCAGTTCGCGACAATAACAATCATTACTGTCATATAGATGTTGATGGCAATAAAATTTATGCCGGATATTTTGTTTATTGTGGTGATTATAAAGATGGAGTTGCTTGCGTAAAATCTTTTGATGGTTTCTATAGGCATATTGACGTAAAAGGAAATTTCATTAATAACAAGTCTTTTTTAGACTTAGGGATTTTTCATAAAAATTACGCAACTGCTAAAGATAGTTCTGGCTGGCACCATATAGACAAAAATGGTTATTCGCTATATCCCAAACGCTATGCGGCGATTGAACCTTTTTACAATGGTTATGCTTTAGTGACAGATTTTGAAATGAAAAAATTTATTATCAACGAAAGTGGAAAAGTTGTATTGCAAGTATAAAGAACAGTTGCCCTTGAAAGCCAAGATTAAAGCGTAGTAAGTATCACTTTATTTATGTTTTTTCTACAAGAGACTTAGCTACTTTCTTAATGAAACCGATTAGTTTCAATAGTTCACCAAATGCATCGTTTTCTATGTTTTTAGTATTTGCTTTCTCAAATTCCTTTCGGGCAAAAACCACGTAACTAGGTTCATTTGGTTTTCCGGTAAGTATATACTCAAGGTCAGCAGTACTATTTTCTTCTAAAACTTTTTTTATTGATTCCGATTTCGATTTCCACGTTTCTTCTCTTACCCATATTTCAATATGCCATTTTCCCCCTTCTGCTATACTTTTTGTACCACCAACAGTAATATAAACTAGCCTACTTATTTTATCAACGGAAAACACAAAATTAGGAAAATTCTCTGTTCCACCATGTTTAGGAGGATTTACTTGCAGAGTTTCGCTTACCGGCTTCTTGTTAAATGCCCTCTCAATATCAGATTTCACTATTTCTTCCTTGAACAGTGCCATTTTTTAATTTTAAATTAGGTAATAGTTTTCTTTTATTAGCTACTTTATAGTTGCCACTTCCTCGGTTTGGGTTGTGTACGTATATTTTCTTAAAGAAGAGATTCTCCCCTCACAACCCAATCCAAGTACCTTGAGCCTATCTAATAACCCAAAAACCCCCGTCAAAGTTTCGGGTTTACCTAAAAATCGTTCGGTTTTTTCATATCGGGAAATATAAAAGCTCCTTTACTTTATAGGCAGCACACCAGTAACATAAGTGTTGCCCGAAACAAACCGATTTAATTATTAAAATGCGTTTTTGCTGTAGGCATACAACATACCCGATGATAAGGGCATTGAAGTTGCCACCTTATCGGGCTTTATAAGAAGCTGTACGAAAAGTTGTC
>DDVC01000151.1 GCA_002345145.1 Bacteroidetes bacterium UBA2322
TTTAGGGTTATCGGGGGTTAGTTTAGGGTTATCGGGGGTTGGTTTAGGGTTATCGGGAGTTGGTTTGGGGTTATCGGGGGTTGGTTTTGGGTTGGTGAGTAAATAAATCGGGATATATTTTGGGTGTTTGTTTTTTTATCGGGCGTTAAATTATTTTTCTGTTTACCATTGCTCATCAACTCATCTTGTATTTTATGCTTTCTTTATTACATTATACGCTAACTGCTATAAGCATAAAAAAAGGGCTTCTAAAAAAAAATCATCGGGAAATAAAAAAAAATTGGTAAAAACATACGCAGGTAAATAAACTTTGCGTTATTATTGCACATTCTTTCACCGCCTAAAAAAATTGTTATGGCACGCAGTACTATTAAAGTTCTTATTCCGCGCAATCCCGATGATTTGTTTTCATTAACCGGAAATGTGCTTGCCAAGCATACCCTTGATGGAGCGGCAAGCGTAATACCTACCGATGTAGCTGCTGAGTTGCAAACTTTATATACCAAAGGGTTGGAGCAACACGAGTTGCAAAAAAATTTGTATCGCGATGCCGAAAATTACATAGAGCAGCGCAATCTTGCCTTAGGCACGCATTACACCCAAGACAGCCGCACGCCTAATACGGTTAAGTTTTACGTTACTTCGGCTCGCGATGTACTTGCAGGGTTAAACCGCAGCAATCTTAGGCATTTGGGCAAATGGGGTTATACGGTAAACAGCCCCAACAATATATCAAAAGTGGTTATTCCTACCAAAACCGAAAAACTGTTAGAACTATCTAAAAAAGTAATGGACAAACATGCTGCCGATGGCGCTTCAAGTCCGCTGCCCAATGCCGATATAACCGCGCTAAGCGCCTTATATACCAACGCAAGCAACTACCACAAAAACGCCCTTGAAGCCTACAAATTAGCCGAAGATGCTACCGAAAAACGCAACCGCTTTTTGGGTTTAGAAAAAAATCAAGGCACAAAAGCAACCGGCAATATCTTGTATATTGTTACATCTATTCGCACCTTGCTGCGGGGTTACAACCGTGGCAATGAGCAAAACTTGGGCAACTGGGGCTATACCGTAAATACCAGCGCTGCCCGTGGCGGCAATACGCCCGCTACGCCTCCCGAAGAATAAAAGGCATGATTTAATATTTTAATAGTTAATGTGCGCAGCTCTTATGCTATATAAGAGCTGCCTTTTTTTTGTGCCTTGCCTTGTATGGCGCTATCTAAATTAAGTTTTGGCATAAAAAATAAAGCCGCACGCACACAGCGCTCAACAAAACAACCCTTTTGTGGAGTTTACCTTTTGTTTTTTAGCCCCTACCCTTTTATGAGCCAAAAAATTCTTGTTATACGGTTAAGCTCCATTGGCGATATTGTGCTAACCTCGCCCGTTGTAAGATGCCTAAAAAAACAACTGCCGCACGCCCAATTGCATTTTTTGTGCAAACCCGCATTTGCCGGCATTGTAGCGCCCAATCCGTATATAAATAAGGTGCAGCTATGGCAATCTAATTTGCTTGCCACTGCCCAACTGCTCAAAAAAGAAAACTACACGCACATTATAGACCTTCACCACAACCAGCGCACGCTGCTGCTTAGGTGGCTGCTGGGCGTGCATGCCACAGCGTTTAACAAACTCAACCTGCAAAAATGGCTGGCGGTAAACCTTAAATACTTTACCCTGCCTAAGGTGCATATTGTGGACAGATACATGGAAACCGTGCATTTTTTGGGAATAAAAAACGATGACTTGGGATTAGATTTTTTTATTTTGCCCGATGATGTGGTAAACATCACCCAACGTTTCCCGATGATAGGCAGCCAACCTTATGTGGCGTTTGCCATAGGAGCGGCACATGCTACCAAGCGGCTTCCGGCGCATAAAATAGTAACCATTTGCGAGCTGCTAAACCGGCAGGTTATTCTGCTTGGCGGCAAAGAAGATGCCCACACCGGCAGCCAAATAGCCCACAAACTGCCCCATAAGGTCATAAATGCCTGCGGACAGCTTAGGCTGGGTCAATCGGCATCGGTGATTGAGCAAGCCCATAAGGTTATTACCCCCGATACCGGACTAATGCACATAGCTGCCGCCTTTAACAAACCTATTATGAGCCTGTGGGGTAATACCCTGCCAGAGTTTGGCATGTATCCGTACTTGCCCGCCCTTGGGGGCAATGCCTTTGGGGTGGCAGAGGTAAAAAATCTGCCCTGCCGTCCCTGTTCTAAAATTGGTTATGCCCACTGCCCCCAAAAACATTTTAGATGTATGGAGCTTATAGATGAAAATAAGGTAGCAGATTGGGTAAATGGGTAAAACTTACATTTAGTATTTCACCACTTTTTGCACTATCCTATGCTCGTTGGTTTGCACTGCCACTTGGTAAATGCCGCTTGGCAAATTGCCAAAAGGTAAGTTTAGGTAAGTATTGCCACTTGGCAAATTGTTTTTTTGCAGGTGCAGCAGTTTACCGGCTACATCATAAAGCAATATGGTTGCCTCTTGTTGTAGGGCGCAGTTCACTTTTATCCAAAGCATATCGTTTGTTGGGTTGGGGTAAGCAACTACATTTATCGGAGCATGTTGCTCTGTAGCAGGTAAAACAGCAGTGTATAACGAATTTACAGCACAATTACCTATGTTATCATCATACCAGTTTTTTACCTGTTGGGCATACTGTTGCAATATAGCTACCGATGCAAGGTGAGCATTAGGGGTATCATCGGGAGCTATTGCTGCGGTAAAAGCAAAATCAAAACAAATAGACTCATTGGGATGAATGGTAAAGGGCATAGCCGACCCAATAGAACTTATATCGCCAATAGGATTTGTAAATGAGTTGATGCTTGTCCACCCCTCATTAGTAACCGGATTGCCCGAAAACATAAATCGGGTAGGCTCGGTTCCGGTTGTGCCGTTGCCGCCATTGGTAATAACCAACCCGTTTGCCAACATGCCGTTTAAGATATTGAAATAACTTAGTGGCGATGTTAAACCGCCCGATGAAATACCCGAAGTAGAGGTAATATGAGCATACAACAATTTGTTCAAAAAAATACAAGATTGTGCCGGAGGGCTATTGGGGTAGTAAAAATCGGAAGATTGAAAATTATAAGCGTAAATCATGTTTAAATTGGTATCGCACCCTGCTGCGTCATTGGCATACAAACCTATATCAAAATCAGCCCACATACCCAGTAGGGCATTATACACAAAATCTGAACGGTTAATTAGTCTAAGGTTTACAAAAATAGTGTTGTGCAGGTGGGGTAAATCGGGGTTATTATAGGCGTATGCTAAGGTATGCAGCTCAAACCCAAAGGCTTCACCACCCGACTCGGTATGCGTTTCTCTGCTATCATTCCGAATAAAGTAAATGGCAGCATCGCCCTGAATAGCGGGATAATCGCCCAGTAAAGGAGTATAAACGCCATCGGCATTTACATCAACAAAAGGAGCTAAGTAAAAAGCCTCTCCATTAGCAGTATTACCCTGTGCAGGCCAGTCTGCAAGCGCGGCAGGCAAGGTGTAGCCCGGTTGGTTATAGTTGGCTATATGCAAATCAATTTCGGTTTTGGTAATTTTAAAAACCCGTTTATAGCGGTTGTCATACTCATCATTATAGTTTGTTGCCACCGGACCCGCCCAAGTGTCTTCGCCAAATTGCCCGTAAGTAGGCGCTATTAAATGAAGTGTAGCCGAATCAGATTCTTTTTTACCGGCTATCCAATAATTGGCTTTGTAAATAGTGGTTTTGGTAGAATCATAAAGGTTAGCCGGAAACAACAAACCGGCACGTTCCGAGAATTTATTGTAAAACAGCCCATCGGTAGCGCTAAAAAAAGCGGCTACATTGTTTACCCTCAGGGTATCAACCAACGTTTGGGCGGGTAAAAACTGCACCCAAAACATAAACCCGAAAGCAATTAGTAACTTTTGCATCACTACAATTTTAATTTAGGTGAATAATATGCCCCCAAAACGAATATTCGGGCAAAACGGTTGCCTGCTACCAAGCTCATAACCAAAAATAAGGTAGCAGATTGGGTAAATGGGTAAAACTTACTACCTTTGAACGCCAATGGTAATACCCCTCTACTTCATTATAATCAATTAACCTTCCCTTTTTTTAAAGACACAGCCAAAAACGCTCCCATTCTTTAAAAGTGGGCAGGAGCAGAGAACCAATAAATACCATTTACACTCCTTTAAAGCCACTCCACTATGTCTAAACGAAAAGAACAACGCAAACAAAAAGCCGCTGCAAGCCTTACTCAGTTTTCCTTTTTTGAAGACCGCACCGCCCTCATAGGCATAGCCGCTGTTTTGCTGTTTACCCTCTTAGTGTATTTGCCCTCTATAAACAACGAACTCATCAATACCTGGGACGACGGGTTATACCTTACCGAAAACCCCTACGTTAAAAAACTCAACGCCGAAAACCTAAAAATCTATTTTACCCAACCAATAGCCAGCAATTACCACCCGCTTACCATACTCTCCTTAGCCATAGATTACCAAATAACCGAGCTAAAACCGCAGTGGTATCACGTGGTTAATTTACTGTGGCATTTGCTCAATACCTTTTTAGTGTTTCACTTTGTACAGTTATTGGCAGGTAAAAAAACGGTGTTTGCAGGGTTGTTATCGGCGGCGGTATTTGCCTTGCACCCCATGCACGTAGAGTCGGTAGCGTGGATATCAGAGCGAAAAGACGTATTATACACCTTCTTTTTCCTGCTTTCGCTCATCAGTTATGTTAGGTATATAGATAACGGGCTGCCCACCAAGTGGTTTATCGGGAGTTTTGTATTTTTCGGGTTATCCGCCTTATCCAAACCCTCGGCGGTAGTATTGCCCGTATTGTTGCCGCTCATAGATTATTACAAAGGTCGCCCGTTCAGCTCTCGGTTGGTGATAGAAAAATTGCTGTTTTTGCCCATATCCATAGCCGTAGGATTGGCAACGGTAAACATACAATCAAAAGACGCCATGCCCGAGTTTGCCCGATACACCTTTTGGCAACATGCGCAGTTGGCTTCGTACAGTTTTTGGGCATACATTGTTAAGTTTTTTGCACCCTTTGGGCTATCGGCATTGCACCCCTATCCGGCGCTCACTAAGGGCAGTTTACCCCTCCCCTTTCAGGTAGCGCCGTTTGCGGTAACGGCATTTGCCGGTTTAGTGTTTTGGAGTATGCGCAAAACCAAGCTATTGCTGTTCGGCATCGGGTTTTACCTTATCAACATTGCCTTAGTATTGCAGTTTGTAGAAGTAGGCAGAGCCATTATATCAGAGCGTTATACCTATATTCCCTACATCGGGCTAATTTTTCCTATTGCGGTGTATCTAAACGGGTTATTGCAGCAGCGCGCCAACCTAAAAACGCCTGTTTATGTAGCATCGGCAGCAGTTTTGCTCTTTTTTTCGGCTCTTACTTACCAGCGCATAGGCGTTTGGAAAAACAGCGAAACACTTTGGACAGACGTTATCCAAAAATACCCTCGTTCCGATGTGGCTTACGACAACCGCGGCGTGTATTACCGCAGCATTAAACAAAACGACAAGGCAATGCAAGACTATAACAAGGTGATAGAAATAAACCCGATGTATCCGCTCACCTACAACAATAGAGGTAACATTTATTTTGACCAAATGAAAGACGACCTCGCCCTTGCCGATTACAACAAAGCCCTTGAACTTGACCCCGATAACGTAAAAGCCCTTACCAACCGCGCTATTATTTTTGTAAGGGCTAAACGCTACAACGAAGCCCTGCGCGATTTTGCCGCCGCCGAAAAATTAGAGCCCAACTTTGAACGCATTTATTTTAACCGAGGCATTCACTACGACCTGCTCAACCAAAACGACCTTGCCCTCAAAGATTTTGACCGCTACCTAAAACTCGACCCCAAACACGATGGCATTTGGAACTCGCACGGGGTATCTAACCAAAAATTAGGCAACTACCAAGATTCCATTGCCGATTTTACCAAAGCCATTTCCATAAACGGCGCAGTGCCGCAGTACTACCTAAACCGCTCCTACTCCTACAACGCCTTAGGCAACAAAACCAACGCCTTAGCCGATGCCCGAAAAGCACAACAAATGGGCTTATCCGTTCCGCCCGATTATTTGCAAAGCCTGCAAAATTAGGGGGTAGGATTGTAGAGACGCACGGTTGTGCGTCTCTACATACGGAACTCCTTATTCCCCTCCAAAAGACGGAATTTTTTCACACTTCTCTCTTCTCTCATAACCCATAACCCATAACTCATAACTCATAACCCATAACTCACAACTCACAACCCATAACCCATAACCCATAACTCATAACTCATAACTCATAACTCATAACTCATCACTCATAACTTCCTACATTTGGCGCACAAAATAATTTTTAAGCCCAAATGGCTTGCTAAATGGCGGTAAATTGGTAGTTTTGCGCAAACCAAATTAAACAATCACTTATGGGCACATTTGGACCCGATTTTGTAAAATACCTGCATTTAGGCACGGTAGTGTTGTTTTTACTTTCGTATTTGGCAAAAACCGTTTTGCTGTTTTTAGACGAAACCCGCGCCTTAGAAAACTACAAGAAAAAAACCATAGCCACCGAAGGGGTTATATCGGTAGTGTTTTTAATAACCGGGCTTTACATTCTTACCTCTTACGGTATGGATTGGATGAAACTAAACGGCTGGTTTCACATAAAGCTCACGCTGGTACTCATAGGCTTGCCGCTGGGTTTTATTGGCTTTAAGCGGCGCAATAAAATGCTTGCCGGTTTATCCACCCTGCTGTTTTTGGTAGTGTTTATTTTGGCGCTGGTAAACGGCAGCTCCGGCTACTTATAAAAAACACACCTGTTTAGGCGCTGCCTGTAATGCCGGTAAGAACTGCATTACAGGTGTGCCAAAATAGATACGGCGCTGCTTTATCGCATTGCGCCTTTGCAAGAGCCATAAAAATATCCTACTCTTTGCGCCTTTGCGTCTTTGCGTGAGCCATAAAAATATCCTGCTTCTTGCGCCTTTACGAGAGCTATAAAAATATCCTATTCTTTGCGTCTTTGCGTGAGCCATAAAAATATCCTGCTTCTTGCGTCTTTGCGTCTTTGCGTGAGCCATAAAAATATCCTGCTTCT
>DDVC01000211.1 GCA_002345145.1 Bacteroidetes bacterium UBA2322
TTTGTTTCACGCAAAGGCGCAAAGGCGCAAAGACGCAAAAAGTGAAAAGTAAAAAATGTAGAGGCACACGGCCGTGTGTCTGTACTGTGAAAAGTTATGAGTTATCGACTACCTTTCCTATTTTGTTGCACGCAAAGGCGCAAAGACGCAAATTAGTAACTATTTCTTAGTACTGACTACCATTTACCCAATAAGAACTCACCCCCAGCCCCTCGCCGTTGTTTTGTGTCCCCACAAACAACCCCCGATAAATCGGCAATTAACAGCCTCCTACAATACAACTTACTCGTGCCAATTTACCGTAAAGAGGGGAGCAAGACTTCGTATTGGCGTTTGTTGTTACTACCATTTACCAAAACTAATCACTAATCACTAACCCCTAACCACTAATCACTCTTCCACCTGCTCTACCTTATAAACAAAATAATCGGTTTCACCCTGCCAAGGGAAAGTGTGGTAGCGTTGTTTATAGTATAGGGCAACTTTTTTACCCTCGTTATTTTGGAGTTGGTAATAAACCGTTTCGTTGGCGGCGGTAAAATTCCACACATTATCTTCGGTTAAATTGGCAACACCGCCCAAGCCCATACCGGCAAGGTTAAGTTGCCCTTCGTAAGTTTTAAAAACCATCCCCTTTTTAGATATTTTAATCAAATAACCGGCGCGGCTGCCTTCGCTGTAAGTCATACCGGCAAAAATATAATAACCTACGGCAGCTATTAACGCCAATGCTGCCAAAATTATAAATAATTTGCGCAGGAAAAGTTTGGTCTTTTGTACGCCGCTTTGGAGAGAGGTTTTTACATTATCGGTAAGTTCAGACATAATTGGTGATTTTAAGAATGTTTAGCAAATCAGATTTGGGTAATCGGAGGAACAGTTCGTTCCGAAGGCAAATGTAAACCAATTATTGCTATGTATGGCATAGCCCGATTAAAAAACTTTGTGCCGAAAGTATTACACAAGGTAGCAACAAAATACCCGATGCCCGATGCTAAAAAAATGCTACCTTTGCAGCGCAAAAAATGGGGGCAATTATTTTATTCATCGGCAATCAGCTAAACTCTTTTTTCCATGATTTCGGTAAACGACTTATCGTTGCGTTTTGGTAAGCGCATATTATTTGAAGATGTAAACCTTAAATTTACCCACGGCAACTGTTACGGCATTATAGGCGCTAACGGAGCGGGCAAGTCCACCTTTTTAAAAATTATGGCGGGCGATATTGACCCCACAACCGGTAAAACCGAAATAAGCCCGGGCGAGCGCATGGCGGTTCTTAGGCAAAATCACTTTGAGTACGATGAGTATCCGGTATTAGAAACCGTAATTATGGGGCATAAACAACTGTATGAGGTAATTAAAGAAAAAGATGCCCTCTACGCCAAAGAAGATTTTACCGAAGCAGACGGACACCGTGCCGGCGACTTGGAAGCCCTATTTGCCGAAATGAACGGCTGGGATGCCGAAAGTGATGCCGCTTACCTGCTTAGCCATGTAGGGATAAAAGAAGACTACCACTATAAACTGATGAAAGAACTGACCAATAACCAAAAAGTGCGCGTACTGCTGGCGCAAGCCTTGTTTGGTAATCCCGATATTTTAATACTTGATGAGCCTACCAATGACCTTGACCTTGAAACCGCCCTATGGTTAGAAGACTTTTTAGCCGATTTTAAAAATACCGTTATTGTAGTATCGCACGACCGCCACTTTTTAGACATGGTTTGTACGCATGTGTGCGACATTGATTTTGGTAAAATTCAGCTCTTTACCGGCAACTATACTTTTTGGTACGAAATGAGCCAATTGTTGCAACGGCAGCAATCACAAAAACAGAAAAAAGACGAACAAAAACGCGCCGAACTCATGGAGTTTATTCAGCGTTTTAGCGCCAACGCCTCAAAATCGCGCCAAGCCACCAGCCGAAAAAAGGCGCTTGAAAAACTCAATATTGACGAACTTAAACCCTCTAACCGCCGCTATCCTGCCATTATTTTTAAACAAAACCGCGAAGCCGGTAAGCAGATATTGGAGGTTGAAAAATTGAGTTATACCACGCCCGAAGGCGAAACCTTGTTCCGCAACATCAGTTTTGAGATGAACCACAATGATAAAATTACCATCATATCCCGAAACAGCCGCGCTTGCACTACTTTTTACCAAATACTCTCAGACGAACTCAAACCCACCGAAGGCAGCTATAAATGGGGGCAAACCATAACCCCTGCCTACTTGCCAAACGAAAACCACGAGTATTTTGCCAATTCTGACCTGAATTTGGTGGACTGGCTCCGTCAATACTCTACCGAAAAAGACGAAACTTTTATTCGCGGCTTTCTGGGGCGCATGTTGTTTAGTGGCGAAGAAACCCAAAAAAGCGTTTCCGTGCTTTCGGGTGGTGAAAAGGTGCGGTGTATGCTCTCGCGCGCTATGCTCCAACAAGGCAACGTTCTCCTGCTCGACGAACCTACCAACCACCTCGACCTTGAAGCCATTACTGCCTTTAACAGCGGGCTTAAAGACTTTGCCGGTATGGTACTCTTTACCTCGCGCGACCACGCCTTTACCCAAACCCTTGCCAACCGCGTAATTGAACTTACGCCAAAAGGCATTATAGACAAACTGATGGAATTTGATGACTACATTACCCACCCCGATATTAAAGCCCTTAGAGAAGAAATGTATGCATAACAACGGCGCGCTTGCCCGCATTTACCCGATTTAGCATCTGTTATGGCAATTTCACAGAAATCCAAAGACGACCTTTCTTTTATAGAACACCTCGAAGAGCTGCGCTGGCACCTTATGCGCTCCGTAGCAGCTATTGGGTTGGTGAGTGTGGTGGTATTTTTGCTGCCGGGTGTTTTATTTGATAAGGTTATTTTTGGACCCAAAACCGAGGGCTTTTTTACCTACACCCTGTTTTGCCGTTTATCGGAAATGCTGGGTTTAGGCAATAGTTTGTGCCTCAAAGCGCCCGTTTTTGAAGTGATAAACTTAGAAATGGCGGGGCAGTTTTTGGCACATATTAAAATATCATTCATTGCCGGTTTGGTAGTAACGTTTCCGTACATTTTTTGGGAAATATGGCGGTTTGTGCGACCGGGCTTATACCAGTCCGAAATAAATGCCATGCGAGGTGTAGTAGCCATCGGGTCTGTTTTGTTTTTACTTGGCGTATTGTTTGGGTATTACATCATCACCCCGTTTTCTATCAGTTTTTTGGTAGCTTATTCAGTTAGCAGCGCGGTGGGCAATAATATAGCCTTTGCCTCTTATGTAGATACCATTGTAGCCATAGTTTTAGCATCGGGCATTATGTTTGAGTTGCCGTTGGTGGTGTTTTTCCTCAGCAAAATGGGATTAATTACCCCGCAGGATATGCGCGCCTACCGCCGACATGCTTTTGTGGTTATTTTAGTAGTGGCGGCTGTAATTACCCCGCCCGATGTGTTTTCGCAGATATTGGTTACCATTCCGGTTTACCTGCTTTATGAGCTTAGCATTGGCGTTTCTGCCCGCGTAGCCCGCCGTTTGGCACAAGAAGAAGCCGAAATTGAAAAACGCCTTAGCAAAGTAGTCCCACAAAAACAAACCAACGAGCCACAACCTTAGCAAAGCAATAGGGTAGGGGTTAGTTACCTCATAAAACTATAGTATATTGCTTGCGATGTAAATTTAATATTATTTGCATTTTGGTTTTGCGCAAATCAAAGCCTTTGCAATAAAAATGAACTTTTAAAGATTAAACAAGAAAATGAAATAATAAAACAAAACGTTAATGCTATGAAAAATCTCACCCCACCCTCAACGCTTTTTTAAGGGCTGCCAGTGCAAGGTCTATTTCGGCAAGGGTAGTAAATCGGGAAAAGGAAAACCTGATATTTACGCTATCGGGGTGAACCTGTAAGGCTTCCAATACATGCGACCCTACATCTACCCCCGAACTACAAGCGCTGCCGCCCGATGCGCAAATGCCCTCAATATCTAAATTTAAGAGCAGCAAATCGGTAGCTAAGGGGGGGCTGAAACGCACATTTAAAATTTTATAGTGTGTATTTTGCGGGTTGGCATCACCGTTAATAACTGCATTAAAGGGTTCATGGGTAAGGCGTTCCAGCATGTACTGTTTCAGGGTTTTTATATGTGCGGCATCGGTGTGCATGTTTTGGTGCGCTAATTGGGTGGCAGCGCCTAAACCCACAATGCCATACACGTTTTCGGTGCCGGCGCGCATATTGCGTTCTTGTGAGCCGCCGTGCAAAAACGGACTGATGCCGTTTTCTTGGTTTATATACATAAAACCCACTCCTTTGGGACCGTGAAATTTATGTGCCGAGCCGCTTAAAAAGCTAATGGGCGTTTCATGCACATTGATTGGATAATAACCAAAGGTTTGAACCGTATCGGTATAAAACAGGGTGTTGTATTGTTTGCACAAATTAGCCACTTCTTGCAGGGGTAGCAGGTTGCCAATTTCGTTGTTGGCGTGCATAAGGGCAACCATGGTGGGCTGGGTGTTTAGTTGGCGAAGCAGTTGGGTTAGCGCATCTATGTTAATGTGTCCGCCGGGGAGTAAGGGTACATAATGCACTGCTGCCGCGCCATTTTTTGCTATGGTTTGCAGGGTGTGGAGCACACAGTGGTGTTCAATGGCTGAAGTAATAAAATGCTTTACCCCTAATTGGGCAACTGCACCCCACAAAATGGTATTGGTAGCCTCAGTACCGCCGGAGGTAAAAAAAATTTCACCCACTGAGGCAGATAGGCACTGGGCTATAATTTTTCGGGTTTTTTCTATGGCTGCCCTGCTTTTTCTGCCCCATGCATGTATAGAAGACGGGTTGCCGTAGTAGGTGGTTAGGTAGGGCATCATGGCTTCCAGCACATAGGGGTGCAGGGAGGTGGTGGCGGCGTTATCCAGGTAAATCATGATGGGGCAACATGGTTTAAAACCGGCTGGGGGACAAAACTGTGCGCATCGCCTTTGTAGGCTATTATTTCGCGCACTATGGTGGAGCTGATGTGTGAAAACTGCGGCTGACTAACTAATAAAATGGTATCTATTTCGGGAGCAATTGCCTGATTTAACTGCGCTATGTTTCGTTCAAACTCAAAATCATGGGCAGAACGCACACCCCGTAGCAGGTATCGGGCATTAACCTCTCTGCAAAAAGTTACTGTTAAACCGGTGTAGGTTTGCACCTGTACTGAGGGGTGGTCTTTAAATGTTTCTTTAATAAAAGCAACCCTTTCATTGAGTGAAAAAAGGTATTTTTTTTGGGAGTTGGTGCCTATAGCAACAATGATGGTATCAAAAAGCGGAATGGCGCGGGTAATAATATCTACATGCCCCAGTGTAATGGGGTCAAATGAACCCGGAAAAACGGCTATTTTGCTCATGTCATGGAATGGTAGTGTTTGTAAACAATCAGGAAACCCCAAAAATGCTGAAAATGGTAGTGCCATAACTTCGGCTGCGCAAAAATTGGGGGTGGTTGTTAAACTGGTGGTGCGGGTTATGTTCCAGCACAAACCAACCGCCGGGCAGAAGGAGGTTATGCTTAAATATAAGGTCGGGTAAATCGGGAATAGTGGTTAAAGGGTAGGGCGGACCGGCAAAAATGAAACTGAATTGTTGCTGACAAGTGGCAATAAATTTAAACACATCAGTTTTTACCACCTGAACAGGAAAACCAAACTCAGTAGCAGTTTTAGCAATAAAGGCTGCGCTTTGGCGGTCGAGTTCTACGCAGGTAATGGCGGGGCAACCCCTTGATGCCAGTTCATAACTAATGCTGCCGGTGCCGCCAAACAAGTCGAGGGCGGTTAAATCTTCAAAATCGAAGGTATTTTGCAAGATATTAAACAAACCTTCCTTTGCAATATCGGTAGTGGGGCGAGCCGGTATTTTTTGGGGTGGAAAAAAACGGTGTCCGCTGTGCGTACCGCCAATAATGCGCATAAGGTAGCCTGTTGGTTGATAATAAAGAATGGGGGGCGGTTTTACCTCATACAAAAGAGGTTAAAATGCTGGTGGGCAGAGATTACAGAAAGTTCCGGACAGTAATTAAGATGGGCAGGACGGTTGCCAAGGCTCAGTTTGGGCAGGTATTGGCTGCAAAGTTGGTAAAGAGGTTGTTCTGATGTGGTGTCTCCCCAAATAATAATGGGGTCATGGCTAATGGAGATACCTGTATGTTTAGCGGTGTTGAGCAAGTGGTACAACAATTCATCGGGGTTATATACCGAAACCGTATTGCAAAAAAGGAGTTTATCGCCGTTCAGACACACAATATCGGCATGTGATTTTTGCACATATACGTACATGCCTTTGCCCTCGTTAGGGGGCGGCAACGCAGGCAACAAGTAGCTAATGGCGTGCTGAAGGGTGAAATTGTCAAAGATTCGGGTAAAAGTGTCGGCAAGTTGTAAATCAACGGCATAAATAGCAAAGCAGTTATATCCTGTTACAAAATTTGCCATTATCTTGCTGTTGTTGTCTTGCTTGTAGTTAAAATTGTAATAGTCTTCGGCGCTGCTCAACTCAAAGTATTTGTGGGGTACTAAGGTGTAGGGGGTAGAACTAAGCGCTATCACAATATTGTGGTAAGTATTTTTGAACAACTCCTCTTGTTCTGCCAAATCATTAACCAATAGTTTGTAGGCAAAGTGGTTATCGGCATCTTTGAGCCGGTACGATTTCAGGTAAACAACGGTGTTATCTGCAACAGATGTAATGGCAAACGACAGCTCGTCATACCCTAAGTATATAGTTAATACATGGTTTTCGGTATGCCGGAGGTCAAACAGGTTGTGTTTAACCTGCTGATTGATTTGTATATTATTGCTGTCGGTTAACAAGGGCGTATGTTTAAAAGTAATGAAAAAAGGAGGGCATTATGGTATCAATGCCCAAATATTGCCGAGTAGAAAGAGAGAACAGAAATTGAACACTCAAAAGCTATTTATCCCAACTTCCCGATGTAGTTCCATCGTTGATATTACCTACTCGCATGTTTTCGTTGTAGCGATCGGCATAATACTCGCTTGGTAAACCGGCGTAAATCTCTTTTAACGGACCCGATATTTCAAATGCCGGAATATCAGTATTATTGCGGTTAATGGTGGCTGCCTGGATATTAAATTTATTGTTTTTAGGCGAAAATGGTATGTAGGGCATTTGCTCCAGAGCCTGTGCATTGCCGTTAAACAGCGAGTCAAGCATACTGCGTTTAAAGGTTTCTTTTTTTACCACAACCGTAGAGTCGTTAGGGTCGCCAATTACCTTAACCACTTCAAAACTATCGGTTTTTATCATGGTAATGAGCGAATCAAATGAACTGCAATAACGGTTATACTTACTTTTAAAGGCAAGTTGTGTACTACGAGCCTGTTTGAGCCTTTCAATAGCAATGGCATCGCGTTTGGCGCGTTCTGCCTGAAAAGTAATGGGCTCCTGAATAGTAGCAACCAATTTATAGACTAAAAATGCACTTGCCAGCACAAGAACAAGGTTAAGAACAAGTTTTACAGCGTTCATAAAAAGTGAATTAGTGGGAATTTGGGGCAATAATAGCAGTTTTTTTACACTCGCTAATAAATTTTGGGTATTTTTTTTTCACTTGTACCGGCTAAACGCAAAATGAGCCTATTTTTGCGCCATGTTTGAGCTAAATAACCCCGCGGTGGAGGAAAAAGTGGCAAAAATGATGCGCCAAAATCATTTTATGCACTTTATTGGTTTTGAGGTTACGGCGGTAAAACCCGGCTTGGTAGAAGGCATCTTGCCCTTGCACAGCCACCACCGGCAGCAGAACGGGTATGCGCATGGCGGCATTATGACTACCTTGTGCGATACTGTTGCCGGTTTTGCTGCATTTACCCTCCTCCAACCAAACCAGCATGTTGTTACTGCCGAAATTAAAGTTGCCTACTACCGACCGGGTAAGGCTGACTTGCTTTATGCCAAAGGCTGGGTGGACAAAAAAGGCGCTAAATTGCACTTTTGCGAGAGCGAAGTGTTTGCCCTAAACCCAGCCGGCGAAAAAATAGTATTTGCAAAAGCTACTGCCAGCATGATGGTGCTAACCGACCGTGAGTAGGTTAAAAGGGCAATGCAGGCTTTTATCGGGTTGCTTTGGTGTAGGTTGTGCAATTGAATCGATTATTTTTTTACCTAATAGTTGTTATGAATTTACCTTACCGTCCGCGCCGATTAAGACGCAATAATATTGTGCGGGAAATGATAGCCGAAACCCGCCTTTCCAAAAACATGTTTATTTACCCGATGTTTGTATGCAAAGGCAATAAAATCAAACACCCCATTGCTGCCATGCCCGGTGTTTACCATTTTTCGCCCGATGAATTGGTGCAAGAAGTACAACACTGCCTCACACTGGGTATAGACAAATTTCTCCTTTTTGGCGTGGGCGACCCTAAATCTGCCAATGCCGACAGCAGCCACCACCACAACAGCGCTGTGCCTACCGCCCTGCGTTTGTTGAAAGCCGAATTTGCCAATCAAATTTACCTCATAACCGATGTATGTGTATGTGCCTATACAACACACGGGCACTGTGGTATTTTAGCCGGAAACGAAGTGCTGAATGATGAAAGTGTGGAGGTATTGGCACAAATGGCGCTTACCCATGCCCAAGCCGGCGCTGATATGGTTGCCCCTTCTGATATGATGGACGGAAGAATAGGTTATATCCGCCAACACCTCGACCAAAACCAATTTACCCATACTGCCATTATGTCTTATGCCGTTAAATACGCCTCAGCTTATTACGGTCCATTCAGAGAGGCGGCAGACTCCTCCCCTCAATTGGGCAATAGAAAAGGCTACCAAATGGATTATAGAAATGCACAAGAAAGTTTAAGAGAAGCCTGGCTTGATGAGCATGAGGGTGCCGATGTGCTGATGGTAAAACCTGCACTGGCATATTTAGACATCATAGCCCGATTAAAGCAACAAACGCGCCTGCCCGTGGCTTGTTACAATGTATCGGGTGAGTACAGCATGGTAAAAGCAGCAGCAGCAGCCAATCTTATTGACGAGGAGAAAATAGTAATGGAAAACATGATTGCTTTTGCCCGTTCTGGTGCCGATATTATTATTACCTACCACGCAAAAGATATTTTGCAACAAGGGTGGATGTAAGTGGTTAGTGGTTACTAAACCCATTCATAACTCATAACTCATAACTCACAACTCATAACTCATAACTCATAACTACCCCCTTTTAGCACGCTCCCACAGCACACTCTGCCTGCCGGTAACAATACGCCAAAAACCAAGGTAAACAGCATAGTTCATCATACAAAAGTAGTAAGGCACAAAAAACGGTTTAAACCTGATTTTGCGCGCTTCGAGCAAATAGCCAGTAAGTGCGGTGAGGTAAAAGATAACCTGCAACCCCATAAACACCTGCCACCCTATACTGCCCGATGTGCGGACAAGGTAAGCATTGGTTAGTAATAGTATAGGTAAACATAGCGGAGCCAGTGTCCAACGCAAAACGCGGTGCGATATGTACTGAAAACTAAGTAAGCCATATTTAAAAGGGTTGAGTAGCGGTTTAAGGCGATAAATAGCCTGCAAGCCTCCCGCCGCAATGCGTATTTTGCGTTTCAACTCCTCCGCTACCGAGGCAGAGGGGGTTTCCATAGCAAAGGCGTTAGGTTCATACAGTACCCTGTAGCCACGTTGGGCTATGCGCAGGGTTTTGTAAAAGTCCTCAATAATGGTATCGGGTGGTGGGGGTTCGTATAAATCCGTTCTAATGGCAAACAGTTCACCCGCAGCGCCCACTACTGAATACAACTCTGAATCCCATTTTTTTAAAGCCGATTCATATTTCCAATACAAACCCTCGCCCGCACCGCTTGCTGCTGTTGCATCAGGGGTAATAATGCGTTTTTCGCCTGCTACTGCGCCTACATTCGGGTTGGCAAAGTGTTGGGTTAAATTGGCTACTGCATCTGGATTCAGCAGTGTATTGGCATCGGTATAAATCACTATTGGGGTGGTAATGAGTGGCATTACCCTGTTTACCGCAGCTATTTTACCGCGCCTTTCGGGTTGGTGAAACAATTGCACCTGTTCAAACTTCTTTACTATTTCGGGCGTGGTATCGGTTGAGCCGTCAGTAATCACAAATATACTTAGTTTGTCAAGCGGATAGTTTTGGTGTAATGTATCGGTTAGTTTGGTTTCTATAAAATCGGCTTCGTTGTAGGCAGCAATTACCACTGTAACCGGTGGCTGGTAAACTGCCCCGCTTTGTGCTTGTTTAGTGGGTGAAGCAAGGGGGGATAAACCCTGTTTAATCTTAACCAACATAAACAACAATATGCCATAACCTATGTAAGTATAAAACAGCAGCAACAAGCAAACAATAAATAAATAAAATGCAATCATTGGCGAAAAATTGGTAGGCAAGTTTGAAACAAAAAACGGTAAATTCCGTATCAGGCAATTTTTAATCCGAAGGGCGAAAAATAAAGGGCTTTTGCATGTAATTAAAAAAGCCTATTGTGCAAGTTATGCGCCCAAAACAGTCAAAGTTATTTTACATTGTCATGACAAATGCTTTTTGTGGCATTTTCTTGCCCTATCTTTACACCCAGAAACAAACCCTTATTAAACAAGTGCTGACGCTCAAGATGTGCCAAGCACGTTTTTTATTCAACCTTAAACAAGTGCAATGACCATGCAAAATTAACAACCGGCGGCAAATGAATACCAGATAATTGCTTTTTTTGTTTTTACTTGATTATCCTTTGCCATTTTTGCATAATTCATCGCATTGCAGTTGATAAAAAACTGTTGCACACCTTAACCCGCTACATTTGGGCAAAAAGGTTAAACCCGATGTTAAACCCAAACAACTACCGCTCGTATGGATTTGCTATTTTTATGGCGCAAACTGTACAAAAACAAATGGCTGATTATTTTTATGTCGGTTATAGCTGCCGCCACAGCCTATTGGTTTGCCAAACAACAGCCCCTCAGCTACAAATCGGTGGCTACCATTGCCACCGGGGTTATAAACAACCCCAATGAAGTAAGCAGCAGCGCTGCTTATATACAGCCTTACCGCGTGGATAATACGCTAAGTGCCATTATAGAAATGATGCGCTCCCGAATTAGCGTAACGCATTTGTCAAAGGCATTGTACTTGAATGATTACAGCCAAAGCAGCAATACATTCAGACACATGCCGCCCGAAGTTGCCAAATTTACCCAAAATGAGTTAGAGCAAATTGCCGATTACTTGCAAAGGGTAGATTACAACAGCTCTGTTGCCCTGCCCGACCGCATGGGCGAAATGTATAACGAAGTGCTTAAAATGCTGCGGTATGACTACAATACATTGGTCAAAAATTTGCGCATTGAGCGGGTAGGAAGTACCGATTACATTAAGATTGAATTTACTTCTGAAAATCCTCGCCTTTCTGCTTTTGTGGTGAATAACTTAGCCGCGTTTTTTACTGAACGCTATAATGCTTCTACCAATGCCCAAACAAAAAATTCATTACAGTATTACGCCAAACTTGCCGAAGATAAAAAGCGAGAACTGAACGGTAAAATTGAGAGTTTGCGCCGCTACAAGCTCAATAATAAAGTGGTGGACTATGGCGCTCAGGCTAAAACAAATATTGACCAACTGCGTGAGTTAGAGGTAAAACGGGAAGAAATTAACCAAAAAATACCCTCTTATGAGCGTGCCATTCAAAACTACGAGCGCTACTTAAACCAAAATGATAATACTCTAAGCCAACTGCGCGAATATAACCGAGAAATTGGCGATATGAAGGAGCGCATCAATACCTTAACTCAGCAGTACGTGGGTGGCGGTTCAAAGGATAAAGAGTTAAAAAATCAAATAGAATCGCTCAAAATTCAATTGCAGGTATTGATTCAAAACTCCGCTTTGGGGCAGCAAACGGTGCAAAACAGTACCTCCAAAAAAGACATTGAAGAGAAAAAGATAGCAGCCGAAACCGAGTTGGAAATTGCAAAAGCCAGCCTTGTATCGATAGACCGCGAAATACAACGCATTAAAAGCAGTGCGGTTACTTTGGTATCGGGCGAAGCTACCATTGCTAATTTGGAGCAAGATATCAATTCAAACTCCACAGAGTATATGGAGATATTAAACAAACTCAACTCCACCGAGTTTGCCGTACAATCGTTAACCAATCCGCTCAGTATTGTAGAAAAAGGATTAGTGCCCGATAAGGCAGAGCCAACCAAAACCAAGCTTATTACCGCTCTTGCTGCCGCATCGGGATTTTTGCTGGCAACTGCCTTTGTGTTTCTGTTGGGTTTTACTGATAATACCTACACAACTCCCAATAGGTTTATCTCTTTCACCGGTTTACCGCTTTTAGAAACAGTAAACAAAGTTGCTACAACTGCATTGCCTTTAATTGGTAACGGTAAAAGAGAGAAAACCCAATTTAAAGAATCGGTGCGCAAATTGCGGTATGCCATTGAAGAATCGGGTGCAAAAAAGCTGCTGTTAACCAGCCTTCACAAGGGAGAAGGCAAAACTTATCTGGCTCTTGCTTTGGCTTCGGCATTGATGCAAAATAACAAAAAAGTTTTGGTTATTGACACCAATTTTAAGCATAATGCCATTAGTGCTCTTCTTGATAAAAACGGTAGCTTAGCAGCATCTGCTAATCAACAACACTGCCTCAATCATTTGCAAAACCTCATAAACTTGTACCAACTCAATTCAACGTTTACGCGGGTAGGTACGCTGTTTTTGAATAAAAATGAGCAAAACAACCATTTGGGCGTAACCGTAATGGGTTGTATTCCAGTGCCTGATAACTCTCCGGCTGAAGTATTTGGAAAAACCGACTTCAACGCCTTTTTGGAGCATGTTGCCAAAGATTATGATTACATAATTTTGGAAGGTGCGCCACTAAAACACTTTGCCGATACAAAAGAACTCATGCGCTTTGCCGATAAGGTAATTGCCGTATTTGCCGCCAACTCACCGCATCAGGAATCTGATAGCAATGCACTGCAATACTTACACGCACTCAATCAGGAAAATGGTAAACTGCTGGGTTCTGTGTTGAATAAAGTACATCTTACCGATCTTAACTAAGCCTCTCTGAACCATGAAAATACAGCAGTCGTATTGGGTGAGGTCGTTAAGTTATACCCTCTTAGAGCAGTTTTCGGCTGTCATCTTCGGGTTGGGCAGTGTATTGTTGTTGTTGCGTGTGTTGCCCAAAGATGATTTTGGCATTTGGGCTTTGTTTTTAACCGTTGCCGCATTTATTGAAGTAGCCCGAAACGGTTTAGTCCAAAATGCACTGATTAAACACCTCACCTCCCTCAACCCCGATGAGCCCGATTTCCACCGGCAGTATGCACAAATTAATACTGCTTCGGCGGTTATCAACATAGGGCTTACCGTGATGAGTATTGTATTGCTTATAGTATTTGCTGCTTTGTTATCGGCATTATGGCAAGCGCCACAGTTAAAAACCATGCTGTATATATATGCGTTAAGCACCACTGCTATGTTGCCTTTTTCACAATTTACCTTTTTGCAGCAGGCAAATTTCAACTTTAAGGGTGTGTTTTGGGCAAGTTTTTGCAGACAAGGCAGCTTTTTTGTGATGGTAGCAGCAGCTTATTTATTGCAAGCAGCCACCCTAATACACATCGCATTTTTTCATGCAATAGCAGCCGGAATTGGGGCAGCGGTAAGTTGCGGTTTTGCCATAAAGTATATGCAATTTAGCCAAAATGTAAGCGCTGTATGGGTAAAGCAACTAATCCGGTACGGCAAGTATGTATTTGGTACCAATTTAGGAGCCATGCTGCACAAAAGCATTGATAAATTTATGCTTGGCTCATTGATTGGAACCGGCGCAGTGGCTATTTATGACCTTGCCACCCGCATAAACAACCTTATGGAAGTGCCGGTAACGGCAGCGGCTACAGTAGTTTTTCCGCAGAGTACACGCAGCAGTGCAGCAGGAGGGCAGGGCGGATTAAAAGAACTCTATCAAAAATCGGTAGCGGCTGTGCTGGCTCTGTTATTACCTGCCATACTCATAGTATTACTTTTTCCGAGTTGGATTATATGGATTATTGGTGGCAGCAAGTATGCCGATACGGCGCCACTGTTGCAAATTACGGTTTTATATAGCTTGTTTCTGCCTTTTGCAAGGCAGTTCGGAACCATGTTTGATGCTATTGGTAAGCCACGTATAAATTTTTATTTTGTGTTGTTTGGAACTCTACTCAACATTCTGTTTAACTACTTTTTCATTATGCGCTTTGGCGTTATGGGTGCCGCTTATGCCACGCTGCTGGTGTTTGTTATCACTTTTGTTTTTAATCAAATGCTGCTGGCAAAGGAACTGAAACTACAAACAGCTCACATTTTTACCCAAATTTGGAAGTATTACCAATTGCTTTGGCGAGCTTTAGCACATCGGGTTATGGCTCAAACAACTCCTCCGCAACCCAAAACATCTTCTCCTCAACCCAAAACTCAAAACCATGAATCAACAACCATTTGACATATTCATTCTTACTATGTGCCGCTATGATGATGTGTATTCCTCTACTATCTACTCCATAGCTAAGGAGCTTGCCAAAACACATCGGGTATTTTATATAGACCATCCGTTTACGGTAAAAGACCTGCTTTCGGGCTACAAAAACCCCCGTTTAAAAGCCCGACAATCGGCTTTGTTAAAGGGTGATAATTACTACCGCCAAATTCCCGATTTGCCTAATAACTTCATATCGGTAACACCACGCTTCACATGGTCAATAAACTCTTTGCCTAACGGCGCTCTTTACCGTTTTTTATCGGGCATCAATAACCGCATTGTTTACGATTGCATCAGAAGAACAAAACAGGATTTTGGCGTTACCGATTTTGTATTCATCAACTCGTTTGACCCATTTTATTGCCAAACACTGCCCGATGATTTGCAACCTCTGCTCTACGTATATCAATCAACTGACGATATAAGTCAGGAAGCCTATATTGCTAAGCATGGTATTAGATTAGAGCAACAGATAATGAATACTGCCAACCTTAATATAGCTACCAGCCGCGAACTTGTGCAAAAACTCAGTTCCCCTACCCGTAAAGTGCATTACCTGCCCAATGCTGCCAATTTTGAGCTGTTTAACCAAGCCGCCACAGCTAATTTTTCTATGCCCGATGACCTAACCAAGCGCTTGCCTGCACCCGATACCAAAATTATTGGCTACTTAGGCGATGTGAGCGCTTTACGCATAGATTTTAACCTCCTAACAACCATTGCACAGGCACACCCCGATAAACTAATGGTGTTTATAGGTAAAAAACAATGTACAGATGCCGAATTACCCCTACAACCCAATATGGTTTTTTTGCCCCCAAAACCAATAGAGCAACTGCCGGCTTATCTTCGGTTTTTTGATTGCTGTATTATACCGTTTGCCTGCAATACACTCACCAAAAGCATTTACCCGCTTAAAATAAACGAATATCTGGCAGCAGGTAAACCGGTGGTAACTACTGCCTTTTCCGAAGACATAAGAGCATTTATGCAAGTAGCCGCTATTGCCCATACACCCAACCAGTTTGCCGATTTGATTAACACTGCCATCCTTACCGATAATCCCGCCTATCAACAACAACGCATAGAAACCGCCTTGCAAAACAGTTGGCAAAATCGTACCGCTCAATTGTTGCAACTTATTTACCGGCATTTACCCGCCAATCAGCGTACACTAACCGCTAAAACGCAACAGTATGAACCGCTTGAAACAACTCATCAATAAATACCCCGTACTTAAAGCATGGATACATTGGGCAATGATACCACCCAATCAGGCACGCCCGCGTATATGGGTGCAGTGGCTGGTAAATCCTTTTGTACATAAAAAAGGAAAGGGCAGCCGCATTTGCAGGTATTCGCGCCTTGATGTATTGCCTTTTAACCAATTTAGTATTGGTAATTACTCCACCATAGAGGATTTTGCTACCGTAAACAACGGTTTAGGCAGTGTTACCATAGGTAGCCACACGCGCATAGGTATAGGCTGTGTGCTCATAGGTCCGGTTTCGGTAGGTAATGAGGTAATGCTGGCTCAAAACATAGTGTTATCGGGCTTAAATCACAGTTATCAAGATGTGAACACGCCTATAAGCAGGCAACCCTGCACCACTGCTCCTATTGTAGTAGAAGATGAGGCATGGATAGGTGCCAACGTTGTTATTACCGCCGGTGTTATCATTGGTAAACATGCAGTAGTAGCAGCCGGTAGCGTAGTAACTAAAAATGTGCCGCCTTACAGCATTGTTGCAGGCAATCCGGCAAGGGTAATTAAACGGTATAATTTCACCTCCAATCAATGGGAAAAACTAACCGAAACAACTAAGGCAAACATCGTTTAACAGCGATTCTTTCAACATAACTAATTTGACCGCTCAAACCCTAATAAATCCTTTTCCATGAAACCAAACACTCCCGATGCTCTGCCGCCTATGCGCCAAGTACAAGAAGTCCTAATTATCATGTTATTTTTTATAGTTTGTTTCGGACTATTTTTTAAAATAGTCTTTTTTTAACATCGAGCGGTTTACAAGTGGCGAACGGTCTGCAATATAACCGTTCCCACTATTTTGACAATGAAACCCACAACTTTTAAAGCACATGAACGACTCAATTTTTACCATACTCGCCCACTCCGGCAACTCCCTGGCAACCAATAAATGGCTGCCGGCAAACCCATTTGCAAAGGGCAATATGCCTTGGTTGTTATATGCCGGCATTGTGCTGCTGTTTGCCGCAACTATACTAACAGCCTATTATACCGGAGTATTGGGAGCAGGTTTTGGTATCTTGCTCTTGTCGCTCATAGTTGGTTTACCGGCTCTGCTTGCCTGTTTGGTAAATCCGCTGCTGGGGTTATCAGTATTGGTATCGGTTTCATTTGTGGTAATGGGCATTAAAAAATACCTGCCCGGCGAACCACCGTTGGGTATTTTGCTCGATGTGTTTACGCTGTTTCTGTTTATGGGTATTTTTGCCAAACAAGCCTATGAGCGCAATTTTACCGTGCTAAAACACCCCGTTACCCTTTTAGTGCTTGCCTGGATAGCGTTTAACTTGGTAGAAGTACTAAACCCTTGGGCACATTCGCAATTGGCTTGGTTATATACCGTGCGCGGCATGGCGGGGCTTACGCTGCTTTACTTTGTGGCTTTGTATGCCTTTAGTAACCTCAGAAGCATCGCTTTTTTACTTAAACTCTTGTTGTTTTGGGGTGTTGCTGCGGCTATATATGGCATCTATCAGGAATTTGCGGGGTTTAACAGCGTAGAATGGGCTTGGGTAAATGCCGATGAACAACGCTATGAACTCATTTTTCAATGGGGGATGTTTAGGAAGTTTTCCTTTTTATCAGACCCTACTACTTTTGGCATTTTAATGGCTTATATGGGAGTAGTCAGTTTGTCTATTGCTATTTTTTGTAACATAAATTTGGCAAAAAGAATTGTATTGTGGGTATTTGCGTTACTCATGTTTGCCGCTATGGTTTACTCAGGCACCCGCGCCGCTTTTGTTTTAGTACCTGTTGGGATATTATTGACTACTTTCCTCACTTTCCGACCTAAAATAGTTTTGCTATCGGGCATATTGTTATTGGTGGGTATGGTGGTAGTTTTTAAATCAACCTCCAATCCTACACTTTATCGGGTGCGTTCTGCTTTTACCCCCGCCAAAGATGAATCGCTACAACTTAGGCTGAGCAACCAAAAGCGCATACAACCCTACATTCAAACGCACCCCATAGGCGGCGGTTTGGGAAGCACCGGTGAATGGGGCAGACGTTTTTCGCCCAATTCGGAACTGGCTAACTTTCCGCCCGATAGCGGTCTTGCCCGTATTGCCGTAGAACAGGGCTGGATAGGGTTGTTATTGTTTACCATTTTTTCTTTTAGTGTGTTGGTTTTGGGGGTGCGTACTTTTTTAAGAAGCCGGCAACCGCAAATAAAAATGTATGCTCTTGCCTTCTTAACCATTACCTTTTTGCTCACCATTGCCAACTATCCGCAGGAAGCTATTTTTTTACTTCCCAATAGCATTATCTACTATGTATCAGTGGCAGCGTTGGTAAGGCTAAGACAATTAGATACCACAGCTCATCTCGGTTAGTGTGGGCAAATTGCCCATGCTGAACAGTATTTTTTTAGTTTTCTCAAAACACGCTCTTAAATAAACCGCTTATGTTATCTAAATTTTTAATTCCCAAATGGGCAATTCGGCACGAAAAGGTGAATTTATCGGCAACGGTACTGGCTGAAGCTTCAATCGATTTTTTGCCGTTGCAGTTTAAACCAATTATAGACGGGTTAAAGCAGTTTAATATGCCCAATCCGCTTGTTTCTATTGTGATACCCGCCTACAACGAAGAAAAAAACCTTCTTAAAACACTCTCTTCTTTATCGCAACTCAAACCCAATTACCCTACCGAGTTAATTGTTGCCAACAATAACTCAACAGACCAAACTCAAAAAATTCTGGACTTGTGTGGGGTAAAATCGGTATTTGAAAAGCGACAGGGTATTAGTTATGCCCGACAAGCCGGATTGGAGGCTACACGCGGTGCCTACATTTTGAGCGCCGATGCCGATACTATTTACCCTCCCGACTGGGGCAACCTGTTTGTGGATACCCTCATCAATAACCCCGATGTAGCTTGTGTATATGGCAGGTACTCCTTTTTGCCACACAACTTAAGCAGGTGGAGTAGGGTAGGGCTTGCCATTCACGAAATGTTGGCAGAAATTGCTTTTTCGCTCCGAAGCAAAGAAAGGGAGTGTGTAAATGTAATGGGGTTTAACTTTGCCTACCGCCGCACCGATGGTTTACAAGTAGGTGGTTTTAAACACAACCTAAACCGAAAGGTTACCCAACGAAGCGAAGATGGCTGGATGGCGCTGGAACTGAGCCGCTTAGGTAAAGTGCGTTTAGTTAGCGCTCAATCGCGCGTTTGGACAAGCGACCGCCGCCTGCTTGATGACGGTAGCTTGTTTAAAGCTTTTGTGGCAAGGGTAAAACGCTATCTTAATAACTGGCTGGCACCTACTGTATCAGTGAGTCAAAAGCAAGGTTAGTTTTTTAAGCTCAAATGGCAATACTTGTGGAGGAGTCAGCCTTTCATTTGTTGAACTACACAAGGTATGCCTTTTCGTTTGTTGAAACTATTTTGCAAAAAAAATACCACGAAAAGTGCCCGACAAGTAACCACCGGGCACAATTCGTGGCAATAAAAAGGAGAAAACAATTACACTTTTAGGTGCATTATCTGATAAGGGTTACATTGCCCTTAAAGAACTCGGTTGTGCCATCGGTGTAAGTAACCTCGGCATAATATACATACACACCCAATTCGGCTTCTTTTCCTCTTGCTACACCGTCCCAGCCTTTTTCGATGGTTTCACCAATCATCTGGAACATTTGCCCGCCCCAGCGGTCATAAATGTACAAATTTACCGACTCTACATTGATGCCCGATAATCGGAAAACATCGTTCTCCCCATCACCGTTAGGCGAAAAGGCGTTGGGTATAATCACCGCCTTTTGGTAAATAACACCCACATTTACCGATGCCGTAGCTTGGCAGCCAAACTCGTCTAATGCCGTTACGGTATAGGTTGTCAGGTCATCAACAGGGCTTGCTATGGGGTTGGGGCAATCGGTACAACTGATGTTGCCACCGGTTAGCGTCCATGTGTAGGTAATGCTGCCATTTAACGCTGAGGTAGCCGCCGCCGTTAATTGTGCCGATTGACCGGTATTCACATAAGCCGGGTCGGTGGTTGCCGTTACATTTACGCTCGATACGCCAACGGGTGCCGATGTTTGTGCCGTACAGCCATCGGGTGTGGTAACCTGCAAGGAGGCGTTATAATTGCCCGGACTGTTCCAACTTACATTATGCGGTCCGGTGCCGGTTTGGGTACCGGCGTTGCCAAAGTTCCAGTTGTAAGTACTTCCGGCTGCGGCTGCTCCACTAAACACAAAGGTAGCCTGCTCGCCCAAACAAATGGTAGCAGGAGCGGTAAATGCCGCCACCGGTAAATCTACCACCGTTACAGGTTGGGTATTGCTGTATAGGCAAAAGCCATCGGGAGAGTAATCGTAGGTGATGATGTGCGTACCAACACCGGCAGTAGCAGGGTCAAAACTATTGCCCGATATGCCCGCTCCGCTAAAGGTGCCTCCCTCCGGATTGCCCGACAGGGTAACTGCCGAAGCATCAACACAATACGTAGCTGCTAAACCCAAAATTTCGGGCGTTAGGGCAGGGCATGACAAGGTGGTACAACTTTGCGAAACAGTTACACTGTTGCCACATTCCACCGGACCCAATGCGCTAATGGTAATGGTTACGGTAGCGCCTTGTGCCAAACCGGGTACAGTATAAGCAGTGGTTCCGGCAGGCAAGGTTTCGGGCGCTCCACCATCAATGCTGATTTCATAACCCGTTGCGCCCGGTACAGCCGCCCAAACAAACTCTAAGGAGGTATTGGTGATTAAGCCGCAAGTAGGAGCAGGTGGCGGCATATTACCCGGCACAGTTACATCGGCAGTTGCTGTACAGTTGTTGGCATCGGTTACGGTTACGCTGTAATCACCCGGCGCTAATCCGGTAGCATCGGGTGAGTTGGGTGCGCCTGCATAAGACCAAGCATAACTAAACGGCGCTGTACCGCCAGTAACGGTAGCAGTAGCCGTACCATCTGTTAGTCCGCAGGCAGAACCTGTTGCGGCAAGGCTGGCAGCAGGAGAGTCAAATGCCGTAACTGTTGCTGAGAGTAGATTGGTACATCCGTTTTCATCGGCAACGGTAATGGTATAAGAGCCGGGTGCTAAATCGGTTGCGGTTAAACTGTTTAGGGCGGCATTGTGCGACCACTGGTAGCTAAGGGCACCTGTTCCACCCGATGCAGCAAAGGTAATGCTGCCATTATCATTGCCGCAAAGCGCAGGGTTAGTGCTTACCAAACTCAGCACCGGACCGTTGAGCGTATTAACCGTAAGGCTCAAATCATCGGTACAACCCAACGCATCGGTAACGGTTACATTGTATGTACCCACAGCTAAATCGGGAGCATCGGGGCTGTTTAATCCGGGTGCGTGAGCCCATGTGTAGGAGTAAGGACCTGTGCCTGAGCTAACCGTAACGTTGGCAGAGCCATCGGCTTGTCCGCAACTGGCAGGCGTAATTGTGCCAACTGCCAATACCGGTACCGTAGAAGTAGTTATGGTTGCCGATAAACCGGCAGTACAACCCAAGTCATCGGTAACCGTAACGCTGTAAGTGCCGCCCACTAAGCCCGATTGCGTGGGGCTGTTAGTTCCTCCGGCATTTGACCAGCTATAACTGTAAGGCGCTGTACCATTGGTTGTGGTAAAGGTAATGCTGCCGTTTGCATCGCCGCAGGTAGCATCGGTAGTACTGCCTATGGCAAGAACGGGCGCATCTGATGCAGCAACATCTGCCGATAAAGTAGCCGTGCAACCGGCGCCATCGGTAACCGTAACGCTATAAGAGCCTTGTCCTAAGCCCGATGCCGAAGGACCGGTAGCGGTATTGGGCGACCAGTTGTAAGTGTAACTACCGGTGCCGCCCGATGCGCTAAAGGTAATGCTGCCGTTATTTTGCCCACAAGTAGCATCGGTAACGTTATTTACCGCTAAGGTGGGCGGAGTAGTATCGCCAATGCTGTTCACTTGGAAACTGGTACAGCCATTGGCATCAGTTACCGTAACGGTATAGCTACCCGAAGCAATTCCGGTAGCAGTAGGCGCATTTACGGTGTCATCATGCGACCAAAGATAACTGTACGGGGCAGTGCCGCCCGATACAGTAAATGTCATGCTGCCATTGCTCAAGCCACAACTTGCGTTGGTAGTAGCGCCTTGTGTTACCAATGGCGGCGCTGAGGTAGCTATGTTGCCGGTAACAGTGGCAGTACAACCATTGCCATCGGTAAGCGTTACGGTGTAGTTGCCTGCCGCTAAATTGGTATTAGTTGTGCTGTTCAATCCCGGATTTCCCGACCATGAATAGCTGTAAGGCGCTTCTCCACCCGAAGGAAGCACGCTCATGCTGCCATTGGGATCGCCACATGTAGAGGGTACAATAACATCTATCAGCACAGACGGAACCGGGTCGGCGCTAACGCTAACATCAATAGAAATGGTGCAGTTTGCTGCATCGGTAAGCGAAACAGTGTAGGTGGTACCTGCTGCCAGTCCGGTAGCTGTGGGGTTGTTTAAGCCGGGGTTGTTAGACCATGCGTAGGTGTAAGGCGCAACTCCACCTGAACCGCTAACGGTAGCTGTACCGTTGTTTTGGTTACAGGTGGCATTAGTAGTACCATCAAGTATTAGGGTAGGCGTATTTAACTGGCTGATGTTTACCGTGGTACTTGCCGTACAACCGTTGTTATCCGTTACCGTAACACCATACGAACCCGCTGCCAAACCGGTGGCGGCAGGAGCATTTAAGCCCGGGTTAGATTGCCATGAATAAGTATAAGGCAATACGCCTCCGGTGGCACTTACAGTGGCTGTTCCGTCATTGGCAGCGCAAGATGCGGGTGTTTCATTGGTTACGGTAAGTGTGGGGTTGGTAGTGGCAGGTACGGTAGCCGTTTGGGTAGCCGTACAGCCATTGTCATCAGTAATGGTTACACTATAAGAGCCGGCAGTTAATCCGGTAATAGTGGGGTTATTGGGCGCTCCTGCCGCCGACCATGTGTAATTAAAAGGCGCTGTTCCGCCGGTTGGCGTTACTGTTAGGCTGCCAACACCGTTGCCACAAAAATCGGTACCAATAGTGGTAACTTGAAGCGTAGGTCCGGCTATGTTTATGATGGTTACCGTTTCTACCTCAATACAACTATTTTCATCGGTAATGGTAACAAAGTAATCACCGGCGCTCAAGTCGGTAGCATCGGGGCTGTTTAATCCCGGATTATGAGACCAAGAATAGGTAATTGTTCCGGTGCCACCGCTAACTACTGTTGTTACACTGCCGTTGCTGTTTCCACAGGTAGCGTTTGCTACAGTTCCAATGTTTAAAGTAGGCGCGCCGTCATTGGCTACTGCCACCGGTTCGGTATCGGTACAGCCATTAGCATCGGTAACAGTTACAATGTAGCTGCCTGCTGCTAATCCGGTAGCATTGGGGCTGTTTAAACCCGGGTTGTTTGACCATGAGTAGGAGAGGGGCGCTGTGCCGCCTGTTGCTACTACACTTGCTGTACCATCGGCTACGCCACAAGCAGCATTGGTAACCGTTCCTAAGGCTAAGGTAGGACCGGTAAGGTTGGTAATGCTTGCCGTTTGGGTGGTAGTACAGTTATTGGCATCTGTAACGGTTATGGTGTAACTGCCCGTATTTATTGCGGTAGCATCGGGGCTGTTTAAGGTGGCATTGTGCGACCAAACATAGTTGAGTGGAGAAGTTCCGCCCGATGTGGTTACGCTTATATTTCCATTAGCAATACTGCAAGAAGCGTTTGTAGGGGTCATGGCGGTAATAACCGGTCCGGCTATATTACCTATGGTAGCCGACTGCGTAGCCGAACAACCGTTGGTATCGGTAATGGTAACTGTATAGGTATTGGCGCTAAGTCCATTTGCAGTGCTGGAATTCAAACCGGCATTATGCGACCAAGCATAAGTTAAAGTGCCTGTACCACCCGTACCCGAAACAGTGATGCTGCCATTGGCATTGCCACATGTGCCATCATTGGCACTTACAAGTGTTAAGTTAGGATTGGGCTGTGGAGTTACCACAAAATTATCCGATGCTGTACAGCCATTTCCATCAGTAACGGTTACTACATAAGTGCCACCAATAGTTACGCTCACCTGTGGGGTAGTGGCGCTGTTGTTCCACAAATAACTAACAAACCCCGGCGTAGCGTCTAATACAGCAGGGTTGCCGCAGCTTTGTACGCCGGTTACATCAACGGTGGGGTTATTGTTGATGGTTACCGTTGCCGTAGTGCTTCCGGTACAGCCGGTTGCATCGCTTACACTTACGGTGTAGGTAGCGCCGCTTGTTGTTGGGCTTACGGTAATGGTTTGTGTGGTAGCGCCGGTGTCCCAAAGATAAGTATCAAAAGTGCCGGCATTTAAAGTAGCTGAACCACCTGCACAGATGGTCGCATTAATAGGCGGAGGGGTAAGGTTTGAACCAACATTTAACACAAAACTATCGGTAGCCGAACAACTGTTTGCCGGATTGGTTACGGTTACAGAGTAGGTATAATCGCCAACAGGGGTAGGTGATACGGGGATAGCCGGCGCTGTAGCGCCATTGCTCCAAACATAATTATAGCCCGGGGTGCTTTGGGCAGTTAAAATGGCGCTGTTGCCAAGGCAAATACTGCTGTTACCAACTATATCTAACGGCGGCGCTGCATTTACATTCACCGTTGCCGAGGCGCTGCCGCTGCAACCTGCCGCATCGGTTACGGTTACAGAGTAGGTGGTGGTGGTGGTGGGCGCTGCGTCTATGTTTTTTGTATCCAATCCATTAGACCACGCATATAATGGGTAACCCGCAGGCGATACAAGGGTTAAAGTATCCCCCTCGCAAATAGTACCGCCATCAACGGTAAAAGACGGATTGGTTCCTACTGTTACGGTAATATCCTGTACCGCTTGGCAGCCATTGGCATCGGTTACGGTTACAACGTAAATGCCGCCGGTAGTAGCGTTAATGTTGGCTGAATTTCCGATGCTTGCGCCATTAAACCCGATAGACCATGCGTACTGCGTGTATCCGCCGGTAGCTTGCAGCGTAGTGCTGCCACCCGGACATATAACCGGAATACCGCCAATGGCAACAGTGGGCAAAGGATTTACCACCACATCGGTGGTTTGGGGCTCTGATGGACAACCGTTTACCGTAGCTACTAAAGTATAAGTGCCCGATGCAGCAGTTGCGCCAAATAGGGTCGGATTTTGAAGGGTAGAAGTAAACCCATTGGGTCCTGTCCACAACCAAGTGCTGGGTCCACTCACACTGGCATTGCCAAACAATTGCACATCATCGGCACAAGCAGGACCGTTGTTTGTGGGTATTGCTGTTGGTGTTTCCAAAATAGTAACCAAAGTAGTATTAGGCGCTGATGGGCAGCCATTAACCGTTACAACCAACGTGTAAGTGCCCGATTCGGCAGCAGAAGCATTGGGAATAATAGGCAATTGTTGGTCGGAGGTAAACCCGTTGGGTCCCGTCCAGCTATAAGATATATTACTGCCTCCCGGCACACCTCCGGTCATAAAAATTTCGGCAGTGAGTTGTAAGTCTTCGCCGCTACATACGGGTCCGTTGTTATCGGGTACAGCATCGGGTATGCCATTTACGGTAATAGTAGTAGTAGCTGTACTGCTACAGCCTGCCGCATCGGTTACGGTTACATTGTAAGTAGTGGTAGTGGCAGGGCTTACGCTTATAGAACCGGTATTTGCCCCATTGTCCCAATTGTAAGTATCGCCTCCGCTTGCCACCAGCGTAACACTTGCACCTGCACAAATAGTTTGGGGCGGAGTTAAGTTGGGCACAGGTAGCGGATTTACGGTAACCGTAGTGGCTGCTGTGTTGCTACATCCGTTGCTATCGGTAACAGTTACAGTGTAGGTAGTAGTGGCAGTAGGGCTAACCGTTACGTTTTGCCCTAATAAGCCCGGACCCCAGTTATACACCTGCCCTCCCGATGCCGAAAGGTTTGCCGATTGACCACTGCAAATAGGCGGCACTGGGGCGGCGGTTGGCGTAGGTATCGGGTTTACAATAATGGTTCGGCTGGCAGTAGAAATACAGTTGCCTATAGAAACAGTAACCGTGTAAGTAGTAGTAGTTTGCGGCTGAACGGCAATGATAAATCCGTTATCGCCGTTACTCCATGTGTAATTATCGCCACCCGATGCTCCAAGCAGTATTAAATCGCCGGCACAAATAGGTGGATAGGGGTCTATTACTGCCACAGGTTGTGCTACTATATTGATATTATGGTTGCTAACAGCAGTACAGCCAAGTGCATTGGTAACGGTAACGGTAAAGGTAGCCGGACCCGCAGGGGTAATGGTTATGTTTTGTCCCGATGCTCCGTTAGACCAGTTGTAAGTATTGTAACCCGCCGGACCATTTAGTGTAAGCGGCTCGTTAATACAACTTGGGTAGTCAACAGGTGGAATGGTAGGTATCACCTCTGAAATGGTAGCGCTGCCAACTGCGGTACAGTTATTAACATCGGTAATAGTAACTGTATAAGTACCCGGTGTGCTAACCGTTATGCTTTGTCCAAAACTGCCGTTACTCCATGCATATTCTATATAACCGGCAGGAGTGGCGGTAATGGTACTGGTTACACCCGGGCAAATGGTAGGGTTATTAGGGGTAGCTGTTACAGTAGGTTGGGGGTTGGCAGTAACGGTTACGGCAGCCGTACCGGTACAGCCGCCTGCATCAGATACGGTTACGCTATAAGGTCCGCCAACAGGTACGTTGGTAATAGTTTGCGTATTACCCAATCCACCCGACCAGATATAAGTTGCAAAACCTGCACCGGCATCAAGCGTAGTGGTTTCACCCGAACAGAGTGTTAGGTCGCCGGTAATTGCCGGGTTCAGGTTGGCTGCCTGTGTTACCGTTACCTGATTTGAACCGGTACACCCATTGGCATCAGTAACTGTTACGGCATATACTCCAGCCGTAGTAACAGTAATGGAGCTATTAGTACTTCCGCCCGGTGCCCAAACCTGAGAGGCAAACCCGCTAACGGATAGCGTAGTGTTGCCACCCGTACAGAAAGTAGTAGAACCACCAATGCTGGGTGTTGGCAGTGCATTTACCCCCACCGGTACCGATATGGTAGTAGAGCAGCCCTGTGCATTGGTTACCGTAACAGTGTAGGTAGTACTTGCCGTAGGCGTAACGGTTACGCTTGCACCGCTACCTAAACCGTCTGACCAGTTATAGGTGAAACTGCCGGGTAAAGTAAGGGTAACACTATTACCTTGGCAAGTATTAAATGGCGGCGGTGTGGGTGGGGTTATGTTATTGACTGTTACTGCGCCGCTGGCGGTGGCAGTACAGCCTTGTGCATTGGTTACTGTTACAGTATAAGTAGCGTTAGAGGCAGGCGAAACGCTGATGGTAGCGCCGGTAGCGCCGTTAGACCATGTGTAGCCGGTGTAAGGTCCACCCGATGCAGTGATGCTAACAGCACTGCCTGCACAAACTTGGGCAGGTGATATAGTGGGCGGGGTTATGGTATTTACGGTTATGGTGGCGTTGGAGGTAGCAGAGCAACCATCGGCATTGGTTACCGTTACGGTGTAAGTGGTAGTTGTAGCAGGATTGACCGTAATAGATTGGGTATTACTTCCCTGCGACCACAGATAAGTAGTGAAACCGGTGCCTGCGTTTAAGGATATTGGTGTGCCTTGGCAGGTAGCTTGCGGTTGTAAGTTTGGTGGCACTATATTAGAACTGATATTTACCGTAGCAGTACCGCTGGCAGTACAACCTGCCGCATTGGTTACCGTAACCTGATAGGAGGTAGTTACGGTAGGGTTTACGTTAATGGTTTGTGATGTAGCGCCGGTTGACCAGAGGTAGTTGGTGTATCCTCCGCCAGCGTTAAGGGTTGCCGATGAACCTGAGCATATAGAAGGACTTACTAACGTGGGCGGGGTAATAGTATTAACCACCACTACCGAGCTGGCAGTACCACTACAGCCATTTACATCGGTAACCGTTACTGAATAAGTGGTAGTAGCGGCAGGTGTTACCGTTATGCTGGCAGTAGTTGCTCCATTGCTCCAAAGGTAAGTGCCACCGCCTGATGCAGTAAGGGTTGCTGAATCGCCGTTACAGCCCGAAGTAACCGGGGGCAGCGATGGGTTGGGCGCCGGGTTAATGGTGATGGTTTGTGTGGCGCTTCCACCGCACGGAGGTGGTATAGTGTAGGTGATGGTATAAGGACCAGTACCGCTACCCGCCGCTAGTGCAAAACTGAACTGCCCGCTGGTGTTGGTTCCGCCCAAAATACCCGGACCCGACCAAGTTCCACCGGGTAAACTTGCAGTAAGCGTAATGTTTCCGGTAGCGCCCGAACAAGCCGCCGATACCGGGTTTATGGTGGGTATGCCTACCGGATTGACCACAATTTGTATGCTTTGTGTACTTGCCCCGCAAGAGTTACTGACCGAATACGTTATGGTGTAAGGACCTGCCCCACTTGCAAGCGCTACTGCCGGGTCAAATACACCGGTGGTGGGGTTTACCCCCGGTCCCGACCATGTGCCCCCCACGCTGGCTGCTGAAAGCGTAACCGGAGCATCGGTTCCGCAGAATGGACCGGCAGGAGCAATGGCGGCATTAGGAGGAGCATTACTTACGTTTACCTGAACATTTGCCGTAGTAGTTCTGCCACACGCATCAGTAACAGTTACTGAATAAGTGGTGGTGGTTACCGGACTAACAAAAGTAGCCGGGCCGTTAGTGCCATTGCTCCACAAATAGGTGTAGGGTGTAAAGGTACTTCCCGATGCAATGACCGCAATCAATGCCTGCTCTCCCGGGCATATAGTGGGCGGGTTACTGATAAAAGAGTTAAACGGTTCGGGGCTGTCATAAATGTTGAGCTGTGCCGGAGGTGGATTGGTACAATTACAAAGCAATACGTTTGCCTGCACAATGATAGACTCAAAACCTTCAACAAATAAATCGGCAAAAGCGGTTACAGGCACCTGAACCGACATTTGTCCGGGTGGTATTACCACCTGACTGGGTAGCGGAGCATAGTCCACTCCCGGTGTAGCTACACCACTCACCGTTATGTTAAACACAATAGGTTGGGTAAGGTCGGTAGGTAAACTTCGGGTAAACTCAAAATAACCGTCTTGGCAACCTTCGTAGGCATCTACTGTGCCGGTACTGGGCACAAATGCCGAAACCGCTACAGCGTTACCGGCGTTAAAACTATTGCCGGCTAAGAATACAGCCGAGTCAAAAATCGAGTCCCCCGCATCGGCTACGGCAAGGGTAATGGTATAGGTTTGACAAGGTGTAAGCCCCGATGCAGTAGCGGTTAACAGCGTTGTGTAACCGTCAAACTGGGTTATGATGCTACCGGTTGGGTTGGCAACATAATAAATGTTGTTATTGCCGGCATTTACATTGTCAATAGAAACCGGCAGCGAAGTGCCGGGTACTAAGGCTATATTTTGCAATGGCACACCCGGTCCTTGAATAAAAAAACCAAATACGTCATTGAAAGAAGAGCTTACCCATTCGGGATATTCCTCTGAACCAAATACATACTGGAAAGATACAGAACTTGTGAGGGGGGTAAAACTAAATGTTAATACCGCTGCATCAAACAATGTATAACCCGGTATAAGAGGCTGCAAGATAGGCGCTCCGGGGCTACCCAATCCTGTTCCGGCGCTGCCGCTATTGTTAGGACCCTGAGCAGTAGTTACATTGCCCGATGATATGATAATACCATTTGGCATACCAAGGCTGGCGCCGTTGGTAAAAGCGCCTATAGAGTTAGGATTGCCGGTAAAATTAATATTGGAAACCTGTGCACAACCCGTAACAAATACATTTTGCACCAACCATGACGGATTGCTGTTGTTGCCGCCGGTTTGAATGGTAACAGCCGTTGGTGGTGGTGGTGGGGTTACCACTCGGTAAGCAATAAATGCACAAGTAGTATTGTTGGCACAACCAAAACCGGTAAGGTATATAGAAAAAGTGCCGGTTGTGGTTGCCGTCCAAACTAATTGCGACTGAATGCCGCAAAAGTCATCGTTGTAAGCGCCGGCAATGCCTGCATTAGAGGCGTTGTTGATAGACAACTCGGTATCCCATGTAGCGCTTCCGCCGTTGGAGCAAAGAGTAAAAGTAAACTGCTGTCCGGCGGTGGCATTAAAGGTGAAATAATCGCCGCCGGTAATACATCCTGTGGTTTGCCAAGTGCCGGTAGGGTTAATGTTGCCAAGGTTTAAAGCCCCGGCATTAGCGCTGATGCTGCACTGAGCGGTTGTTTCCTTGTAGGAAAGTAACAGCAAACCAAGAACCAACAAAAAGGCAAAATAATGAAGTGTAGAGGTTTTCTCCATATCTTTTAAGTTTAAAATTTCAAATGAACAGCTAAAAATAGGGGGTTTTTTAATTCTACGCAAATACAAATGGTGTTTTTGCGGACAATTACCTCATTTTTTGTAAAATTGGCTTAAAACTACGAGCATTTTAACTTTTGCAGACTAATTTTAACGGTAAATGGTTGTA
>DDVC01000064.1 GCA_002345145.1 Bacteroidetes bacterium UBA2322
ATAAGTGCCTTGTACCTTGCCGGCGTGGTTGTAAATGGTAAGTTGCGCGCTAACATCTTTGGCAAGCGTGTAATCTATGCTAAAACCGTTATTAGCAGGATTAGGGTATGGGTTGCCTATTTGGGTTAGCTGCGTAGTGGTAGTAGCGCTGCCTTTAAAATTGATAAACACATTTTGGAACAAGGAGGGGTCTATGAGGTCGGCTATGGGTGGCAGGTCTATGGGGTATTCTTCGCCGCGCAGCAGGTAGAGGAGGGTTCGGGCTTCGGTGGCGGTTTGGGTGGTGGTGGCAGCTATTTGGCGTAGGATGGTTTCTTCGGCGGGGGTTATCTGAAAAATATTGCGCCCGCTTTGTCGCCAATCGGTATATAATTGGTAGAGTTGTATAAACAGTTGTTCTTCTTCCCGTGTATCGGGCAGGTTAGATAACGTGTTGTTGGCGGCAGCATAGTTGCCTTTTATAAGGTAGTAGTTTAGCAGCAGCCGGTTGCCATAGTAGGTTTGTATGTCTTGCAGCAGTCCTTGGGCAGCTATGGTGTCGTTTTGGTCATATACATAGTAGTACACCTTTTTCATTGCCTCGTAATTTTTTAAACCCTCATCGGCAAGGTTGCGTATTTCTTCGTCTTCGCGTATCATTTCGCTGCCTATAACGCCGCATAAAAACTCGCGGGGGGGTAATCCCGTAACAGGAAAACATGGTAGTGGCGATACTTCGCCTACGGTTATGGTGGGTATAAATCCGGGTTGGTTTCGGTACCAGTAAATAAAGTTGTTGGCAGCCGGGTAGGGTGCGGCTACTATATGCCAGCCCAAGGTACCCAAAAACTGCCCAAAGAGGTTGTCGGCAGGGCTTGGAAAGGTTTCATTACAATTACCTTGTGCGCTCAACATTCCCTCTTCGCTGGGGTAGAGGAAGGAGGAGGCGGTGTAGTTGAGGGCATAAAGCGCTACGGCATAATTGTCGAAATCGTTGCATGTTACCTGCACGGTTCTATTGTTGCCGTAGGCAAATACACCCACCACATTGGCGTTAAAGTTGTTGTTGCTCACCCACATGGGGTCGGTATCGTTGCTAAGCAGGATAACGCCGGCTTGCACAAAGTTGATGGTATTGTTGAAAACTTGGGCGTTAGCCCCTTGTATAAAAATGCCTATATTGTTGGCATCTGTTAAGCCGCCGGAGGGTGGTACGTAGGTATTGTTTATGGCATTTTGCACTATTCGGGCTTGTGTTCGGGAGAGTTGCATGTTTATGTTGCAGTTATTGAGTTGGTTGTGGGTGATGTTGATGTCTTGTATCATATACAGGCTGCTGTAAGAATAGTTGAGAATAGAAATGCCCACTGCACAATCAGAAAACTGGTTCGTTTGGATGTCTGTTCTTTCGGAGCCTGCAATTCTGATGCCGTAGTTGAGGTTGTGAAACTCGTTAAAAGCTATATTCAACCTTTCACTTTGGGCGGGCGTATAGGATATAATATGGATACCTGCTTCGGTGCGCGGGAGGAGGTTGGGCGCATTAAAGGGGTAAGCCAGCGTGCCGGTGGAGGTAAAAACGCAGTTAACTATTGCTCCTTCGCAAGGGTATGGGGCGGCTACATTGCACCCTCCTTTATACCAAGGCATGAGTACGCCTTCTAAACAGTTGATAAAATAAGTAGAACCGATGGAAAGATAACCACCTGAGTACTCAAAGGCTAAAGGCGCTGTTATAATGCCATTGTACAAGAGGGCGGTTACCATAGAAGGGGTAAACGCAGTGCCCGATGGTACTATGGGATTAGCGGATAAGAGTGTAATCTGGGTGGCTATGGTATTTACGTCCATGAGTGGCAGTTTGGTATTGGTTGCGCCAAAAATGGCATCGTAAATGCGCACATGTCGGGCTTCGAGTATGCCGTAATTGTCAGGAAAATTAGTACCACCTGAGAATAATCTGATGTTTTGCGCTCCTTCTACCTGTATGCCTTGCCACATACTGCCGCACGAGCCGTATAGATTGGTAGGATTGATTGGCCCTGCCAGTCTTAGGATAGCGCCCCTTTGCACCAAGATGCGGCTATTGGGAGCAAAGTGAATGTTCATACTGTTGATGGTGAGTTGTACGCCGGCGGGTATGATAAGGTCAACATTTATATAGAGGTCGTTGCCGGCAGGTAGTCCGTAGTTGGTTACAAATGGATTGTTGGTGGCTGTCCATGTGCCCGATTCGGCTATATAAGCGGGGCGAAAATCGGTAAGGATATTGTTTTGGATATTTGGGCTATCGGGGTTTACCAAAAACTCTTGGGGTGCAATACACACACAAGGGTCATTGGTAGTGGTAAGGGTAAAAATTTGGTTTGCGTACTCGGGGCAACCGCCGGCATCGTCGTAGCCTACTTCAAGGTTTACAGTGTATTCGCCGGCTTGGGTAGGCAGGAGGGTGTAAGTAAGGCACTCGGTAGGGGTATTACAGCCATACCAATCGGGCGAGCCTGCGCCGGGCGAGGTTATGCCCCAAGCTATGTACGTGGCAGCATCGGCAAGGTATGCCGGCGCCGATAAGGTAATGGGTGTGCCTACGCAGTAAGGAGCTTGCGGGGAAATGCTTATAGCAAAGTTTTGTAGGTCTGCGGTATTTTGCACATTTACGCATATAGTATTGCTTTCTGTACCATCTGTTAGTTGCTCAGGCTCGCCTACTGGGGGTGCTGCATCTGACCAGAGGCGTGCAGTTATGTGGTAGATACCCGATTGGTCAAACAAACAAGCCAAATCAACAGGAACAGGGTAACCGCCTTGTGCCGGTTGTATGCCCCCCCACAAATGCCAGCAACCATCTATAGGGCTCAACTGGGCATACCCGCAGGCGGTGGCGGGCAGGGTAAATTGAGGGCAAATAACAAATTCAACCATGCTGTTACCGTTTGCTAATGAATTAACGAATGCTTCTTGATTAATAGTTAGCGCTCCCGATTCGGGCAAATTACAAATTGGTGTGCAGGCATTGCTATTGCTAATAATGTCCACTCCAACTGTTTCCCAAAGGGTTACAAAAACGTTTGGAATAAGCTCCTGATTACCTTGGGCATAGAGGGCGTTTACCCCCCCCCCCATTAAAAATAAAACTAATACATAGCACAAAGGCTACCATCGGGAAATGTAGTTTGTTTTTCATAAAAATTCGTTGTTTTTGTGGTGATGAAAAAGTGAGTTTATGGGTTTGCTAAGTAGAGAAAAATTGGTTGTGCCCCGAATACATTTTTTAAACCTTATAGGTTTTTAGAAACCTATAAGGTTTAGCTGCCATGCAACTTGGGTTTATCTGTGTATCTGAACGCAATTTTACGCAAAATAGTCAATAGTTTTACCGTTTTTTTTATCGGGATAGATACATTTTTTTTGTTTTAAAGTGATATATGAAATTTTTCAGCATTTTTCCGGAAATTTTTTGCTGTCAAAATGGGGGTTGTTATTGCCTCAGCCCTTTACTCATAAGGAAACCGGCTGTGGCGGGGCAGAATTTTTTTCGCCATTTTGGCGGCTTTACCATCCTATGCCCCAAAATCCGGCATCGGGAGAACAAGCGCCTTCTTCGTTTTTTAATTGCTACTATATTTT
>DDVC01000056.1 GCA_002345145.1 Bacteroidetes bacterium UBA2322
CTTCGTATTGGGAAAAAACTATATGCCTCAACTAAAATCATAAAGAGCCAAGTAGATGCTATTTTTGCTAAATAACTACAAAATACAAACGGGCAATAGCGGTGAAAGGTATTGCCCGTTTTATGTAGGGGTAGGTAACACAAAAACCAAATGTCCTACAAGTTGTGGTAAAGAAATTTAGTTTTGTTTTACTCGTGATGAATTGTTTCGGTTTCAAATTTCGCCAAAATTTCGCGGGCTTTTTCCAAAATAGCCATGTCTTCTAAGTAAACAATACCGCCATCGGGTCCTTGTTCAAAGTGTACACCCACCGTTTCACCTGTGTCATAATGCGTGCCTCCGAAATAATTTCTTACTGTTTCTTCAGAGATGTTAAGCGCTTCGGCAATGGCGTGGGTGCTACCGTGGGGCAAGCTGTCTTTAATTCTGCGCAGTTCATTAAACGTGATGGTAGTGTGCATAGGTCAATTTATTTTTTGAAAGTTATCAAATGAAAAAGATAGCGTTAAGGTAGGCATTATTTTCTGTAAAATGAAAGGCTGCTGTTAATTTTTTTGAAAAAATTTGTTAGCGGTTGCCCAATAGCTTTGAGTAGGGGTTAGTGGGTAAATTCATAACTCACAACTCATAACTCACAACTCCTAACTCATAACTCATAACTCATAACTCATAACTCATAACTCATAACTCATAACTCATAACTCATAACTCATAACTCATAACTCCTAACTCCTAACTCACATCTCCTAACTCACATCTCATAACTCATAACTCATAACTCACATCTCATAACTCATAACTCATAACTCATAACTCATAACTCATGTTTCTGTTGTCCAAAACTTAGCTGCGTGAGGTATAACTCATTAAATTGCCTAACTGAATTAGCAGCATTATACTTTTTGTTTTTTGTTTTTAGCTACATTTGCAGCCACACAATAAAAACAACAACCAACATGTCTGCAAGTCCCTCAAAAATGCCGGTCGGTGTGCCTTATATTATAGGCAATGAGTTTGCCGAGCGGTTCAGTTACTATGGCATGAAAGCCATATTAGTGGTATTTATGACCCAATACCTAAGCACCTCTACCGGTGCGCCCGATTACATGAGTGAAGGCGAAGCTAAGTACTACTACCACTTATTTGGAACGGCAAACTATGCTTTTCCGCTCTTTGGCGCTATTCTTGCTGATGTGTTCTGGGGAAAATATAAAACCATTATCTGGCTCTCATTAGTGTATTGTTTGGGTCATTTGTTTTTAGCCATAGATGATACGCGCACCGGCTTATTTTTTGGGCTTATGTTTATAGCGCTTGGGTCGGGTGGTATCAAACCCTGTGTTTCTGCTAACGTGGGTGACCAGTTTTCGGAAAAGAATAAAGACCTGTTGGATAAAATTTTCGGGTACTTTTACATTTCCATCAATATGGGGGCGGCAATTTCAATGATACTCACCCCTATTTTGCTTCAGGTTTACGGTCCTAATATAGCATTTGCCATTCCGGGCGTGTTAATGTTTATTGCAACCCTCATTTTTTGGTTGGGCAGAAACAAGTTTGTGCGTGTGCCGCCGGTAGGCGTAAACAAGTATATGGAGGCATTGCGCAGTCCGCAGGGCATAAAGGCTATGGCAAACCTGATACCTATTTATGCCATAGTAGCCGTTTTTTGGTCATTGTTTGAGCAAACCGGCTCCTCATGGCTGTTACAGGCTCAAAAAATGAACCTTACAGTAAACCTTGGCTTTACCCAATTTGACCTGTTAGCCTCGCAAATACAGTCGCTCAATTCTATACTGATATTGCTGTTTGTGCCGTTGTTTACCTTTGTTATTTACCCGTTTGCAGGTAAGTATATGCAGCTAACCGGTCTCAGAAAAATAACCATAGGCGTTGTAATTGCGGCATTGTCTTATGTGGTATGCGCCTTTGTGGCATCGCTCATACAAGGAGGTGTAAAGCCCACCATTTTATACCAGTTATTTGCCTATGTATTACTTACGGCGGCAGAGGTAATGGTATCGGTTACGGCGCTTGAGTTTGCCTATACACAAGCGCCCAATCAGTTAAAATCGTTTGTGATGAGTTTTTACCTACTCTCTGTATCGGCAGGCAATTTTATTGCGGCTTTTGTTAATAAGTTTATCCAAAACCCCGATGGCAGCCCCAAAATAAATGAAACTACCTATTTCCTGTTTTTTGTAATTTTGGCTCTTCTGGCTGCACTGGCGCTGTACATATACTCTACCCGATACAGCGAAGAAAGCTACTTACAAACAGCAGAACCGGCAGACGGAGAAGAAGCAGCCTTGGGCGGGTAATCATTTAGTGCGCAATCGGGCTTATTGGTTTGAGTGTTTTTTAAGCCATTTGTCTATCAGTGGGGTTACGTTAAACTTAACCTTTTCAAAACGCTCCGGTTTGGGTGTATCCAAAGCCTTGCGCAGCTCTAAAACGGCAGGGCGGTAGTTGGCATTGGGTAATAAAAACTGCTCGTCTATGGCTCTAAACAAACGGTCTAAACCCATGTGGTCAAACTGCCAGTTTTGCAGGTTGTTTGAGTCCTTAATGGTGGTGCGAATAGTGGCAGCCAAACGGTGCATACCTGCTTTGAGCGGCTCTACAAACCGATGAGGATTTTGCACTTTATTACCATCAATAAACGAATAAACCTCTGATGCCCATTCGGTTTCTGCCAATAATCTTATCAGTTCATCTTCCCAGTTGGGGTGCATTTTTACCTTTTCTATGGCAGCATTGCGCACTACGGCATCGGTATATCTGCCCGTAAGCGACAAGATGTTTACTATCGGGTCGGTAAGTTGTTGTTGGGCTATGTATTCAAGGTGTTGTTTTTGCTGTTGATTTTCGGCATTTTTATACTCTTCCAATTGTCTGGTCTGATTTTTTACCGAAGCAGTAACGTATCCCCACAATAAGCCCGAACCCATTACCACACTACACCCAACGGCTGCCAGCATCGGAATTTTTATGAGCAGCGGCGCGGTATCTGCCGGTTTTTGGGTATTGATTAACAGGGCTATTGGTACAAACATTAGCACCGGCAGCCATAACGCTGCATGGTTTAGCGCCAACCAATGCAAATATGCCGGAAACTCGCCCTTATGCCACTCTACCCTAAACACAGCCATAGCCATAACCGAAAAAGCAAACATCAACCAAACGCCTAAAATAAGCCGGTTTACCCCAATTGGGGCTATTTTTACCCAGTTAAAGTAGTGGTTAGCGCCCATATACCAAGCCAGCAAGCCGCTAAGTACAAAAAAACCACCGGCACAAATTACCATCATAAAAGCATAACCCACTCCTTTGTCGCCACCGGGCATGGGAGTAGCGGTAACTTGTAGTAGCCCCCAAAGGAACAGGCAGGTTATAAGAAGAAGAAGGTTACCAAGCATAATTACCTTTTGGTTAGAGGAGGTGAAGGGGGCAGTACAATCTGCCCGAGTTTGGTGTAAAATGGCACACAAAGGTATGGACGCAAAACCGGCGCAAAGTAGCACACGGATAACGCGGATGCGGCTGATTTGCACAGATTTTTAAAATAAAGACTCAATAGGGTAGTGAAAAGTTAGGAGTGTGTTAGTACCCACTACTGACTACGGACTACCGCATACCATCTGCCAAGTACTTACTACCATATACCAAGTATGTTTACTTGGGTGCGGGAGTGGCTGCTGGCTCATTTTGGGGTGTTGACGGCATATTTGTCCATTCTTTAAGCCGGTCCCAGCCGGTTTTTAGGTAAGTGGGCAGCTCATTTACCTGTTCTTTCAGGGTTTGCATATCGGCATCGGGTAAGCCGGCGGCGCGGGTTAGTTTTTCTACGCCGTTTAAAATATCGGTCATTGGGTTTACCAAATCCACGCTATTGCCGTTAATTTCTAATATGCCGTTGTTATTTACCTCTACCTCTACTGCCTGCATTTGGCGGTTAAGGTAATCTAAGTTGGCATAAGCGGTATTGGTTAAAGAGTCTATTTTTTGACGCACCGTTTGCGAAAGCTCATCGGGCAATTGGTGGCGGTTGTTTAACGGTTCGTTTTGGGCAAAAACGGCGGCATGGGTTAAAATACCTATCGCACAAACAAACAACAGCGTTATAGTAAAATTGGGTAACATGGCAGTTGAGCAGGAGTTAGGTTGGTTTATAGGGCAATAATTAGGCTGCAAAATTATGACTTTTTGCGCAATTGTTTTACCTCTTTTTCGGGTAAACCTGTTATGGTGGCAATTTCGGCATTGTTCATGCCGGTTGCTATCAGTTTTAGTGCAATTTCGTGTTGCTGATTCTTTTTTTGTTTTTCTGCCGCAGCCTCGGAGCGCTTGCGCTCTTCTTCTATGGCGGTTTCGGAGCGCTTGCGCTCCTCTTCTATGGCGGTTTCGGTTCGTTTGCGCTCCTCTTCTATGGCGGTTTCGGTTCGTTTGCGCTCCTCCTCTATGGCAGCCTTTGCCCGCTCACGTTCTGCGTTCATCATTTCTTGCATTGCTGCTCTAACTTCTGCTCTTGTTTCTTTGCGTGCTTTTTCAATAGCTTCTTCGCGCTCTATTTTGATGGTGGCGGCATAACTTGCTTCGTCGTGCAAACTCTCTAAAAAATACTTATACCTGCGCCGCTCCTTTTCGGGCAAGTTTAGCAAGTTGAGTTTTTCTCTTACTTCGGGCATTCCTTTTGCCTTAAAATTGTCTAAAATTTCGCTGTTCTTTAAGAAGTAAATCCACTCATCAAGCGTATCCTTAATGATGTTGTTAAACTTGGTTGTTCTTATTAAGTAATATTCGGGATAAGCCTGATGCACGGTTGTCCTTCCTAATATCTTTTTTTGTGCTGCCGATAATTGCAGTTCTTTATTAGTGTGCAAACCTATAAATTTTGTTTGCCCCACGTAAATATAATCATCACCTTTGCCCAAATCAAAGTAAACAATGCTTACGGCAATAACCTTTTTAATTTCGGCATATTTTGCGCTTGCCGGCAAGTATTCGGTTACGGCTTTTGAGGTGGCAAACAACATGCGCATCAGGTAATCTAACTCGCGTGTATTTTGAACCTCTATTATAAAGTGTTCGCCTTTTGTGTTTTCGGCATATAAATCAACCCGATTAAACTTATCGTTTTCTGCTTCCTGATTGCTTTCGCTTTCCAATAAGCCGGTAATTTTAACGTCTTCTTTGAGCAACTCGGAGAGGAAGCCCTCTAATATGCCAAAATTTTTCTTATCCCGAAGTATATTTTTTGCTGCCCAGTCAAAGCGCACATGTTTTTTACCATTCATAAGCATCGTTTTGTTGCAAAGATAAAAAATTAAACCTTTATTTGCAACAAATTTTGGGTTAAAATACCTGCACAATTACCTTATACAAATTCCGATACTACACATGATGCCCGTTTTTTTTCCCGATGCCGCTTCGTTTCGGCGGTGGTTGGAGGTAAACCACCAAACCGAAAAAGAGATAGTAGTGGGTTACTACAAAATAAGTACCGGCAAGTGCGGTCTTACCTGGTCGGCATCGGTTGATGAAGCGCTCTGTTTTGGGTGGATAGACGGCATCAGAAAAAGCGTAGATGCCAACAGCTATTGCATACGGTTTACTCCCCGAAATCCTAAAAGTATATGGAGTAAGGTAAACATTGAAAAAGCCGAAAAACTGATATCCGAAGGTAAAATGCAGCCCGCCGGTTTGGTTTTATACCAACAACGCAAAGAAGATAAATCGGTTATTTACAGCTACGAAAACAAACCGGCGGAGTTTCCGCCCGATATGGAACAACAATTTAAACAACATGAGCCGGCATGGTTGTTTTTTACCACCCAACCACCCTATTACCAAAAAACCATGCAGCATTGGGTATTGAGCGCCAAACAGCCTAAAACGCAAGTGGCAAGACTGCAAAAACTGATAGCCGCAAGCCAAAACAAGCAACGCCTTACCTAAACCCTATTGCACCCAAAGGCAAAATTTATGCCTCCCGATACGGTAATTTTACCTATCTTTGCCCCAAAACAGTATTCATGTATTACCACAACATATTAGAAACCATAGGCAATACGCCTATGGTAAAACTGAACCGCATACCGCAGTCTTTTGGCATAGAAACCACCGTGCTGGCAAAAGTAGAATCGTTTAACCCCGGCAACTCGGTAAAAGACCGCATGGCGCTCAAAATGCTGGAAGTTGCCGAGCAAGAAGGACGCATAAAACCCGGCGGTACTATTATAGAATGCACATCGGGCAATACCGGTATGGGCTTGGCGCTGGCTGCCATTGTTAAAGGATACAAGTGCATTTTTACCACTACCGACAAACAATCGAAAGAAAAAATGGATATTCTGCGGGCAGTAGGAGCAGAGGTAATTGTGTGCCCCACTAATGTAGAACCCGATGACCCCAAATCGTACTACTCCGTTGCTCGCAGGTTGAGCCAAGAAATACCCAACTCCCTGCACCTAAACCAATATGATAACCTTGCCAACCGCCTTGCCCACTACGAAAGTACCGGTCCTGAAATTTGGCAACAAACCGAAGGTAAAATTACCCATTTTGTAGTGGCTGCCGGCACCGGCGGCACCGTAACCGGCACCGCTAAATACCTAAAAGAGCAAAACCCCAATATACAGGTTTGGGCTATTGACACCTACGGCTCACTGCTGAAAAAATACCACGAAACCGGCGAAATAGATTACAACGAGGTTCACCCTTACATATCGGAAGGATTTGGCGAAGACTTTGTGCCCGCTAATTACGACATGAAATACATTGACCATTTTGAAAAAGTAACCGATAAAGACGGCGCAATTATGGCTCGGCGCATTGCCAAAGAAGAAGGCATTTTTGCCGGTTACTCTGCCGGGTCTGCCCTTATGGGGGTTATTCAGCTAAAACACCTGCTCAAACCTACCGATATGGTGGTTATTATTTTTCATGACCACGGCAGCCGCTATGTTGCCAAAGTATATAACGATGACTGGATGCGCAAACAAGGCTGGCTGTAACCGGTAGTGGTTGGTGAATAGTGAAAAATTGGTAGTGAGTACAAAGAAATAACCACTACTTTACGCCTTTGCGTCTTTGCGAGAAATAAAAATCGGGCTGGTAGTGGGAGTGAATAGTGAATAGTGAAAAATTGGTAGTGAGTACAAAGAAATAACCACTACTTTACGCCTTTGCGAGAAACAAAATCGGGCAAGGTTTTTTAGGAAAGCATAACTCATAACTCATAACTCATAACATTACAGACACACGTCCTCACATGCTCAACCAATCAGACGACCCAAATTTTGAAAGCCGCATAGACATGAGTGGCGTAAACGGCATGGTAAACGATGTAAAAGCAGAAATTGGTAAAATTATCATAGGTCAGCATCGGTTTTTAGAGCTGCTTTGCATAGCGCTGCTCTCCGATGGGCATGTACTTATAGAAGGTGTGCCCGGCGTAGCCAAAACCCTAACCGCCAAACTGCTTGCCAAAACGGTGAATACACAGTTTGCCCGTATTCAGTTTACCCCCGATTTAATGCCCTCCGATGTATTGGGCACCTCGGTTTACAATTTCAAAACATCGGAATTTGATTTCAAAAAGGGTCCGGTTTTTGCCAACCTGGTACTCATTGACGAAATAAACCGCGCCCCCGCTAAAACACAATCAGCCCTGTTTGAGGTAATGGAAGAGCGGCAGGTAAGTATAGACGGCAATCGGTTTGTAATGCCCCCGCCCTTTATGGTGCTGGCTACGCAAAACCCCATTGAACACGAAGGCACCTACCGCCTGCCCGAAGCCCAGTTAGACCGGTTTTTGTTTAAAATAGAGGTAAATTATCCCGATTTTGAAGAAGAAGTTCAAATTTTAGAGCGGTTTCACCGGCATCAACCCACCCAACAACTGAATGATGTGCAGCCGGTAGTGAGTGTACCCCAATTGCTGCAATACCGAAATTTGGTAAAACAGGTACTTATTGATGATAAACTGCTCCAATACATTGCCCAAATTGTTCAGGCTACCCGAAACAGCAAAGATATTTACTTAGGCGGCTCGCCACGCGCATCGCTGGCTATTATGAACGGAGCAAAAGCCGCAGCAGCCATGCAAGGCAGAGATTTTGTAACACCCGAAGACATTCAGTTTCTGTGCAAACCGGTTATGCGACACCGCCTCATTCTTAGCCCCGATAAAGAAATGGAAGGAACTACTACCGACCAAATCATTGACCAACTGCTCAAAACCATTGAAGTGCCCAGGTAATTGGGGTTTGTTGCAAACCATACCTAACAATTGCTGTTTGCCATTTTAGGGCTCAACCGTTTTTTTCAGTATCTTTGCTCGGGTAAACATAACTATTACCCCAAGCTTATGACTACTGTACGCCAATACCTTAGTGTAGAAGAAATTGCCCAACTGCGCCAAAAATCAAACCTAAAAGCTACCCTCGAAATACTCCATACCTGGGGTTGGATAGTGTTTGCCTTTGCCCTTGCCGGGTTGTTTCCTAATGTACTTACCATTGTAGTTGCCTTATTTATACTGGGCGGCAAACAACTTGCCTGTGCCATCATTATGCACGATGCTTCGCATAATGCCTTGTTTACCTCTAAAAGGGTAAACGAATGGATAGGTAACTGGTTGGGCGCTTACCCTATTTTGCACAATGTAGAGCAATACCGCCCCTACCACCTGCAACACCACCTGCACGTAGGAGCCGATGATGACCCCGATTTAACCCTTACTACCGGCTACCCTACCACCAAAATTAGTATGGCGCGCAAAATACTGCGCGACCTGCTGGGCTTAACCGGCATAAAAGCCTACATAGCCGTTTTTGCCATGCACATGGGGCTGCTGGAGTATAATTTAGGTGGGCAAGCGGTAAAAACACCCACACAAAACCGCACCCTACCTCACATAGTGCGCAAGGCTTGGCAAAACCTGCGCTATCCCCTACTGGCACAGTTCATTATGCTGGCAATTTTTAGCAGTTTGGGGGTAGCGTGGTTATACTTGCTTTGGGTAGGCGCATTGCTCACAACCAATCAGTTTTGCCTACGCGTGCGCTCTATTGCCGAACACAGCGTAGTACCCGACAGGCATAACGAAATAACCAATACCCGAACCACTTATGCCAACTTTGTTGAGCGCCTGCTTTTTGCCCCGCACCATGTAAACTACCACGTAGAACACCACCTACTCATGAGCGCCCCCCCCTACAACTACCCGCTTATGCACCAACTGCTCAAACAAAGAGGCTACTACAACAACGGCGGTTTGCTTGAAAATGGCTATTGGAACATCATAAAACTGGCAGCAACAGCTAAGTTTGACCCAAACGCCTTACCTAATAGATAAACCAACAACAGCAAACACCCACTACTATGGCACTAAGCTGGAACGAAATAAAAGACCGAGCATTACAATTCTCAAAAGAATGGGCAAACACTTTAAACGAACAAGCCGATGCAAAACCATTTTTAGTGGAGTTTTTTAATGTGTTTGGCATTAGCAGCAAACGCGTTTCTACTTTTGAGCATAGAGTGAAAAAATTAGACGACAAAGATGGTTACATTGACCTGCTCTGGAAAGGAACAATTTTAATAGAAATGAAAAGCAGGGGTAAAAACCTTGACAGAGCCTACTCGCAAGCCATTGACTATACGTATGGACTTAAAGAACACGAACTCCCCAAATTTATACTGATTGCTGACTTTGAAAACTTTAGGCTGTATGACCTTGAAGACAATAAAACAGTTGATTTTAAACTTGCCGACTTGGTAAACAACGTGCAGCATTTTGGTTACTTAATTGGCTACCAAAAAAAAGTTTACAAAGAGCAAGACCCTGCAAACATAAAAGCAGCCGAGTTGATGGGTAAACTCCACGATAGGTTGGAAGAAATAGGCTATACCGGACACCCATTAGAGGTTTACCTCGTGCGTATTCTGTTTTGCCTATTTGCCGAAGACACCACCATTTTCAACAAACAACAATTTCAGGATTACATAGAACAACGCACCAATACAGACGGCAGCGACCTTGCCGCTAAACTCCAAGAACTGTTTCAGGCGCTGAACACACCCAAAGAAAACCGATTTAAAAATTTAGATGAACAACTTGCCGATTTTCCATACATAAACGGAAAATTGTTTGAAGAAATACTGCCTGTGG
>DDVC01000102.1:0-7299 GCA_002345145.1 Bacteroidetes bacterium UBA2322
TGTACTGACATAAAAATATATTATAGATAAATCAACTTTGTGGCATAAATAAATGTAATTTTTCGCTCCACTTTCTATGTAGTATGCTAATTTGGTGTTGTACTTTGTTTGGGGCAACGGGTATTTGTAATAACGCTTGTAGTATGCTACTGCCGAATCAATAGCCACTTCCGGGCTTACTTGTATGTTTTCGGGTTCGCCTTTGGGGTAAAAATATTCTATTCTTGCCCCCCTATTACAACCGGTGCTATCTGTAACAAACCCAATCGGGTCGTGGTAATCAATTCTTATGCCTTTGTAGAACATCCAATGATGAGGGTGCCCTTGTATATCTTTCCAGTGTTCTACCGTAAAATCGGGGGGTATATTGAAAAATTGTTTGAACTCAGGTTTTGTAAAGGCTGTTTCAAAAGTCAAATCAGGTCTAAGTCTGCATTTGTTAGCACTCGTATCAAACCGATATATACATCGAAGAAGCGTATCATTCTTAAATGCCAATCTGCCAAGCACCTCCATAGAGTAACACTCTTTTTTAACCAGCAAGGAGTCCAATGGAACAAGGCGGGTATTTGTGTTAGCGGTTTGTGCTGATGCCGCGTCTTTCTGTTTACCCCCAAACCAACTGCCACAACCCGGCATAGCGCCTGCGGCTATGCAAAATACCAATACCTGAAAATATAAAGAAGAGAATAGTTTTTTCATGGGAATTAAATGTTTTTGTGTTAAAAAATGAGATAAAAGCGTATAAAACTTCAGAAAACACAAAAACGCGCTATGGCGGATGCCCTACCCGCCGGCAAACTGCCCGATGTGGGCTATATATTGGTTTGGAATATTATATGTATGTGTTGCTATCATCATCGGGAGGAGGGTATTTTGTTTATAGTTGGCACAATAATACGTGTTATTTTGTATGGTTGTATGGGGGTGAGGGGATTTTTTTATAGCTGTTTAGGAATAGATTTTAAATAAAGTTTTTAATTGTTTTTACCGCAAAGTTTTATATAATGTTATCTGTGCCCGAGTATAACTAACTTTTGCATCTTAATACAATAACCTTTAATGTTTTTCAATTTGTGTATCCGTGGCTACTTTGATAGGTTATTATGCTCCAAACTTGGCAAAAAAGGGTATAGGAGATAAAAAAACGGCAACACCCAAAGGTATTGCCGTAAGCAATGCATTACAAAACCTTACAGTTTTACATAACTTTAAAGGTTTTTACAATAGGCTTAAAATTGTCGGTATTGAGCGAAATAACCAACTCGTAGTTGCCGGCAGGCCAGCCGTTATTAGGTTTGCTGAGTGTGGAGTTTAGGCTGAAAGTAGAACCGGAGCCAATATCGCCGGCGCGCAAAATCACTTCGTCTATCAAAAAGCGTTGCCCATCGGTATTAAACCATGCAAACTTTATTTGGGTGTCGGCAGGGGCAAAGTTTAAATTGCACGATACAAAAAACATCGGGGCATCGGGCGAAAATACGGTTTTATCGGCAGGGCAGACTTTGTTAACCGGCGCATAGCATAACAAAACATTGCTTATGCTTGCGGTGGAAACATTAAAACTGCAAGAACTAACAAAAAATAACGCCAGCAAAAATACCGGCAACGTAAGGTTTTTGTGCAAAGTCATAAACAGAGATGTGGGGGGTTAGGATGTTAAAAATGAATAAACCGGGTGTGCTGTAGTGCATTGCTACCCCAAAGTTACGCCGGCCTACCGCCTCCGTACAAACCAATGTTTACCCCATTTTAAACCTTTACCGGCACAATGGCTTACCCCCAAACCCTTAGCAAAAAAGGGCTGCACAATAATAGCCGTAAAGGTGCAGCAAGGGTTTATGAGGTTTATTTTAGTGCGCAGCAGCGCTAATTTTACACTGCTTTCAGGCTAATATCCATACTTTTGTAAGAATGAGTAAGCTCGCCTACCGAAATAAAATCAACGCCGGTTTGGGCATAACCGCGCACAGTTTGGAGGGTTATGCCGCCCGATGATTCGGTTTCGTACTGCCCGTTTACCATTTCTACTGCTCGGCGGGTGGTGGGCACATCAAAATTATCAAACATAATGCGGTCTGCCATACCGGTTTGCAGTACCAGTTCTAACTCTTGCAGGTTGCGCACTTCTATTTCCACTTGTAGGGGGAGGCGGTTATGGGTAAGGTATTGGCGGGTGCGGTGCAGGGCGTTTACTATGCCGCCGCAGTAATCGTGGTGGTTGTCTTTAATCATAACCATATCATACAGCCCCATGCGGTGGTTATGCCCTCCGCCCAAGCGCACCGCCCATTTTTCAAAATACCGGAAACCGGGCGTAGTTTTTCGGGTATCCAAAATGCGGGCGTTGGCGCCGTTTATGGCTTGCACGTAGCGGTTGGTAAGGGTGGCAATGCCGCTCATGCGCTGCATACAATTGAGCAGCAGTCGCTCGGCTTTTAGGATAGATTGTTTGCTGCCCGCTACGGTAAGCCCTATATTGCCGGGCTGTACGGGTGTGCCATCGGGTATCAATACCTGTACTTGTAGGTTGGCATCAACCACTTGGCATATTTGTACTGCCAGCTCTACACCGGCTATAATACCGGCTTCTTTAATGAGCAGTTTGGCGCTGCCCATAGCATCGGGCGGAATACAGGCAAGCGAGGTATGGTCGCCATTGCCCACATCTTCGGCTAAGGCGTTTTGGATAAATTGCTGAATGTTCATGGGGGTTATGTCAAAGATGGTCAATTGCAATTATTTTTTAATAATTTTCCGATATTCCTTACAGCAAATTGCTCTGCTATTCCCAATAACCTACTTCTAACTTCAACAGCCGTACAACTCTTAACCTTATCTACTTTTTTCTTGATAAAAAAGCAGCAAAAAAGACTAACTAAGAACTTACAATTATTGCAGAATTGACTGTTTCTGGGGGGGGTATGTGGGGCTGCTTTGGTTGGGGGTGGGTTAAATAAAATCTTCCTCTTTCAGGTTGAGCCAACTGAGGGCAGATTGGTAGTAAATTTTTTGGAGTGTGGTTTTATCTAAGTTCATGCTTTCTACCAGTGCGCCGGTATTGAGTTCGCCCAGCGGAAAGGGGTAATCAGAGCCCAGCGCTATTTTATCGGCGCCAAACAGTTTAAGGTTTTGTAGCATCATATCGGCATCAAAAACCAGCGTATCTACCCAAAACTGACCAAGATATTTGGTAGGCGGGTAGGGGTTGTCAATAGCCACTAAATCGGGTCGGGCATTAAAACCGTGCATAATTCTGCCCAGCGTGCCGGCAAAAGCGCCTCCGCCATGCGAAAACATGACCCTAAGATTGGGCAGCCGCTCAAAAACGCCGCCAAAAATCATGGAACAAATGGCGCGCGAAGTTTCGGCAGGCATACCTACCAACCAGGGCAACCAATAGCGCTGCATACTGCTGCTGCCCATCATATCCCATGGGTGCACAAATACGGCAGCGCCCATGCTTTCGCAGGCTTCAAAAAACGGGCTTAGTTCGGGGGCGCTCAGGTTCCAGTCGTTTATATGCGAGCCTATTTGCACACCTGCCAATTTAAGGTCTTTCATGCAGCGTTCCAGCTCTTGTATGGCAAGCTGTGGGTCTTGCATAGGCACGGTAGCCAAGCCTATAAAGCGTTTAGGGTATCGGGCAACTACATCGGCAATATGGTCGTTCAAAAATTGGGAGGTTTGCAGGGCATCGTTGGGTTTAGCCCAATAGTTAAACATAACCGGAATGGTGCAAACCACCTGAATATCAATTTGGGTGCGCTCCATATCGGCAAAACGGCGCTCGGCGCTCCAGCAGTTTTCTTCAATTTCTCTGAAAAACTTGTTGCCAATCATCATTTTGGCGTACCCTTGCCGGTGGTGTTCTAAGTGAATAAACCCATCGTAACCAAATTTATCGGCAAAACGGGGCAATTTATCGGGAATAATGTGCGAGTGAGCGTCTATACGTAGCACGGCATTAAGTTTAGAGCCAAATAAGATTACTTAAGCCCCCAAAGGTAGGTAAAAATCCTTGTTTGGGCAATACATTATGGATATTTACCCGCACTAACCTTTGTGCCATTGCTCAAACAGGGGCAAGACAGATTCAAACAAGCCCGGCGCTGAGGCAATAATTTCTTTACCAAAGAGGTAATGTCGCTTGCCCGAAAAATCGGATACCTTGCCGCCGGCTTCCTGCACTATGAGGCTGCCGGCTGCCACATCCCAAGGGAGGAGGCTGTGTTCAAAAAAAGCGTCAAACCTGCCGCAGGCTACATAGCACAAATCTACGGCAGCCGCCCCAAACCGCCTGATGCCTTTGGTTTGTTTCATAAGGGTTTGCAGTATGGGCAGGTATTTGTCAACCACCGCAAAATCGTAATACGGAAAACCGGTGCCTATGAGTGCATCGGGCAGGGTGGCGGTATTGCTTACACTTATGGGTTGTTGGTTCAAAAATGCACCGCCGCCTTTTACCGCCCAAAAACACTCGCTTCGGTTTACCTCATACACCACGCCCAGCACGGGTTGGTTTTTATAGGCAAGGGCAATGCTTACGGCATAAGAGGGCAGGTTGTATAAAAAATTGGTAGTGCCGTCAAGGGGGTCTATTATCCACTGCCAGGGTTGGTTATCGTTTCGGGCAATGGTGTTTTCTTCGGCAATAAAACCCGCATCGGGCAAAAGGGGTTGCAGCGCGCCAATGAGCATTTTTTCCGATGTAGTGTCCACATAACTCACCAAATTATTGTGGTATTTGAGCTGAATATCGGCGGCGGCTACTTTTCCGGCTTCTGAACGGATAAAAGCGCCTGCTTCTTTGGCAATCTGTTGTACGGTTTGGCAAAGTTGCCAAAGTTGGTTGGGAGTAAGTGGGCTAACGTTGGTATTGTTTTCCAATTTTCAGGTAATTTTTTGGGTGTGGTGGGTGGTAAACTTGCCCACAAAGGTAAGCAAAAGCAGCAAACCCGATAGCAAAACGGCAGTTCTGCCAAGGTAATCGCCATATTGGGCATAAAAAGTAAGCCGGTCATTAGCAAGCAGGGTATGGCGCAGGGCGTCGGTTTGTTGCCAAGCAAGGGTTTTGGTTCTCCTTCCGCGCTGGTCAATAAATGCCGATATGCCGGTATTGGCTGCCCGGGCTATGCTTCGGCGGGTTTCTATGGCGCGCATAGAGGCATAATGCAGGTGCTGTTGGTAGCCGGCGGTATTACCCCACCAACCATCGTTGGTCATTATAAACAGCAGTTGTGCTCCTTTTTTTACATACCGGGTTACATACTGCCCAAAAACCGATTCGTAACAAATAACCGGCGCTATGGCAAAACCGCCGTTTGCCGTAAAAACGCCGCACTCCGGTTGGCTGCCAAAACTGCCAATGCCGCCGCCCAACGCTTCTGCCAAAGGCGACAACAACCCAAAAACCGACTGGTAGGGGATGCGCTCCACGCCCGGTACCAATTTTGATTTGTGGTAAAACTGTACCCCAATACCGGTATCTATTTGTGCCGATGAGTTATATACGTCATAACTGCCCGATTTGCTGAGATAACTTCGGGCAGTAGGGGTGGCGCCGGGCTGCGGGTAGTGTTGCAGGGCAGTAATGCCGCTTATTATTTTTAGTTGTGGGTATTGTTGCAGCCACTGCCTAAGCTGCTTGGTGCGCGGGTGTTGGGTAAACCCGTCTATCCAAAAGGCATCGGGCAAGGCGGTTTCGGGCAGCAGCAGGTATTGGGTATTGGGAGTAAGTTGTTTTTGGGCAAGGGCGAGCATTTTCTGCACTTGCTCATTGGCTTCCTGCTCGGTGGGTATATGGTAAGGGTTTTCGCTGGGTTGCACTATAACCACCTCTACCGGCTTGCCCGTTTCGGTATAAGTATAAAACATGCCCAACGAAAGGAGTATGGGAACCATAAAAACCAATGCCGATGGCAGAAAAACCCTGCCCGATGTTTGGTTTTTACCCAATGTTTGCGCCCATTTACCCATGCCCCAGTACTGCATAAAAGCCCTAAATACGAGCATATTTACCAACAACACCCACAATGTGCCGCCGCCGGAGCCGGTATAGGCATACCACTGTATAAAAGAAGGGTAAGCGCTTAGGGCATTGCCCAGGTTGAGCCACGTCCAGGCAAGTTCCCAGCGTTGGTGCAGGTGTTCAAACGCCAGCCAGTACAGTATAAACGATAAATACCCCACTCTGCCACCCAACCGGTTTAAGGTTTGAAAAAACAACATAAAAGGCACACACATGAGCAGGGCATTGGTTACTACGGCAAACAGCATACCCACCCAGGTAGCGCCGGCAATCCAGTCGGTGGTAAACAGATTGAACAATAAAAAGCAGCCGAAAACCCGGTAAAATAGCCACCCGCCGCCCAATGTTTTACTGCCTTTGGCAGCTATTTCGGATAGGTATAAAAGCGGCACAAACATTACAAACAGCAGAGGGGTAATCCCAATGGGTATCCATGCCAGCCAACCCAGCAGAGCGGGTAAAATGGTTAGCCACCGGTGGGCAGTTTTTTCAGCAGCAGCAGGCAGGAGCATATTGAAGAGGCTTATGTGTGGAAGCAAAAAGCGCAAACTTAGGTAAAATTTACTTTTTTGTAACTACTTACCCTGTATTTTAGCCTTAACCAATGGGTTTGTTTTAGCCGCAAGGGTGGCAAGGTATGTGCGTTATTGGTGGTTTTTCTTTGCGCCTTTGGGCAAAACAAAATTTGCCGCTGCCCAAAACTTGGCTGCATAAGGTTTACGCCCGATAATGTAGCGGCTGTTAGGGAGGATAAATTGCTAAAAAGGCAAGTGTGCCCAATCATTTACCCTGTTTACCCGTGCAAAAGTGTGGGTTACAACATCAAAAGCGGGGTAAAAATGTACCTGCGGCAGGGTAATAAGCGCTTACTGAGTGCTTAAAAGTGGCTTTTTGTACTTTTTTAGTCCTATAAACAACTGTTTTATTTCATTTATTGGGTTGAAAGCATCAAAAACGATGTTTTTACCTTAATAGCTTGCAAAATGCTTGCAAACATTTGCAAAATGTTTGCAAAATGTTTGCGAACATTGGCAAGTTGTTAGCAAAAACTCGCAAAACTTTTGCAAACTATTAAGGTTATAACTTCGCCTTTCAAGTTCGGAACTTCGTTTTAGGATATAAACACTTAAAAACGCCTATTTAGATGCACCCAAAACGGCCGTTTGAAGCGAAAAAACGTAAGCCCTCTATGCCATTATACTACTAACCTCACGTTTTATTAACCCGATGAGAAGCCATTATTCCAAAAATCCGTGCAAATCAGCCAC
>DDVC01000102.1:7551-7753 GCA_002345145.1 Bacteroidetes bacterium UBA2322
TCCGCGTGCTAATTGCTGCCGGATGTGGGTAGTGAGTACTAAGAAATAATAACCAATTTGCGCCTTTGCGTCTTTGCGTGAAACAAAATCGGGATGGTAATAGTACTAACCACTAATTAGCGTCTTTGCGTGAAAAAAATTGGGCAGGTAAATAGCCATTATTCCAAAAATCCGTGCAAATCAGCCATATCCGTGTTATCCG
>DDVC01000254.1 GCA_002345145.1 Bacteroidetes bacterium UBA2322
TAGGTGTTTGTCCAAAGTCTAATAGTAGATGGTGTGTGGTAGTGGATATTTGCAGTGGGTAAATGGTATATCGTAATCAGTACTAACAACTAATTTGCGCCTTAGCGAGAAACAAAATCGGGCTGGTAGTCGTAATTTCTAATTCATAACTCATAACTCCTAATTTTTCACTTTTCACTCTAATCGCGCTCCCAGTAATTAATGGCTTCTGCATCTTCTACTATGCGAAGGTAGCTGTTATAACGGCTCTCGGCAATTTTGCCGGTTTCTACGGCTTGTTTAACAGCGCATTGCTGCTCGTTTCTGTGCAGGCAGTTGGCATATTTACAATTGGGCAGCAAGGGCAGCATTTCGGGAAAGTAATGGCTAATTTCTTCGGGTTCGGTATAAACTATGCCAAACTCCTTTATGCCCGGCGTATCAATGATAAAACCGCCCATTGGCATTTTATACATACAGGCAAACGTGGTGGTGTGCATGCCTTTTCCGCTGAAAGTTGAAATTTGGTTAGTAGCCAAGTTGAGCTGGGGCGAAATGGCATTAACAAGGGTGGACTTACCTACTCCTGAGTGCCCCGATATAAGACTGATTTTATCTTTCATAACTTGCTCCATTTCTGGCAGCCCCTGCCCGGTTAAGGCTGAAACGGTTAGGCATTTATAGCCCAAAGGCTCATAAATTTTGAGGGCTTCTTGCAGCAGGCGGAGGTCTTTCTTTTTATAAGCATCGTACTTATTAAAAATCAATACTGCCGGTATTTCATACATAGCGGCAGTAAGCAAGTAGCGGTCAATAAAGCCAAGCGAAGTACGCGGTTCAGTAAAGGTAATCATTAGCAGCGCTTGGTCTATATTGGCAGCAATGATGTGTTTTTGCCATTTTTTTCGGGGCGATTGGCGTATGATGTAGTTTCGGCGGGTTAATACTTCGGTAATAGAGGCAGTATCAAAACCATCTTCTTGCTCTAACATAACCTCATCGCCCACGGCTACGGGGTTGGTGCTTTCTATATCTTCTTGCCGCATTTTTCCTTTTAAGCGGCACTCTATTTCTTGTCCATGGTTGGTGAGTACTTTATACCAACTGCCGGTTGATTGTAAAACTAATCCTTGCATTAGGGGGTGTTTGGTAAAAACTTGTTTTTAGGAGGCACGATTTACTAAACCGATATTGCCTCTTTTTAATTCCAAAATTACGGAAAAAACACTAAATAGGGCGAAATACCCGCCCAAAGCAACCAAAAAGAGGAGAAAATAGTTAGTTTTAGTGTATTTTTGTAGCAACATGAACTATTTTGCCCATTTTTTTATTGACCATACCCATGCTCAACCGCACTATACTGCCGGGTTAATACTGCCCGATTTAGTGCGCAATACCAACCGAAACCTGCGGCTGCCTGCGCTTATTTTGCCCAACCACTCTCCTACGCACCCTATAACCCACCTAAACAACGGGGTAAAAAGCCACCATGCTGCCGATAGTTGGTTTCATAAGTCGGTCTTTTTTGAACAACATTTACAAACGCTCAAAAACCTGCTGTATCGCCAACAATTTAACAGCATTGTTAAATATAAGTACTTTGTAGCCCACGTACTGTTAGAAATGATGATAGACCGCCTGTTAATAAACCGATTTCCGGAGCTGTGTACCCTTTTTTACCAACAATTGGCTGATACCGATGAGCAGGTAATAGCCCAATACTTAGAACTATCGGGCATAACTACTGCCCAACAAACCGAACCAATTCTTGTTCATTTTAACCGATTTTACACTTCGCAATACCTGTTTCATTACCACCAAACGGAGGGTTTACTATTTGGTTTAGAGCAACTTTACCGCCGGTATGTACCAGTAGCCTTTACCCCATCCGATAAACAGCAATTAGCAGTTTGTGTGGAAGCGTTTGAGGTGATACTAAGCGCCAATTTGCCTCGGCTTTTTCCGCCCAATGACATATGAAGCAACCAGCATTAGTATAGCTGCTATATTAACCCGGCTACACATGCAGCGCCCGTTTATCGGTAGCGGCAAGGCAGGCTTCTTTAAACGACTCGGTAAAAGTGGGGTGGGCGTGGCTCATTCGGGCAATATCTTCGGCTGAGGCGCGGTACTCCATAGCCACTACTGCTTCGGCAATCATATCGGCAGTTCGGGGTCCTATCATGTGAACGCCCAGTATCTCGTCGGTTTTTTCATCGGCAAGCACTTTTATTAAGCCATCGGTATCCATGCTGGCGCGGGCGCGTCCGCTGGCTTTAAACGGAAATTTACCCACCTTGTAGGCTCGGTTTTGCTCTTTTAGTTGCTGCTCGGTATAACCCACTCCGGCGGCTTCGGGCCAGGTATAAACCACGCCCGGTATGAGCAGGTAGTTTATGTGAGGTTTTTGTCCTGCCATCAATTCGGCAACAAAAATGCCTTCTTCCTCAGCTTTATGGGCAAGCATAGCGCCTTCTATCACATCGCCTATGGCATAAATGCCCGGCACGGCGGTTTGGAGGTGGTGGTTTACGGGTATTTGTCCGCGTTTGTTTAGGGTAATGCCTATGTTTTCCAGCCCAAGGTTATCGGTATAGGGGCGGCGACCTATGGCTACCAAGCAGTAATCGGCATCAAGGGTAATATCGGTATTGGTTTTGTGGTTATGAGCGGTTACTTTTACGCTGTTGCCCTCATTGGCTACGGCAGTTACGCCAGTATTGAGGTGCATTTTGATGCCTATTTTTTTGAGTGAGCGCTCTAATTCATGCCCCAAGTCAAAATCCATGCCGGCAATGAGGCGCTCCATGTACTCTACTATGGCAACCTCAGTACCCATGCGCGCATATACCGACCCCAACTCGCAGCCAATAACCCCTCCGCCAATGACTACCATTTTTTTGGGTATTTCGGGCAGTTTCAGGGCTTCGGTAGAGGTAATAATGCGTTGTTTATCTATGGTAATAAAGGGCAGCGTAGAAGGTTTTGAGCCGGTGGCTATAATAGTTTTATCGGTTTGAATGGTTTCGGAACTGCCATCGGGTTTTTGTATTTTTATGTTGTTGGCATCAACAAAACTGCCATGCCCGTGGTAAACGGCAATTTTGTTTTTGGTCATGAGGTAATTTACCCCGTCGCAGGTTTGTTTTACCACTTGGTCTTTGCGGCGAAGCATTTGGGCAAAATCTATGGTAAGATTGCCATCTATCATAATTCCGTGTTCTTTAAACTGGTGTGCTGCCTTGTGGTAGTGTTCGGTACTGTCTAAAAGGGCTTTTGAGGGAATACAACCTACATTGAGGCAGGTGCCGCCAAGAGTGGGGTAGCGTTCAATAATGGCAGTTTTAAAACCCAATTGTGCGCAGCGAATGGCTGCCACATATCCGCCCGGACCCGACCCGATGACTGTTACATCGTATTTCATTGATTGTTTTTTGTGGTTAAAGATGTATTTTTGCCGCTAAACGAGGGGCAAAGATAATAACTTGTTTGAGAAGCTAAAAGTTGGGCAGAGAGGGCGCTTGTTTGTGAGGTGTAAATTGGTTGCAATTCTTGTTTTTTGTGCCCGACTTAAATGCTTACAACATGTTTTTTTTAGTTTGGTAAAAAGCATCTGCATCAGCTACGCCCACCAGTTCCTGATAACATTGGTATCAATTTAGTTTTTTCAGCTCGGCACACAACATTTCTATTTGTGCAACTGACAGTCCTGTGTATTTGGCTATTTTTTCGTTTGGCTCGTTGTCTGCTAACATATTTTTCGCAATCTCAATTTCTCTTTCCTCTACTGCCTCTTCTATGGCTGTATCAATGGCGCTTTTCAAATCTCTGTATTGCATAAGGCTTTGCTCGTACCTATCTCTTTGTTCGGCGTTTAACCCTGCCAACTCTGCCGTAACAAAGGCTTTTTGAAATATGGGCTCATTTAAGATGCCGGGTATGTGGTCAAAATTTTCTAAATTTTTCAGAAAATAGCACCATTTATCAAATTTGGTTCTTAGCTCAGTTTCCCCTTTGTTGAATAAGGGCATTTGCAGGAACTTAAACTCCAACTTATCAAAAAAAACATCTCCATCTTGGTCTTTCAATAACACATCG
>DDVC01000093.1 GCA_002345145.1 Bacteroidetes bacterium UBA2322
CCACCCGCTATTAAATACCCTCCTTGAATGGGTTTGCCCGCTACCGATAACATACTGGTAGTATCGGTATAATACAATTGGTTGAAAAGGGTGGTTTGGGCTTGGGCTACCCACATAAAGGCAGCCCATAGCGCTATGGATATGCTTAGTGTTTTCATGTGCATTGATTTTGGGGTGAGAGATAATGCCTTTACCAACCATGCCGCAGCGCCACCGCATAAATGGGCAGCGCTGCGGCTATACAGGAGGTATGGGGCACGTGTATTTAGCGTACTATGGCTAATTTTTGGGTGGCAGCGGGTTTTCCGTTTTGCCATAAGCTACAGTAGTAAATACCGGCAGGGAGTAGGGCAGTATTCAACTGGGCAAAACCGTATTCGTTTAGGGTTTCGGACAATACTTCCTGTCCGTACATGTTGCAGATAATTACTTTATCGCCCTTAAACAAGGCAGGCAATAAAGATTGTACGGCAGCCTGATTGTTTGCCGGATTGGGCAGTAACTGCATCATAGGTTTTGACCATGCGTCTGCATCTGCCGATGAAACGGGTAGCCGGGCTATGGTTTTATCGGTAGGTTGCAAGTAGTGGGCGGCTTGTATGGTTTGCGCTAAAGCAGATGCTTCTGACTGCTCGCGCTGTGCTATACTGCGCACCATTTGCTCTTGTATGCCCATAGCCTTGCCACTGCCGGCGGGGGGGTGTATGCCTGCCAACAGCTCTGTGTATAGCGCAAAGAAGTCTATATTGTCTTGGCTGTTTAGCGGCAGTTGCAGGAGTTTAAGCATAGCGCTATCGGGTTTTTGCTCATCGGTATAGGTGGCTATGAGTATTTTTTCGCTTTGCTCTCTGTTTTCTTCCTCCAGCGCTGTTTTGGCTTGCTCAAATAAGCCGGCATCTGTTAGTTGTTTTATTAATTGCGTGTATAAGGCTACTCGGGCGTTTTCGTCTGTTTCGGCGGCAAGGCGTTGGCGTAGGCAATTGGGGTTGCAGTCGTCTATTACCGTGCAGTGGTCGGGTTGTTGCAAATCAAAACAATAAGTTTCGTTAACCGCTGCTCCTGTTTCGTCATTTACAGTAGGGAGAAATTGTGCGCTTTGTGCGCGGTACTCAAATGGGGTATTGCTATAATTGGCAATATGGTTATAAAAACCCGATGCTGCGGGTTTAAAGCTGTTTCGGCGGGCTTTTTCGGGTTCAAATACATCACACTCCCCTTGGTTTTGGAGAAAGTCATTGGCAAACCATGGGTTTATGAACCAGTCAATAAGAACAGGGTGGTGGTATTGGTTGCAGTCTATGGTTATGAAAGGGTTGTTGCCTTCGTAGAGGTTGGCAATAGCAAGTCTTCCTTCAAATACATTATTGGTAATGGCATTTTGGTTAGCTCCGCCAAATCTTACGGCAATGCCTACTTTATTGGTAAGTGTGGTAAGGGGCGAGGTAAAATAGTTGTTTTGGATGGTAAACCCTGTAGCGCGGTCGGTAAGTATGCCGTAGGCGGTGCCTGTAGCCGGTTGGGGTACGGTAAAATGGTTGTTGTTTATGGTGGCTAACAGACCGCCGTTTAGGGTTACGGCTTTGGGAGAGTTGGTAAAGGTATTGTGAGCAATGGTAATAGGGCGCAAGATTGACGGAAAACCGTAATAATCTATGCTTTTGTACCATCCCGAAAAATTATTACCGGTGCCGGCATTGCCCAATTGCACTTGCGTACTCACATTAAACACGGCAATTCCTTGTTTGTCGGTAGCCAGGGTGTTGTTGAAGGTGTTGCTTATCATAGGCGTTGCAAACGAATTACTGCTCATGAGTATGCCAATGTACTGGTTGAGTGTGCTGTGCTGACTGATAAAATTGGCATTGGTGGTAAAGGCACATTGCTGCACGGTACTGATATTGGCAAACCTGAAAGGCAGGAAATACAACCCAATTTCGTTGTTTAGGAATGTGGTGTTGGTGGCAGCAATAATACCGCCATTGTGCGGGCTTACCGGTTGTGGATTGTTATTGTTTATAGAAAACTCGGTATTAGCTGCGCCTACTTTAGCATTTTGGATAGTACTGTTTCTTATAACCAAAATACCATGATTAGGCTCTGCATCTGTAAGGGGGTCAAATGGCAGCGAGGGGTGGGGCTGGTTTTCATTGCCCCGAACTTGAATGCCTTGCCAGTGCTTAATTGCGTCAATATCGGGGTTGTTGCACCAGATGCGGTTTCGGAGGGTACTGTTTTCCACAATAAGTTTTCCGCCCGGGTGTATAACAATACCCGAGTTTTCGTCCATAAAATAGATGGTTGCGTTGTTAATGGTAAAAGTAACGCCGGGGTTAATAACCAAATTGCCAAATATGCGTTGATTGGAGTTCCAACTTTGTCCATTAACAGGGGTGTAGCCGGTAGGAAAGTCCGAATTAAAGATATCGGGAATTGTTAAGTTGAATATAAACTCATCTCTACATTCCATGATGCGGTTTTCAATAGAAACCAAGTACTGTCCGGGTTTATTGAGTAGGTAGTGCGGTGTTCCACCGGGTCCTGCTGCAATGGATACATTAGGACCTCCTACTAGTCTGAAAACTTTAGGCGTAACTCCCGCACTTATGTAATTAGAAAAAGCGCTATTAAAGTTATCTACGCTTATGGCTAAACTGCAATCGTTGAAACGGATTAGGTTGTTCATAATGGTAGCAGTATTGATGGAAGGGGCGGCAGGGGTAAAATTGTAGGTGGTTTGAGTAGTGGCGCTATTAGCGTCGGTTACGGTTACATTATAGCTATCGGGTAAAGAAAATGACTGAACTACATTTTCAAATACCATGGTACATGGGTAAGAGGGGCAAACGCCAAGTTGGGCATCAAAATCCCAGCCCCATTCATAGGGAGAATTTGCAAGATACGATGCATACATTTGAAAAAATCCGACATTCCAGTTATGGGTATATGGAGGGCAACCGCCATAAGGTACAACATAACCAAGCGCTTGCAGGTTGGTTTGCATATTGCAGTACTGCATTTGATAAGTATTGGTGGCAGGCAATAATTGTAGCGGCACATTATCGGCTACGGTAATACCGGTAATAGCTGCTTCAAACACCACCTCGCAATTGGGGATTCCCGTTCCAAATGCGGTAGTACAAACATAATTGGGCAAACCAAAAGAAGCGGGGAAAGAGAGGGTTGATTCAATTACCTGTAAATCAGGGCTACCGATGTTATCTATGGCATACTTAATTTTTATACTGTTGATAGAACTTACATCTAAGCCGCCGGTGCAAATCAAATCAGAGGGGACGTAAATTACGTAATCGTAAATAAAATTCATCGGGAGGAAAAAGTTGCGACCATTTGCGTTGGTTCTGTGTGCATAAAATCGCAATCCATTTCCGCCACTATCGTTTATGGATTGCGTATATACCGGTGTGTTGCTACCACTTTGGTAATACTCAAACTGCATGAACACATTAACCACGTAGGTTTCTATATGATTTCCCAAATCTCCTCCATCGGGGTTAAAGCGCACATGATACACACCCTCATCTAACTCAGAAACAATGGTTTCCATGGTTAGGGTTGTTGATTGTGCTTGCATGGTTTGGCACAAAAACGGGTTTACCCAGTTAAACACTGTTAGTAATGTTAGCATACAAAGGGTGTAAATAAACCCATTATGGGCAGGTCGGCAGGTCGGCAGGTCGGCAGGTCGGCAGGTCGGCAGGTCGGCAGGTCGGCAGGTCGGCAAAAGAGCTTTGCAAAGTTAATGTTTTTTTCATTTTTGTAAAAATTTGGTGGTTAAAAAATATAAAAAAACGTATCTTGCGTATTCACGGAGGCTGTCTAAAAAGTCGGAAACTCAGTTAAATTGCACAAAATCAGATTTGTTTATGACTGATTAAAAGCAAGAAAAATAGTAGTTCTGTGTAAATATGTGCAAGATGTGGGCTTTTTGGACAGCCCCGAGGTAGGAGAGACAAACACACCCAAAATCATCTGCAATGGTATCTGCCACGTATTCTTTCGCTCTTGTTGTAATCGGGAAAAGGCTTGACTATCGGGCTTTTAGGTTTCTGCAAACAAAGTTATCGTATTTGTTTTAAGAAGGCAACTTTTTTTGCAAAAATTTTTTTGATTTTCGTTTGATTTTTTTGAGAAAGCAAATATGTGCGAAAAACCTTATAGGTTTGATAAACCTATAAGGTTTAGCCTTAAAGCACTTATTACCTCAATTGTTTGAGTTCACTAAAAAAAGCCTGA
>DDVC01000196.1:0-29208 GCA_002345145.1 Bacteroidetes bacterium UBA2322
AAGCCTTTGCGCAAGCTCACAACGCCAACCTCAGGTTATTTTAATAGAATAAGCGCTATTTTGTGATTGTGGTCATAAATTATGCTTTGGGGCGGGTTGCATCTTTGTACCCGAAATCAAATTCTATTGCAACATGAAAAAAATTGCATCATTCCTTTTAATTGCTGCCCTTATTGGCATGGCTGTAGCATGTGGCGGAGGCGGCAACAATACCGGTAATACAACCGATGGCGCTAAACCTGCTCCGCAAAGTATGGTAAAAGATGTAGCAGCATACGACCCCAAACGAGGGGAAGGTAAGTTTAACCCCGAAAACGTGGTATTAGCCGAAAAATTAGACGAGGCTATGGCAACATCGGGCGAAAAAATATCGGGAACCAAGTGTTTATCGTGCCACAAATTAACCGAAGAAAGGTTGGTTGGTCCGGGCTGGAAAGGCGTTACACAGCGCCGGCAGCCGGCTTGGTTAATGAACTTTATTACCAACCCCGACCCCATGATTGACAAAGACCCCGAAGTGCAAGCTCAGTTAGAACTTTGCTTGGTGCGTATGCCCAACCAAAACCTTACCGATGACGATGCCCGACATGTGGTAGAGTTTATGCGCAAAAACGACGGCGTAAAATAAATTTCAACAACCAACTTAAACATCAGTGTATATGAAACGCACAGTTTATTTTATTCTTTTTGCAATTTTAAGTTTTGCCTTGTTGCTTGGTTCATGCAAGCCCAAGGGTACAGCAACGGCAGTAAGCGGTGATGGCGGCGCAAAAGCATACGTGCCTCCCGGACAGTATGACGAGTTTTACAACTTTGTATCGGGCGGTTTTAGCGGGCAGTTGGCAGTTTATGGTTTGCCCAGCGGTCGCTTGTTTAGGGTTATTCCCGTTTTTTCTGTTGACCCCGAAAAAGGGTGGGGTTATAGCGAAGAAACCAAACCTATGCTCAATACCTCGCACGGTTTTGTGCCTTGGGACGACCTGCACCACCCCACACTCTCACAAACCAACGGCGAAACCGATGGCAGATGGGCTTTTGGCAATGCCAATAACACGCCCCGCGTAGCCCGAATTGACCTTAAAACGTTTAAAACTGCCGAAATTATTGAATTGCCCAACAGCGGCGGTAACCACTCATCGCCCTTCCTTACCGAAAATACGGAGTACGTAGTAGCCGGCACCCGATTTAGCGTTCCGCCCGATAATGTTAATGGCGATGTGCCTATTAACACCTACAAAGAAAACTTTAAAGGACACATCAGTTTTATAGGCGTGGACAAAACGACCGGACATATGGATATTGCTTTCCAAATTAAATGCCCGGGCGTAAACTTTGACCTTAGCCGCGCCGGCAAAGGCGTAAGCCACGGTTGGTTCTTCTTTTCTTGCTACAATACAGAACAAGCCAATACGCTGCTGGAAGTAAATGCCTCGCAAAAGGATAAAGACTTTATTATGGCGGTAAACTGGAAAAAAGCCGAAGAATACGTAAAAGCAGGCAAAGGAACAAAAGTGCCGGTAAAATACGCCATTAACCGCTGGGACGAAGCTACCCACACCGGCACATCGGAAATTAAAAAAGAAGTTTTGGTGCTTGACGTAAAAGAATATCCCGATTTGGTGTATATGATGCCCTGCCCCAAATCGCCCCACGGCTGTGATGTGAACCCCACCGGCGAGTACATTGTAGGCAGTGGTAAACTGGCAGCCCTTATTCCGGTTTTTTCTTTTGACAAAATACAAAAAGCCATTGCCGGCAAAGATTACGATGGCGATTATGAAGGCATACCGGTACTCAAATATGAATCGGTACTGCATGGCGAGGTTAAAAAACCCGGCTTAGGACCGCTCCATACCGAGTTTGACGCCAATGGTAATGCTTATACCAGTTTCTTTGTTTCATCAGAAATAGTGAAATGGAGCTTAAAAGATTTGCAAGTGCTTGACCGCGCTCCCACTTTTTACTCTGTAGGTCACCTTTGTGTGCCCGGTGGCGATACCAAAAAACCCTTTGGTAAATACCTCATTGCTTACAACAAAATTACCAAAGACCGATACCTGCCCACCGGACCCGAACTTACCCAAAGCGCTCAGCTTTTTGACATCAGCGGCGATAAAATGCAGATGATTTTAGACTTTCCCACCATTGGCGAGCCGCACTATGCACAAGCCGCACCCGCAGACCTTATCAGAAACAACGGACAGCTCAAAATTTACAAAATTGACGAAAACAAACACCCACACGCCACCAAAGCCGAAGCCGATGCCAAGGTGGTGCGCGAGGGTAATAAAGTACACGTTTACATGACCTCTATACGCTCGCACTTTGCCCCCGATAATATAGAAGGTGTTAGAATGGGCGATGAGGTTTACTTTCACATTACCAACCTTGAGCAAGACTGGGACGTGCCGCACGGCTTTGCCGTTAAAGGCGCTGCCAATGCAGAATTGCTCATTATGCCCGGCGAAACCACTACCCTTAAATGGGTGCCCGATAGAGTGGGCATTTTCCCGATGTACTGCACCGACTTTTGCAGCGCCCTGCACCAAGAAATGCAGGGTTACGTAAGGGTTTCGCCTGCGGGCAGCAATGTACCGCTTACTTTTAGTGTTGGCACTAACCTGCCGGCAAACAAGTAGAATGGATAGTAGCTTTTTTGTTTGGAGCAGGTATGGTTTACGTGCCTGCTCCTTATTTTACCCCTTGATTTCTAAAAATTAGGTTATGCCTACCTCAAACATTAGCGATTTATCTAAAATACTGTTGATTTTTGCAGCCGTTATGCTGGTAATTGCTATTTTTGTTCCTATTTGGTATATAGATTTTGATGCCCCGCAGTACCCTGAGGGCTTAAAGTTATTTATTTATTCCTATAAAATAGGCGGCGAAGTGGACATTATTAACGGCTTAAATCACTACATCGGAATGCAAACCCTACATGCCGAAAACTTTATTGAGTTTACCGTTTTACCCTACCTCATCGGGTTTTTTGCCTTGTTTTCGCTGGCGGCTGCTATCATTGGTAAAAAGAAATGGCTTTATGCCCTGCTTATTGCTTTTTTCCTTTTTGGCATACTTTCTATGATAGATTTTTGGCGATGGGAGTATGACTATGGGCACAATCTTGACCCCACGGCTGCCATTCAGGTGCCGGGTATGTCGTACCAGCCCCCGCTGATAGGGTACAAGCAGTTGCTCAATTTTGGGGTGTATTCTATGCCTGCTTTGGGTGGGTGGTTATTTATTGTATCGGGCTTGCTTATGTTGGTTGCTGCGCTGTTTGAAGCCGGTTACCTGAAACGTTTGCTTAATAGGCGCGCGCCTACCGGGGTTGCTTTTATAGCTCTTGCCACCGGTTTTGCGCTGGTTGCCTGCACCCCCGAAAAACCACAACCCATAAAACTGAATTACGACAACTGCGTCCACTGCAAAATGACTATTGCCGATGGCAAATTTGGCTGCGAAATGTTTAACCCCAAGGGCAGGTGTTACAAATTTGATGACCTTAAATGCCTGTTTGCTTACCGGCAAGCCAATACCCAAACAGCGTTTGAGGCGTTTTTTGTACACGATTACACCCAAAACAACGTACTGATTAACGCCGAAACCGCTTTTTATGTAGAAGCGGCTGCTTTAAAGAGCCCGATGGCGGGTAATGTAGCTGCCTTTGGTGATAAAGAAAGCGCAGAACGATACGCCCAACAACAAAACACCACCGTTAAAAACTGGAACGAAGTTAACTACTGAAAAACACCATGAATGTACGGCTGCTGTTATTACTGTTTTGTTTTTGCTTGCTTACGAGTAGGCTACAGGCTACTGTGCATACAGTGGGTGCCGGCAGTAACCCAACAGCAATTAAAACTGCCTTAGCTTTGGCACAGCCCAAAGATACCATCTTGGTCAAATCGGGCTTTTATCAGGAGGGCAACCTCATTGTTGATAAGCCGCTAACCTTAATAGGCGAAAATAACCCCGTTTTAGACGGCAACAAACAATACGAAATACTATCGGTAAAAGCCGATAGCGTAACCATAAAGGGGTTTGTGGTTCAAAATTCGGGCAGCGCCTCCTTAGACGACCCCGGCGGCATAAAAGTTTATGACAGCAACCATGTGGTGATTACCAACAACACCCTGTACGACAACTTTTTTGGCATTTACATTCAATACGGCAAACACTGTTTGGTTAAAAATAATACCCTTATATCAAACGGTACCACCGACGAGCTGCAAATAGGAAACGGTATTCACTGTTGGAAAAGCGACAGCATACTCATCATTGGCAACAACGTATCGGGACATCGGGACGGCATTTACTTTGAGTTTGTTACCAACTCGGTCATCTGGCGAAACATCAGTTTTGGTAATGTGCGTTATGGTTTGCATTTTATGTTTTCTAATAACGATGCCTACATAACCAACGTTTTCAGAAACAACGGCGCCGGCGTAGCGGTGATGTACACCAAAAATGTGAAAATGTATAACAATGTGTTTGAGAAAAACTGGGGCGATGCCGCCTACGGATTATTGCTCAAAGACATATCGGACAGCCACATAGAAAACAACCGGTTTATCCAAAATACATCGGGCATTTACATGGAGGGCAGTAACCGCATCAGCATCAAAAACAACATTTTTGGCTCAAACGGCTGGGGCATGAAAATTCAGGCAAGTTGCATGGATAATGCCATTGATGCAAACAATTTTACCCAAAACACCTTTGATGTAAGCACCAACGGCAGTTTAGTGCTGAACACTTTTGCCGGTAACTACTGGGATAAGTACGAAGGGTACGACCTCAACAAAGATAAAACCGGCGATGTGCCATACCACCCGCTTAGCTTATTTTCGGTAATAGTAGAAAAAAACCCGCCGGCTATGCTGCTTTACCGCAGTTTTATGGTAACGCTTTTAGACAAATCCGAAAAAATACTGCCCAGCCTTACGCCCGATAATTTTGTGGACAACCAACCCCTTATGCGCCCCCTTCCGTTATGATTGTAATTGAAAACTTATGCAAGCAATTTGGCAAACTGCAAGCGCTTAAAAACGTAAATCTTACCCTTAGCGCCGGCGCTTGTATAGCGCTGGTAGGACCCAACGGCTGCGGCAAAACTACGCTTATGAAAAGCATATTGGGTATGGCGCTGCCCGATAAAGGAACCATTTTGTTTGACGGAAAAGATATTAAAAACGAGTTTGCCTATAGGAGCAGAATAGGTTATATGCCCCAAATAGGCAGGTATCCCGATAATATGACCATAAAACAGGTGATTGATATGATTAAACACCTGCGCCACTATCCCGAAAACCAAACCGATAAAGACCTTATAACCCGATACCAAATTAATGACCTTGCCCATAAACGAATGAGTACCCTAAGCGGCGGTACTACCCAAAAAGTGAGCGCCGTGCTGGCTTTTTTGTTTAACCCCGATGTGTATATTTTAGACGAACCTACGGCAGGATTAGACCCCATAGCTGCCGAAATTCTGAAAGACAAAATCATGGAAGAAAAAGCAAAAGGCAAGCTCATTCTCATATCGTCTCATTTGCTTAATGAATTAGATGAACTGATAACCGAACTTATTTTTATGCAAGACGGCGAAGTGCTGTTCCATAAAAAAACCGATGATTTGCGCAACGAAACCGGTGAAGCTAAAATTTCTAAAACCATTACCAATATGCTCAAAAAACAAATGTCATGAACCGCATTACCCAATTTGTACTGACCGACATTTTTAGAAACAAAATAATGATAGCCTACACGGCGCTGTTGGCTGTTTTTTCGTGGAGTGCCTTTACCCTTGAAAACAACAGCCAAAAGGGATTGCTCACCCTGCTCAATATCATTTTGCTAACAGTGCCATTGGTATCGGTATTGTTTTCTACCATATACATTTACAACAGCTCAGAGTTTATTGAACTATTAGTAAGCCAACCCATAAAAAGGGGTAAAATATGGTTTAGTATTTTTACAGGGTTAAGCATTAGTTTAGCGCTGGCTTTTTTGCTGGGCGCCGGCGTACCTCTTTTGCTGTATGCTTCAATTGGCATGTTTGGTTTGGTTGCCGGCATGGGAGTATTGGTATCGGTTGCGTTTACCGCTATTGCGTTTTTTAGCGCTATTTTTACCCGCGATAAAGCCAAGGGCATAGGCATATCGGTATTATTGTGGTTGTATTTTGCCCTCCTTTTTGACGGGTTGGTGCTGTTTTTACTCTTTCAGTTTGCCGATTACCCTATTGAAAACGCTATGGTGTTTATTACTGCCCTAAGTCCTATTGACTTAGCGCGCATACTTATTTTGCTACAGCTCGATATATCGGCAATGATGGGTTATACCGGCGCTATATTTAAGCAGTTTTTTGGCACCGCTTTGGGTTTTAGTATTTCTGTGCTGTTATTATGCTTGTGGACAGCCATTCCTTTTGCCTTGTCGCTTTACCGCTTTCAACACAAAGACTTATGAACATTATACAAATCATCATGGAGCAGCTCAACAATGCTGCGCATCCGGTAGCCCGTGTACTGCACCACGGCAGCCACTGCAAAACCTTAGCCATTGGGTTTAAGGCAGGTATGACCTTAAAGGATCACCAAACTAATGTTGCCGCTACTTTGTTTGTAGCCCGTGGAGAGGTAATATATAAACAAGAAAATCAGGAGTACACCCTATCAGCCTGTTCGTACATGGCTATTCCGGTAAACACGGTTCATGCCGTTTTTGCTGTAACCGATAGCTTGTGTTTGTTAATGCAGGGTTAATTTGATGCAGCCACACGTGTTGCTTCTCTTATGTTTTAAATGCTACCCATATCCATTTGACCAACTTACCACCATTTACCCATCTGCCTACATCGCATACAAGTTTATGAAACCCGATATTTTAACCCGCAAAGACATTGAGCAATTGGTAAATGAATTTTACGGCAGGGTGAAAACCGATGCTGTAATAGGGGCTTATTTTTCCTATATGTCGGACGAAAAATGGGAAAAACACTTGCAAAAAATGTACGGGTTTTGGCAAAATGCCGTTTTTTTCACCGGTAATTACGAGGGTAACCCCATGAACGTACACAAACATATTCATTTGCTCATGCCCATCAGTGCACAAGCGTTTAACCGCTGGGTAGCATTGTTTAAGCAAACCACCGATGACCTGTTTGAGGGCGTTAATGCCGAAGCCATTAAACTGCGCGCTTCCAATATAGCCGAAATTATGCAAATAAAAATTCTGGGGTAAACGCAGCGCGGGGCTACGGGCAAAAAACAAATAACCTATTCTTCCTGATTTTTTTGCAGCAGTTCCATAAAGGCAGGGCTCATGCCCATGCTCGAAAACCCCCCGTCGTGAAACAGGTTTTGCATGGTTACATATCGGGTAAGGTCTGAAAATAAGGTAATACAGTAATCGGCACAGGCTTCGGCAGGGGCATTACCTAAGGGCGACATTTTATCGGCATAATCAAAAAAAGCATCAAAGCCTTTTATACCGGTGCCGGCAGTGGTTATGGTGGGCGATTGTGATATGGTATTTACCCGCACTTTTTTATGTGTGCCGTAATAGTAACCAAAGGTTCGGGCTATAGATTCAAGCATGGCTTTGGCATCTGCCATATCGTTGTAATCAGGAAAAGTGCGTTGGGCAGCAATGTAGGTAAGCCCCACTACCGATGCCCACTCATTGAGGGCATTGAGTTTATAGGCGGTTTGCAGCGTTTTATGCAATGACATTGCCGAAACATCAACAGTTTGGGCATAGAATTGGTAGTTCAAATCGGTATAAGGGCGTTTTTTGCGCACATTGGGCGACATGCCTATGGAGTGCAATACAAAATCGAGCCCGCCGCCCAGTATTTCCATACTTTGCCGGAAGAGGTTTTCTAAGTCAGTTTCTTGGGTGGCATCGGCGGCTATTACCTCTGCCTGGCAGATACCTGCTAATTCTTTTATTTGCCCCAGCCGCATAGCTACCGGCGCATTGGTAAGGGTAAATGCTGCGCCTTCTTCTTTGGCGCGGAGGGCTACTTTCCATGCTATAGATTTTTCGTCTAAAGCGCCAAAAATAATGCCTCGTTTTCCTTGTAAGAGATTATTTGCCATGATGTAATGAATTGGAGTATTGGTAGGTGTGTATTATTTTTTATCGGTTTGTGGCGGCGTGGCTTTTTCAATGCTCAATCCTATGCTCAACACTTCGGGCAAAGGGTTTAGGCGCATGTTTTGCTCAATCTGAAACCCGTATTTACCCACTTCGGGCATAATAGCGGTTGATTGGATAGATACCTGCTGCTGTATGATACTGCCCGAATCTTTGCCGTACCATTTGCCTTGTTTGTCGGAAAGCGGCAGTTCTACGCGTTGTTCCATTTTTTTGCCCGATGGAAGGGTGGTGTAAATTTTTACCCATAAATTGCTGTAAGCATAGTTATTGGTATGCCTTACGTTTACAAACAGGTGGTATCGGGAGGTGGTATCGGTTATTTCGGTTTCAAATGGCAACAGGTTGTTGTAATCCCACAAACTGTTGGGGATTTCGGTATTTTTTTCAAATACCATGTTGGTATTGCAGCCCGCAGATAACCACAGTAGCAGTATTGCCGTAGTAGCAAGGTAAAAAGGGAAGCGCATATAAGGTATTGTGTAGGAAATTAGCAGATAAATACCTAAAAATAGGGTAGGAGTTAAAGCTACCCTATTTACTTTACTGTTTCGGGTTTATATTATCGGGGTTGGGGTTAATGCGTTTGGTAATGGTTATGGGCGGTTTGTTTTCTTTGGCAACATTGCCACCGGTGGCGGGCGGCGTTTCATCGGGTTTGTTTTTCTTTTTTTTGCGTTTTTTCTTTTTAAACTTGTCAATATCTTCCAATGTAGCTTGCCCTACCACGTCTTCAAACTGAACTTTTGGGGCTTCGGTTTTTTTGTTGGCAAATTTGTCAAGGTTTTCGGGTATTTCACCTTTTTTAATAGCCTGCAAAATTTGTTTTACCTCTTCTACCCTAAGCATAACGGGCGGATTGGGTCCGGGCACTGAGTACCACATCAGTCGTTTAAAGATGTCGGTTTTAAAAAGGTAGCATTTACCGGCTTGGGTAATAAGCGTTTCTGCATCTTTAGGAAAATCTTTAAGGGCATCGAGGTAGGTATCTAACTCGTAATTGAGGCAGCATTTAAGTCTGCCGCACTGACCCGATAGTTTGGTTTGGTTAATGGCTAAGTTTTGGTAACGGGCAGCGGCGGTAGAAACCGACTTAAAATCGGCAAGCCATGTAGAGCAGCAAAGCTCTCTGCCACAAGTGCCTATGCCGCCTATTCTGCTGGCTTCCTGCCTTGCTCCAATTTGGCGCATTTCAATTTTTATTTTAAACTCTTTGGCGTATTGCTTTATGAGTTCTCTAAAATCAATGCGTTCATCGGCAGTGTAGTAAAAGGTAGCTTTTCTGCCGTCTCCTTGGTACTCCACATCGCCAATTTTCATGTTGAGCCCCAGTTGCCTTGAGATAACCCTTGCCAGCAGCATGGAAGAAAACTCCTGTTTTCGGGCTTCCTCCCATATTTCTAAGTCTTTTTCGGTGGGCAGCCTAAGCAGCCGTTTAATGTCGGACTTTTCAGAGATATTTTTTTTGCGCATTTGAAGGCGCACCAACTCACCGCTCAGACTAATTTGCCCTATATCATGCCCGCCGGTGGGCACTTCTACTACTACTAAATCTCCTGTATGGCAGTCTATATTGTTGGTATTTCTGAAATAACCTTTTCGGCTACCGTTTTTAAAGCTGACTTCTACAATTTTAAAACTGTCTTGCTGTGCCGAAAAAGGCAAATCCGACAGCCAGTCATACACATTCATGCGGTTACACCCACCGGTAGAGCAGCCTCCATTGCTGCGGCAACCAGATGGTTTACCGTTTGCTTGTGTGCCAGATGCACACGAACTACAACCCATAATGTCAAAATAGTTTAGATGTGATAGGATATGATGAAGCAAGCAAGCACTACGGGCGCAAGCCTACCGCTGTGTGTGCCGGCTTACTGCCGGCTATTTGGGTGCAAGTATAAGCAAAAATCGGCAATATGCCTGCATTTATTGTGGAGTTTGTGTAAAAACCGGTTTGGGTTGCCCTAAAAGGGCAGATTTGGTAGTGAAAAGTGTAGCAACGCACGACCGTGCGTTGCTACACTTTTCACTTTTCGTTTTTCACTTTAATAGCGTTTTACCCGCTCACAAAGCCGCGGCTTTTGTTGATGGCTTGGTAAATGGCATCATGAATTTTGGTTCTTACGCCAGAGCTTAGCAGTTTATTGTTGTTCATTTTGGGGTAAGTGCGGTTGCTCAAAAATACGTAAACCAAGTTATGCTCGGGGTCTGCCCAGGCGCAGGTGCCTGTAAAACCGGTATGCCCAAAGGTTTTAAACGAAGCCATTTTGCCGGCAGGATTAGCCCATTTAGGGTTTGTTTCGGGCTTATCAAAGGCAAGGGCGCGGCGGCTTCCTTCTTTTTGGTAGGCGGTAAACAGGTCTATGGTACTTTGGTTAAAAAAGCGTTCGCCGCCGTAGTATCCTTTATTAAGAATCATTTGCATGAGTATGCCTAAATCATTGGCATCGCTAAACAAACCGGCATGACCACCCACCCCACCCAGCATAGCGCTGCCCATATCATGCACATAACCGTGTACGCGCTGATGTCGCCATTTGGTATCGTTTTCGGAGGGGGTAATGCGGCGTTTGCTAAATTTGGTATAAGGGTTGTAGCAAAGGGTTGCAGCGCCTAAGTGTGTGTAGTATTTATTGGCAAGGTACTCGTTTAGGGGTGCATTGGCGTAGTTTTCAATAATTTGTTTAAAGTAAAAATAGCCAAGGTCGCTGTATTTGTATTCTTTATTTGGTAGAGGTGAGTTTTTAATGGTTTCGTAGATTACGTTTATATAGTCTTTGCGCATATACATGCTGCTTGCAACCGGAACAGAAAAAATACTATCGGGAATAGAGCGGTAAGTTTGCGCCCTCATTTGGGGGCTTAGGGTGTATTCATAAAAAGGGATAAAGGCTTCCAATCCTGCTTCGTGAATAAGCATATCTTTGATGCGCAGTTTAGCTTTATTGCTGCCGGCAAGTTGGGGCAAAAATTTACCCAGCGTATCGGATAGGTTTAGTTTGCCGCGTTCATACATTTCCATAATTCCTATGGCAGATGCTGCTATTTTGGTTATAGAAGCCAGGTCATACAAATCGGTATTTTGCACCGGCACGTCTTTTCCGTAGGTATGGTAGCCATAAGATTTTTCAAAAATAACTTTTCCGTTTTTAGCTATAAAAACCTGGCAGCCGGGTGTAGCCTGGTCTTTTATGGCTTTTAGGGCAATGCTGTCTATGCGTTGGAGGAAAGAGGAGTTAATGCCCACATCTTCGGGAATGGTGTATTCAAAACGGATAGCTCCGATGGTATTCACCCCGGTTCCGGAGGGGAATACGCCCGACGCACTCACCGGCAATTTGCCCGATAGCGGAATGCCTCCAAACAGGGCTTGTGCGGCGTAGCTCTGGGTAAAATTATTGTCTTCGTAGGCTACCAGCAGTGTTTCAGAAAAGCCAAAGTTTTTGAGGCTGTAAGGACTGCCAAATACCACCAATGTTACCTGCGTGTAGGAGCTGAGTTTTTTTATGAGGTTTATGGCGGCAGCCGGAATACCATAATTTGCCGATGCTTTATTGCTGAGTTTGTGCAACCCGATGATTACATGGGAGAACATTTTAAGTTCTTCGGCTTTTTTATTAAATGTTACCTCTGTATCGGTAACTTTAAGTGTGTGGTGTTCAAATGGGGCATATTTACCCAAAGCGTGCTGAAACTCGGTTTTAGCCCCTGCATTAATGCTGAGCGAGGCAAATGTTTTGGTTTCTAATTGTTTAAAGGGTATGAGTTGTCGGTCGTTTCGGGCAAGGGTAAGGGCTTGTTTATAGAGGTTTCTGATAAGGCTTTCGGTATTGGCGGTGTTTAAATCGGCATAAAGATTATCGGGTTTAAGGGGTTCATACTTATCCAACCCCACTTTGTATTTGGCTTTTAGTATTTTTCGTACCCGTTTGTCTATTTCGGCTTGGGTAATTTCGCCGCGCTCTATGGCTTTGTTAATTTCTGTTATGGCTTTGTTTACGTTTTCGGGAAACAGCAAAATATCGTTACCTGCCAGCAGGGCTTTTACATCGGCTATACCGGGGGCAAAAAAGTTGCTTACGCCTTTCATATTAAGGGCATCGGTAATAACCAATCCTTCGTACTGCATTTGTTCTTTGAGCAAAGCGGTTACCACTTTTTTGGATAGGGTAGTGGGCATAGTTTGACCGGCTGTGGCGCTAATGGCAGCATTATCTAACGCCGGCACCGATAAATGTGCTACCATAACCCCGCCTACTCCGCCGGCTATGAGTTCTTTAAACGGGTATAACTCTACTTCTTGCAGGCGACTAAGCGGGTGGGTTACTACCGGCAGGGTATAGTGCGAGTCTTCATTGGTATCGCCATGTCCCGGAAAATGTTTGGCACAAGCAAGTATGCCGTTGTTTTGCATACCGCGCATATAAGCCAGTCCTTTTTGGGCTACATTTACCCTATCTTCTCCAAAAGAACGGTCGTTTATAACCGGATTATTGGCATTGTTATTCACATCTATAACCGGTGCCATGTTCATGGTTACGCCTATGCGCAGGCATTGACGGGCAATATCTTTACCCATATCGGTAAGCCATCGGTTTTCTTGAATAGCGCCCAGTGTAAGTTGTTTCGGAAATCGGGGCGTATTCTCTAACCGCATACTCAGCCCCCACTCCCCATCAATGGCTATCAGCAAAGGCACTTTGGCTACTGCCTGATAGCGGTTGGTTAAAACCAATTGTTTTGCCGGCGTGCCCTGAAAAAATATAATGCCGCCTATGTGTTGTTTTTCTACCAAATCCTGTATGGCGGTTTCGTGTGCTGCATCTTTATTAGAGTATGCTGCCACCATAAACAACTGCCCTATGCGCTCCGATGGGGTAAGTTTTTGCATTTGCTGCTCTACCCAATCGTTTTGCCGCCACAAACCCTCAAAATTGAAAACACTGCCTGAGAGCGTATTTTGTAAGCCGCCCGAATTGCCAAAAAACAACAACACTATAAAAACAAATCGAAAACACAATATAAAGAGGTTCTTCATGCTATTTTGGGTTACAAGGGGGTGAAGCATAAACGGCAAATGAATAGCAGCTAAACTTGGCGCTGCCTATACAATTTTGCGGCACAAAATAACTACAATTTAAACCAATATAACGGTTTTGGGAGAAAAAAGTGGACGCTACTTGATAAAAAATAGCTTTTTACACAGGTTATCCTTATTTAGCGCATTTACTTGTATCTTTACCCAAAACTTTGCCGTAGTTGCAGCGTTTAAATACTTTTATCAATCTTATTGAGGTTACTTACCCGCCACAAATACTTAACTGTATTTTACCTCCAAACATTTACTCCGTTTGCCATGAACAAAAACCTTTGGCGTTCCAACTTTTTTAAACTGCCCCAACATAAACAGTTTAACTACATTCCACGATACTACGACCCCGAAAAGGACAAACTTAATCCCGATAGCGAAGAAAACGAGCTCAAATTAGAGCGTGGCGCTTTTTTTAAACAAAAAAACAGAAGTCGTTTAGTAGGTGCATTTACCGGCAACAAAGAAGTGCAAACCTTTGAGCGCTACCGCTACAACCAAAACAACCAACTCCTGCGCATTTTAATGCTGGTGGGGTTGCTCAGTATTAGTACCTTAGTGTTTTTTGACAAAATCAGCCTTACGGTTGCCGTACCGTTTTTGTTTTTGTTTGTAGTGGTATTTATAGCAAAAGCAAGGGCTATGTAATATGCCCTTTTGGTTTTTTTCACTGCCAAAACATTTTTAACCCCCTAAGTTGCTAACCCGAATCATGAAATTAGACATATTAGCCATAGGCGTTCACCCCGATGATATAGAGCTTTCCTGTGGCGGAACGGTGGCGGCACACATTGCAGCCGGTAAAACCGTAGGATTGTTAGATTTAACCAAAGGTGAACTGGGCACCCGCGGCAGCGAAGCCCTCCGGCAACAAGAAGCCAAAGAAGCCGCCCACATATTGGGCGCTACACTACGCCTTAACCTGGGGTTTGCCGATGGTTTTTTTACCAACGATAAACACCATAAACTTGCCCTGATTGCCATGCTCAGAGCCTATCAGCCCGATGTGGTTTTAGCCCCTGCCCTGCACGACCGACACCCCGACCACGGCAGAGCCGCCCGATTGGTGGCTGAAACTTGCTTCTTAGCGGGGTTGAGCAAAATTGTTACCCATAACCCTCATAACGGACAGGAACAAACGCCCTGGCGACCCCAAAACCTGTACCATTACCTGCAAGACAGCCCACGAAATCCACATTTTGTAGTGGACATTTCTGATTTTATGGATAAAAAAATTGCTGCCATTATGGCGTATGGCTCGCAGTTTTACAACCCTAAGTACCAAGAACAAACCGGCGAAGCTGCTACCTATATATCGGAAAAATCATTCTTAGACCGCATTTACGCCCGAAACCTCGAAATGGCTCGCCAAACCCCTTTTACCTACGCCGAGGGTTTTGAAACTACCCGCATTATTGCCGTAAACAGCCTGTTTGATATTTGCTAATCATCTGTTTTTGGGGTGGCATAACCCACAAAATAAAAGACTTCCGGTGTAGGTATTACCTCATGCCGGAAGTCTGACAGCGCAAAAATGGGTGTATTGTATAGTAGTGAAACTATGCCTTACAAATACGCTGCAAAGTAACTGCCCCATTGTGAACTGCTAATTATTGCACTGTTAAGTTTAGGTTAAAAAAACAGGGCTGCTAAAAAACAGACACCATTAAGCCCCCCCAATGTTTGATTTTTTGAGAGTGGATAACAGCAAAGCACTCTGTAGTGTAACCCAATAAAGGGTGTAACCCCGGTTTGATGTAAAACGCGGCACACAAAGTCCGTGCTACAGGCATAAGCTAAAAACCGGCAGCCATTAGCACACCGATAACACAGAGGTAGCTGATTTGCACAGATTTTTGAAAAATAAAAATCCGATTTTGGGATTGCTTTGATTACGAATTACAAATGGGTTTAGCACTCACTACCAATTAACCACTAATCACTAACCCCTAACCACTACTAACATCCGTTTAATCCGCGTTGTTTGTGTGCTTTTTTGCTGAAAACAGGGGTAATCACCTCCATTTGTACATTAAACCGGGGCTTCACCCTCCAATTAAACAACAAGTGTAGCCAACATGTAACCAAAAAAAATCTCAATACAACACCTGCATATACGCACCCACACAAAGCCCCAGTATGCTAAAAATAAACCTAAAACAGTACCACCATGATAAATTACAACCTGATACTTTTACTGCTGCTCCCAATTTTTTTTAGTTGTACCCAACCAACAGAAACAACCTCCGAAAAAGTTACATCGGAAAAGAACCAAAAACAAACTCAAGTGCAGGAGCAGAACACTGAAAACCACACAACTACTGCTATCCCTTTTGATACCACTTACAATACCATTCATATTTTTGTAGCTCTTTGCGACAACAAATATCAGGGAATTGTGCCGGTGCCGGAAAAAATAGGCAATGGGCAAGACCCCGATAATAATTTGTACTGGGGTTGTGGTTACGGAGTTAGGACATACTTTAAAAAAAGTAATGAATGGAAGCTGCTAAGAACCTCAAAATTAGATTCTATCAAACTTGAACGACTTGTTTTTAAACATAGTACAAAGAAAATTTACTTAGTAGCCGATGCCTATAATGGAAAGTACATTAAGCAATGCACCATAGATTTTTTGCAAAGCAGTTGCGGGCAGTTGAAAGATACGGTAATGATAGACAGCAGAGTCATTGGCATAGCCGGAAATGCCCAACTATTGTCTTACATAGGGCATGATGGTTTGATGGACTTTCGGCTAACCGAAACATTTGTTAACCAAGATAACAAAAAAAGAGCGGTAATCATTTTAGCCTGTATAAGCAAAAATTTCTTTAAACCTCATTTGCAACAAGCAAATGTAAATCCGTTAGTTTGGACAACAGGTCTTATGGCACCGGAGGCATACACACTTCACGATGCGATTACCGGTTATGTAAATAATGAACAAAACGAAAGCATTAGAACAAGAGCCGCTTTAGCCTATTCAAAATATCAGAGATGCAGCCAAAAAGCAGCTAAAAATTTATTGGTTACCGGTTGGTAAAGTATCAAGTGGTGCAAAACAGTAGCCTAACCCCAAAACCAAGTTTATTCATCTGCAAAATGTGCTGCCACAAACCCTATTGCCCCCTGCCCAAACCAAAGGCTAACCTAAATCCGGTGAACGGTGGTAAACCGAAGTATGTTTCGGTTAAAAAATTCCCATCGGGTTTTTGTTGAAACCAGTTCATATAACCCACATCAAAAGAAAGATTGGGTAAAAAATCCACGCTAAAACCTCCGTAAATTCGGTTTTGGTCAAATACATTTATCTGTATTTTTCGCCCCAAGTTTACATGCAGCTCATTACTTACCCTAACCCTTAATGAGCGTTTATTGTCTATTTTCCACAAAGGCACAGCGCCTTGTATGCGCCACCTGAACCTGAAATTGTTAAAAGCATACCCATCTTCCAGCTCCGTGCGGGCGGCATTGGTTTGGTGAAAAAAACGGGCTTCCATGCGGTATCGTTGGTCAATGTTAATACGTTTTAACCGCTGCCTGTATGCCAGTTCTACATGTGGTCTTAACTCGGGCACCATCAGTTTTACCGCAGCCCTTGGGTTGTGCGGACTTTGTAAAAACAAACACATGCCGCCCGATACCTCCCAACCCGCCGGCAACTCTCTGTGCAAGTGCGACCTAAAAACCAACTGGTGTTGTGCTACAGGGTTTATATAATGCCGCTCCTGCACCTCACTCTCCCAAAACCATTTCGGGCTTAACCGCACATTGATGAAATATCCGTATCAAACTAAATTTTGATGTATCACCTCTTTTTGGGCATACACAGCATTAGCGCTAAAAAAACAAACCGCCAAAATTCCTGTCAGCCAATTCCTGAAAAAAACATACATGAAAAACGTTTGTTAAAATGTGAGGAATAAACAACCGATGACTGTGTCAAACAAAAAAAAGCGAATTGCTCTAACCCGGTAAAAGACTCTGAGGGCTTTAAAACCCCACTAATACCCTTTTACATGCCCCTAACAGCAGTTTTTATGGCTATTGATAACCACTGCCGCTCAAAAATACACCAATTAGGCAATTGTTGTAGGTAAATCCACTAAATTTACACCAAATTTCATGGATAATGGATAATGGTGAGTAACCGCTACTATCTACCAAAACTGCTCACTACCCACTATTGAATACCGAATACTCAATACTCATAACTTTTCGTTTTTCACTTTTCACTTTCCCCCCTCGTTCACATGCAATTTTTAGATTTTGAAAAACAAATAGCCGAACTCCATGAACGCATAGAGAAGGTTAAAGAAATAGGCGGCACCGAAGGCGTAGATATAAGCAAAACGCTGGAAGACCTGAACATGAAACTTGCTGAGGTAAAACAGCAGGTTTACCAAAATTTAACCCCTTGGCAGCGTGTTCAGCTATCGCGCCACCCTGAGCGACCTTATACCCTTTACTACATAAACGAAATGTGTACCGGTTTTACCGAGCTGCATGGCGATAGGCTGGTGGGCGATGATAAGGCTATTGTGGGTGGGTTTGCCAAACTAAACGAACACCCGGTAATGTTTATCGGGCATCAAAAAGGCGCTGATACCAAAAGCCGTCAGTACCGAAATTTTGGCATGGCTAACCCGGAGGGTTACCGCAAAGCGCTGCGACTGATGAAACTTGCCGAAAAATTTAACAAACCCATTGTGTGCCTCATAGATACACCCGGCGCTTATCCGGGCATAGAAGCCGAAGAGCGCGGTCAGGCAGAAGCCATAGCCCGAAACCTGTACGAAATGAGCAAACTAAAAGTGCCCGTTATTTGTGTAATCATTGGTGAGGGCGCATCGGGCGGTGCCTTGGGCATAGGTGTGGGCGACCGTATCCTTATGCTGGAAAATACCTGGTACTCGGTTATCTCGCCCGAATCCTGCTCCTCTATCTTGTGGCGAAGTTGGGAACACAAAGAAACCGCCGCCGAACAACTCCACCTTACCGCCGCCGATATGTACTACTTTAAATTGGTTGACGAAATTGTGGAAGAACCCCTTGGCGGCGCACACAGAGACCCACAAAAAATGGCGCAAACCCTAAAAGAGCGCATCTTAAAAAATCTTGCCGATTTAAACCAACTTAGCCCCGCCGGACGTATTGCACAACGAATTGCTAAATTTACTGCTATGGGCAGATACGAAGAAGTGTAACCCCTGCCCAATTCACCCGATAAAGCCTGCTTTTTACTTTCATCTTTTTCCTACCCTACACCCTAAACAATTAAATGACCGCTTATGTGGCAGTCCGTTCAACAATTTTTTTTCCGTTACTACTTTCAAAATAAACTGAAAGAGTACCATTTTATGCACGAGGTGGTAAACCTTGCACAAGCCAAAGAAATAGGCATTTTGTTTGATGCCACTAATGAGCAAAATGCCGTTTGGATACGCCGGTTTGCCGATGAGTTAGAAAAACAAAAAAAGAGAGTAAGCTTGCTGGGATTCATAAACAGCAGCAATGCAACAGAGCAAACTGCCTATCCTACTTTTTCAAAAAAACAAACCAACTGGTACTTACAACCCAACCACTACATACCTGCCGATTTTATGGAGCGCCCCTTTGACATACTCATTGGCGCTTATTTGCAACCGGTAGAAACGCTTGAATATATGACTGCCTTTTCTAAAGCCCGGTTTAGAGTGGGGTGTTATACCCAACAACAAACACCCTGCTACGATTTGTTCATTCAACTAAAAGAAACCGACCAACTACCCGATTTTCTTAAAAAAGCCCTTCATTACCTCCAAATTATTAACCAGCATGAGCGCAAAAAATCAGCTTAAAGGCTTGGGTGTAGCTCTGGCTACCCCTTTTCTGCCCAATAATGACATTGACTTTGCCGGGCTTAAACGCCTGATAGATTATGTTATCAACAATAGGGTAAATTATGTGGTTTCTTTGGGCACTACCGGAGAATCTGTTACCCTTACCGAAGAAGAAAAACACGAAATACTGGATTTTACCGTACAAACCGTAAACAAACGCGTACCGGTGGTGGCAGGTTTTGGCGGTAATGATACCCAAAAAGTGCTGCACCAAATGGATGCGTATCATTTTAACGGCATAGATGCCATTTTATCGGTTTGTCCGTATTATAACAGACCCAATCAGGAAGGCATTTACCGGCACTTTAAAACCATAGCCAAACATGCCCCGCGCCCGGTAATTGTTTACAATGTGCCCGGTAGAACCGCCTGCAATATGGAGGCAAACACTACTGTTAGGTTATCTAAAGACTGCCCCAATATAGTGGGTATCAAAGAGGCATCGGGCAACTTGGCACAGGTGGCGCAAATTATTAAGTATAAAGCCCGAAAAGATTTCTTGGTGCTGGCGGGCGATGATTTTATTACCCTGCCCGGCATAGCCTGCGGCATGGACGGCGTAATTTCGGTGGTGGGTAATGCTTTTCCCGAAGAATTTAGCACACTGGTACGCGCTGCCATGGCAGACGATTTTAAAACCGCCCGAAACATGCACTACCGCCTGCTTACCATAATGGAGCTCCTTTTTGCCGATGGCAGTCCGGGCGGGGTAAAATATGCCCTTCACCTGTTGGGTATTTGCGGCTATCACCTGCGTCTGCCCTTAGTGCCGCCTAATGTGCAGGTGCGCGAAGCCCTCCAAAATGAACTATCGGTGCTGCGCCAACCAGCCGAACCCGGAAGTATAGGGTAAGTTTGAGCGGTTACCCAACCACCCCCGCCGCTTAAAAAAACGCATAAAATGGCGCGCTTTGTGCCTTTTATACATGCTCCCCATTTACTTTTGCTCACAAGCAACCTCTGCCCAAACAAGACCCATGCTGTTTTGTTATATGGTGGTAGTACGCTAATGGGCGCCTCAGAAATAAATTTTACCTCCCTGCAAAATACCATGCAACCCAAAGGCGTTATTTGTTCGTCTATCCGACAAATTTAACCACCCCCCTAAACTTTGCCTATGAGCAAAATCATTACCCAAAACGACCTTATCAGATATGCCTACAACGAAACTTCGTTTGATGAGGACTGTTCCATTCAACAAGCATTAGATAACAACTGGGATTTGCAGGAAGAGTATAAAACCATTGTGCAAACCCAAGCGCTGCTTAGTTTATTTAAACAAACATCGCCCAATAAGTCATCGGTTCGCATTATTATGGACTATAACAAGCGGCTGGAAGAATTGCTGCCCACTTGTTAAACAATCCTTAAAAGAAGGGGTATATTCTTTTTATTCCTCTTAAAAGCCGGTATGCTACTGTTGGGGTTAGGTGTTTATTGTACTTTGTGCCTTGTACTTACTGTACTATATGCCCTGTTATTGGGTATGTATGTGGCAGGTTGGTTAAGTTTGCCGCAGTGGAAACCTCCGGCTAATTATGAACCTGCCACTACTATATCTTTACTTATTCCTGCCCGAAACGAAGAAAACAAAATAGCCGCCTGCCTGCAATCGGTAGTGAGCCAACAATACCCCGCCAACCTGCTGGAAGTGGTGGTAATAGACGACCACTCAACCGACCAAACAGCTCAAATTGTGCAAACATGGGCGCAGCAGTATCCGCATATTAAGCTCATACGGTTGCAAGATATTTTACCCCAAGCGGAGCAGCTAAATGCCTATAAAAAAAAGGCAATTGAAATTGGCATAGGGCAAACATCGGGTAAACTGATTGTAACCACCGATGCCGATTGTTTTACCCACCCCCGGTGGCTGCACACCATTGCGGCTTTTTTTGAAACACACCGTTTGCAGATGATAGCCGCACCGGTTTGTTTTGCGCAGGAGCAGTCTTTTTTTGAGCGTTTCCAAACCCTCGATTTTTTTGGCATGATGGTTAGCGCCGGCGCTACCCTACACTGGCGCTTGGGCGCTATGTGCAACGGCGCTAACTTGGCATATACGCGGCAGGCTTTTAATGCTGTACAGGGTTTTAAGGGCATAGACCACCTGGCATCGGGCGATGATATGCTGCTGATGGCAAAAATTATGCGGCACTATCCTAATGCAGTAAAATTCCTTAAAAACGCGGAGGCTACGGTTTATACCACTGCCCAGCCTACACTGAGCGCTTTTGTAAACCAACGTGTGCGGTGGGCTTCTAAATCGGCACAGTACCAGCATAAACAAACTACCCTGTTTTTAGCCATTGTTTTTTTGTTTAACTTGTCTATCATGGTAAATGCGGTGTTATTGGCGGTGGGCAAAACTGCCTTTTTACCCCTGCTGTTGGTACAACTGTTGTTTAAGTTTATTGCCGATTGGGTTTATTTGTATGTAGGCGCTCGGTTTTGGGGCAGAGGCAGTTTGCTGTGGTGGTTTTTACCTGCCCAACTGCTGCACTTGTTTTACATTGTGGTAATAGGTTTGTGGGGCAATGTGGGTAAATATACTTGGAAAGGAAGGGTGGTTAGGTAAATGGTAGTGGATAGTGAAAAGTAATTAATGGGTAGTTTTGGTAGATGGTAGTGAGTACTAAGAAATAACAATTAATTTGCGCCTTTGCGAGAAATAGAACTGGAGGTGATGCTTTTATGCTGCCCGAAATTTGGCTGATTGATAAACCCCCACCCCCCAACATCACAAAAAAAATCCCGAAATTGTAAGGCGTTGGCTTACCTTTGCTCAATGTTTTACTCTTTGTGCAAGCGCTAAACCCGTTTACATGTTTCAACAAAACCTGCAAAACAAAACCATACTTGTTACCGGCGCTTCATCGGGCATTGGGCGGGAGTGTGCCATTGTGTTATCGGGCATGGGCGCGGAGTTGGTTATATCGGGCAAAAACGAAGAGCGTTTACAGCAAACGCTGCAATCCCTTTCATTGGGCAACCACCGCCTATTGGCAGCTAACCTTACGCAGCCCGATGCGGTGGCTGAATTGGTAAACAAATTACCACCCCTAAACGGGCTGCTGCACTGTGCCGGTATATGGAAACCCCAGCCCATTAAGTTTTTGCAGCCGCAAACCGCACGGCTTATTATGGAGGTAAATTATATGGCTGCCGTAATGCTGGTAAGCCAACTGCTGCAACAAAAAAAAATGCTGTCCGGCGCATCGGTGGTGTTTGTAAGTTCTATTGCCGCACATCAGCCATACAAGGGCGGAGCTGCTTATGCCGCCTCAAAAGCCGCCTTAGAAGCTTTTGCCAAAACCCTTGCCCTTGAAACTGCCCATGCCGGTATGCGCTCAAACTGTATTGCGCCCGCTATGGTGCAAAGCCCTATACTCATACAAGCACAGACCACAGTAACGGAGGCTGCCATGCAACACCACCTAAACCAATACCCCTTGCGCCCCGGGGTGCCTAATGATGTGGCACAGGCTGCCGCTTTTTTGCTGAGCGATGCCAGTAGCTGGATTACCGGCGCTACCCTGCACCTAAACGGCGGAATAGCTTTGCTGTAATGGTTTTTTGGGCGCTAAGTTGGTTTGTTCAGCCATCAAAAAGCCCCGTGCAGTAAGGGGCATCGGGGCTTTTGGTTTGAACAAAAACTACAAAATGAAGAAGCTATTACTTTGCGGTTAGCTTTTTAATTTCTTCGTAAGTGGGCAGGTGGTTGTAATGATACAAGCCGCGTATGGTAGAGCCCTCCATAAGCGTAAGCCCCGGGTTTGAGCGCATCCATGTTTTTATGGGCGTGGCATCTAAGGTATTAAAGCGGTACAGCCCGCCGGCAAGGGCATCGGCTTTGTCTAAATTGCCTGAGCAGATACCGGTGGCAGGTATGCCGTTTTTGGCGGCGGCGGCAAGCAGTTGGTTTATTTTGGTAAAACCATTGGAACTGGCTTTGTCTATTTTGTAAGACGTTACTATAAAATGGAAGCCCTGTATAGAAAGCAGCGAGTCGGCAATATCGGTTTCGTTTCGGTCAAGCACTATAAAGTCTTTAATTTTGGGCATTTCGGGCTCTTTAATCACCACTTGTCGGGTTTTACTTTTGTCTATTACCCAGGTAGAATCGCGCCAAATGCCGCTTGCAGTATATTCTTTGCTTTCTATTTCTTTGGTTTCGTTGGTGCCGGTTTTGGCAAGGGTGTAGTAGGTTTTAATAATGCCCGGGTCTAAACCTTCGTTTGATTTACCTTTCATTAAATCGGTACCCACTTTGTAGGCGCGGAAATTAACAATGGGCAAATCATAATAGTTGCTCATGGTAAAGCCTAAGGAGGCAAGCGTTATGACAACAAGGGCTATAATGGAAATAGATTTGTTAAAAATAAGCCCGATGTGTTTGCGGAGCGGAAACAGCACTAAAATGAGGGCAGCAAGAACTATATCTTTGTAAAAAGAGATAATGGGTTTTAGTTTCAGAAAATCGCCAAAGCAGCCGCAATCGGTAACCTTATCGGTAATGGCAGAAAACCCGGTAAGGAAGGTAAAAAAGGCAATAATGGCGGCATATAAGAGCAGGTTAAAGGTAGGATAAGCTCCCAAAATAAGGGCAAACCCCAGTACCAACTCTAATACAATCATAAAAACCGCCACCGGCAAAGCCAATTTTGCCCAAAATGCCCAAAATGCGTTGAGGGCGGGCAGGTACTCGCCAAAAACGGCAAAATAATCTTCCATTTTAAAAGCAGTGCCCAGCGGGTCAACGGCTTTTACCACGCCCGAAAAGATGAAAAATACACCCAAAAAATACCGAATAAACGAAGCCAGTACTTCTGCCGCACCCGATGGGCGTTTTATGAGCGCCATTACTAAGGTAATAGCCAGCGAAATGAGGGCAGTAATGCCAAAAACTTTGTATATAGTCATGTGTGTGCGTGTTTGGTATGTTTTAAAAATGTGGTTATTTGCTAAGGAGTTGTTGTTTTAGTGGTGTTAGGCAGCAGTTTTACCTAATTTTATGAGGGCAAAAGCGGCATAGTTAATTATATCGGTATAACCGGCTTCTACGCCTTCCGATACTTGTGTATTACCGCCGTTGTCTTCAATTTGTTTAATGCGCAGCAGTTTCATCAAAATTAAATCGGTAAAAGAGCTGATGCGCATAGAGCGCCAGGCATCGCCGTAATCGTGATTTTTGGCTTGCAACAGGGTTAAAATATGGGTTACTTGCTGGTCATATAATAGTTCGGTTTGGGTAAGGGGCAGTTCCAATCGGGTTTCGTGGGTAAGGGCAGTTTGCATCAGAGCCATAATGCAGTAATTTACAATGCCGGTAAACTCTGCCGCCACATCATCTTGTACTTTTTGGCTGCCTTTTTCTTCTATGGTGCGTATGCGCTGGGCTTTAATAAAAATTTGGTCGGTAAGCGAACTCAGCCTCAGTATGCGCCAGGCAGTGCCATAATCGGCGGTTTTTTGCATAAAAACCTGCTTGCACTGTTGCAGTACCTGCGCTACTTGGTGGTGGGTGTTGGTTTCCAATTTAAACAGGTGGTTTTACAATTTTGGGCAAAATTAACGCATTTTCGGGCATTTCAACTAAAAACTTAGTTCATGGCTGTATTATTAACCTTTTGTAACTACTTAGATACTTCCCATCATGCAGGTTCATGGCGTATGTGCAGGCTGATTGGTAAGATTTGCGGCAGCAATTAGCACACGGATAACACAGATGAGGCTGATTTACACAGATTTTTAAAATATCGGGATTTTTTAATTTTCCGGTTAAACTATTATCGGGTTTGCCGTTGTTTAGTTTACCAAGTACCCACTACTGACTATCAAATACCCACTACAATCCCGATTTTGTTTCTTGCAAAGGCGCAAAAAGTGAAGAGTGAAAAATTAAAAATTAAGAATTACCGACTACTAACTGCCAAATACCCACAAACTACACTTTTACCCGTATTTATCCGTTTAATCCGCGTTATCTGTGTGCTTTTTTTGCTGAAAACAGGGGTGTATAGCTCAAAATAATTACCATTTCAAAAGTTTTCCGAAGTTTTCAGCAATTGAGAGAAACGCCGTTTTTACCCGGGCAGTCGTTTACTCGGGTTCTGTTTACAAAGCACACAACGCTCCAATACGGTTTCGTAGTAGCGCTCATACATAGGCACTATGTTATTTATATCAAAACGCTGGGCTTGTTTTAGGGCGTTATCTCTAAAAGTTTGCAGCCGTTCTTTGTTAGAGAGTATGTAAACGGCATTGGCAGCCATTTCTTCTACATTGCCCACGGCGCTCATAAAACCGGTAACGCCATTGATATTAATTTCGGGAATACCGCCGGTGTCTGATGAAATAACCGGCACCTCGCAAGCCATAGCTTCCAGCGCTGCCAAACCAAAACTCTCACTTTCGGAGGGCATTAAAAACAAATCGGTAACAGCCAGCAGCTCGCCTACGGCATCTTGTTTGCCCAAAAAGCGCACTTCGTGGGCTATGTTAAGGTCGCGGCACATTTGCTCGGCTTTCATACGTTCGGGTCCATCGCCTACCAGCAGCAGTTTGGCAGACAGTTTTTGCTGAACGTGGTAAAAAATTTGCACCACATCTTCTATTCGTTTTACCTTTCTGAAATTAGACGTGTGCATGAGCACAAACTCGCCGTTTGGGGCAATGGCTTTTTTAAAATGGTCTTTGTTATATTTTTTAAACTCTTCTAAATCTATAAAATTAGGTATCACCTCAATTTGGTTTCGCACTTCAAAAAAGTCAAAGGTTTGCTTTCGGAGGCTGTCAGATACTGCGGTTACGCCGTCTGATTGGTTAATAGAAAAAGAAACTACGGGCGCAAAGGTGGCATCTTTACCTACAAGGGTAATATCGGTTCCGTGCAGGGTAGTAACTATGGGGGTGTAAATGCCTTTTTCCTGCAAAATAGTGCGCGCCAAAAAAGCGGCAGAAGCATGAGGAATGGCATAATGCACATGCAAAATATCTAACCGGTAAAACTGTATTACATCTACCAATTTACTGGCAAGGGCAGTTTCGTAGGGCGGGTATTCAAACAGCGGATAGTCTAAAACACTTACTTCGTGGTAGTAAACGTTGTCAAAAAAATGGTAAAGTCTTGCCGGTTGATTGTAGGCTATAAAATGCACTTCGTGCCCGTTTTTGGCAAGGGCTTTACCCAGTTCGGTAGCCACTACGCCACTGCCGCCATAGGTAGGATAACAAACAATGCCTATTTTCATGTGTTTTGAGAGGTTTACCCGCAAAATATGGTTTTGGGTAGTAAAAGAACAAAAAACAGGAGTATAAGTTGTGCCGGCTCTATGGCAGCCGTTCACAAAAAATGCAGGTGGTTAGTTGCCGGTAAAATTAGGCGGGCGTTTTTCAATAAAAGCGGTAATGCCCTCTTTGTAATCTGCCGAAAAGCCGGCAAGTTGCTGGTAGTAGGCTTCTTGTTGGAGCATGGTATCTAAATCGGCCTGCAATGATTGGTTGAGCATTTTTTTTATGTAGCTTACTGCTTTGGCAGGCGCTTTTACAAAATAATCGGTAACTTGTTTGGTGGCGGCATCTAATTCTTCATGTGGCACCACTTTGTTTACCAAGCCTAATTGTACGGCTTCGGCTGCACTGAGTTTAGTGCCCATAGCCGCTATTTCAAACGCTTTTTTAGAGCCCACCATACGGGGTAAAAAGTAAGACGAGCCGCTATCCAGCACCAATCCTACATGCACAAAGGCTTCTATGAGCCATGCTTTATCAGAGGCAATAACCATATCGCAGGCAAGAGCCAGTGAGCAACCGGCGCCGGCAGCCACACCGTTTAGGCGGCATATAACCGGCTTGGGGCAGTTGCAAATGGCTTTAATCATCGGGTTATAGCGGTTTTCTACTGATTCGCCTAAATTGCGTTCTCCTATTTTATCTTTTATGTCTTTTAAATCTTGCCCCGAACAAAAAGCCTTGCCCGCTCCCGTTAGCACTATTACCTTTACCTGCGGGTCTTTACCTGCTTTTTTTACCGCATCGGCAAGTTCGCCGTTCATGGTTTCCACAAACGCATTAAAATTATCGGGGCGATTAAGGGTAATAAGGGCTACGCCATCGGTTACGGCAGATAAAATGTGTTGGTACATAAAAAAAGAGGTGGGTAATGGGTGATGCAATAAATATGTTTAATGTGTTTTTTCTCCCGATGGCTATTTTTTGCCCCAGTTGTGCAGAAAGTCCATTTCTTCTTTGCTCAATCTGTCGTAACCCGATTGGGCAATTTTATCCAAAATAGCATCTAATTTTTCCTGTTCCGAAGGCGGGGTAGCGCTGCCCGGTTTGCCCGATGCTGCACCGGCGGCGTTAGCAGTATAAGCGCCCGTATAAGTGGTTTTGGTATAGGTAGTTTGGCTGCGTTCTGCCCGCATCATCGGTTTTTGCTTCAACAATCCGCCAATAAAATGGCGCACATTATCGGTAAACCGGTTAAAATGTAGGGAGTAATCCGTTCCATTTTGCAACCGGCGAATGAAAAAATACCCAAAAACAGCGCCGCCCAAGTGTGCTATATGTCCGCCCGGATTTTCTTTGGGAATGGTAATAAGGTCAAACAAAATAAAAAACATGGCTATATATTTTATCTTCACCGGACCTAAGAACATCAAATTGATTTCTCTGTCGGGGGCTAAGGTGGCAGCCGCCAGCATAATTGCCATTACCCCCGCCGAAGCGCCCAACATAGGCACCTCTAAAAACTTGTGCAGCGCCGGAATGAGGTTAAACATAACCGTACACAACAATGCCCCGGCAATGCCGCCCATAATAAAAATAGGTAAAATTTTCTTATTGCCTAAGAAATCATACACTATATTGCCAAAAATGTAAAACGTAAGCATGTTAAACGCCAAGTGCCAAAGACCCGAATGTAAAAACATATAACTTACTACCGACCACGGCTTCCATATCAGTTTTTGGAGCGAAGCGGTTACCATAAACCACTCCAAAATGTTTTCATGAGTTTGGGGAGCGCCTGCAAAAAAGAACAATACGCCTAAGAGTTTCTCAAACACAAATACAAATACAATAACCAGTATAAGCCGGATAATCATGTTGCCGTAGGTAAACTGGTTTTTAATGTCGTCTATAATAGATTGCATGGTTTTAGAAATATGCTGAAAGGTGAAGGTAAAGCCTAAAAAGCCGTTAAGGGGCGCTATATTGTTGTAGCCCGAAAAAAACCGCCAAATTTAGGCATTTTAGGGCAAACGCTGCTAACTTTTGTTCCGCTTATGGCAAAAACGCCGCTTGCATCAGCATTTTAGGCGGGCTGCTAAATCAACAAAATTATATTTTGCATTGTTTAAGGGTTATTTAATGTCTTGTAGTTTTGAATACAAGCTGTATAATTTCATAGGTAAAAAGACCGCCTCACCATGATTGGAAAATACCTTGCCATTTTTAGCGACCCGTTTTTTTGGATAATGGTAGCCATAGCTACTTTTTTAGGCTACTTGGTTTATAAGTATTATGTAATAGGTAATACCGGTGTAAGCGAAGAAGAAGACAGGCTGTATGCACTGCTAAAATTGCACGGGCTTACCTACCTAAGGTCTCAAACCCAAACCCAAGCCATTCCTTCAGGCTTGCCCGGCGCTATCTTGCAGGGCAAGGGCATTTACACCTACCGCACCGTTAGCGCCCAAAAATCAACAGGCGAACAGGTGGAGTTTTGGGCTTGTTTTGAATACCAAAATGGTATGCTTGCCCATGTTTACTGGCTGCCCGATTTAAAACAAACAGCCGGAGTGTAAGTGGTTAGCGAGTACCTGGTAATTCACAATTCGTAAATGGTAGATAGTAGTTGGCGCTAAGAAATAACAACTAACTTGCATCTTTTCGTTTTTGCGAGAAACAAAATCGGGCTGGTAGTAGGTAGTGAAGAGCGGTGAATGTTTAGTATCGGGATAAATATAGTAGCAATTCAAAAACGCAAAAGGCGCTTGTTTTCCCGATTCCCGATGTTTGGGCGTAGAATGGTAAGCCACAAAAATTGCTGAAAAAATGCTGCCC
>DDVC01000196.1:29387-33952 GCA_002345145.1 Bacteroidetes bacterium UBA2322
GTAAAGGGCTGAGGCAATAACAACACAATTCTGATGACAAAAAATTTCCGGAAAAATGCTGAAAAAAATTTCATATATCATTTTAAAACAAAAAAAATGTATCTATCCCGATAAAAAAAACGGTAAAACTATTGACTATTTTGCGTAAAATTGCGTTCAGATACACAGATAAACCCTAATTGCATGGCAGCCAAACCTTATAGGTTTTTGAAAACCTATAAGGTTTAAAATCAATGTATTCAGAGATACCGGCAATTTTTCTCTACTTAGCAAACCCATAAACTCACTTTTTCATCACCACAAAAACGATTTTGTATGAAAAAACTTCCACTTTCTCATCTGGTAGCCTTTGTGCTATATATTATTTTTATTTTTAATGGGGGGGGGGTAAACGCCCTTTATGCACAAGGTGCTGCTTGCCCGCCTCTTAACAATTGCATGCTTATATGCAATCCTGATTTTGTGCCATCTGAAAGTTGTAACGTAGATTACCAGCAAGAAGATCCAGTTTTTGTTAATTGCCCCAACGAACACTATATAATAAATGTGTTCAACATAACACCGTGCCTAAATTTTGGTTGTTGGGATAATATCTACGGAACGCCCGATTTTTCTTACACGTTACCAACTCCCGACCCGCCTGCTGACAATTTTAGCATTAGATGTTGGGCAGTAGCAAGTTATATCACCGCAACTCAAGAATGCTGCCCAAAAGGCGAAGGAATTATGACAAATGTAACTATACAACAGAACAAAAAGTACATAGCATCTTATCTGCGGCGTGTAAGATTAAATGGCTGTAGTCCCGGCGGTAATGGTGGTGTGGCGCCTTTGGGTGGCGACCAATGTACTAATGCTTCATTTTTTAACAACAATCAGGCAACGAGTTTAGAAAATTTACACCTACGCCTAACCAATGCATCAGAAATTACTTGGCCTACAAATTTACACACTTTACTTCCTGAACCAAGCAACTATCAAGTAGTATCTCCTACTACTCCTGCCCCTTCAGAAACAAATGTAGTATGGCCCAATACAAATTGGAGAAGAGTTGTTAGATGTTTCACCGCTTCCCAAGATTGGAACACACTTTATCTTTACCCACAACAAAACAACTGCTCTAACGGACCAGTTGCAGTACAGTTTGAACAAGTTGAACTTATTGAAGACACATTTATGGACATCACTACAAGTATAAAACCCTCTTGCCTTGAATTAAATGCCGGTGTTTGTATAGGCTGGGACTGCGAACCAATGACAGATATGGTTTTTAGTTGGCAGTTCTCTACTAATAACGGATCTACATGGAACCCATTACCTAATGAAACACCCCAAATTTCTGTTTCGCCTGCACAAACTACCATTTACCGTCTTTGCAGAACATTTGCGCCGCCTGCCAATAATGCCTATCAATTGATTGGACAGGATTGTGCAGATGAGTGTATAGATATCACCGTAGAAGTATCTCCTGCCGAACCCGGTGGCGATATCAACACCCTCGAAGAAATGTACTGCTGCTTGTTAGAAACCCCTTTCACCCTCTCCACAGATAGCCCCTTTGCCACCCCCTACGACCCCGTACAGCCCAACCGCATCGGTTTTATAGCTGCCTCCGGCACTTGGACAGCCAATGCCAACCCCTTTGTATCATTGGGGCTTATCAACCAAGGCGACGACATTTTGCTCGACGTGGATTTGGTAGTGCCGAGTGGCGTTACGCTCGTGCTTGGTGAAGATATAACCATACGCTTTGCACCCAACAGGCGTTTATTAGTACAAGCCAATGCCGAACTCCGATTGGTTGGCAACCAAACCCTCCTAACAGGTTTGTGCAATACCGTTTGGCAAGGCATACAAGTACAAGGACCCGGCTACAACCAACCCCGACAAAACAACGGCGGCATCAAAAACTACGGCATCTGCCTTACTGCCGGTCAATACCCCACCATACAAAATGCTATTATCGGCATAGCAGGTATGGAAATTCCGCTTATGGATATTAACTCTTTGGCTACTTCCATCACCACTATCAACAGCCTTTTTATGCCCAACAACAATAACTGGATGCCTACTTTGCGAATGGTATTGCTCAATAATTTCACCAATTCCAACCTGTCTTTAGCTACCGCAGGCGGTGTAGTAGTAATACTCAAAAGACCCATTTTTGATAATTGTTTGGTGGGTATAAACCTTAGTTGGTTTAATAACCAAAAATGCTTATACCCCGATACCGACCCCGATATGCTCCCCTGCGATATAAGCCTGATTGCTACCGCCGATTTTACAAGTACCGCCCTCGTTTTTCCGTTTAATACATTCCCCTCATTTGTGCCTACTACCGAAGCCGGTGTGGAGTTAGTGATGTACCAAAACCTTACCATAGGCGATAACTCTTATAGCGCCAACCTCAATTTTTTTAACAACAACCGCTATGCCATAAGAGCTATACAATCCGATGGCTTACACATATCGGGCAATAACGTACAAAACTGCTCGGCAGGCATTTCCATAGGTAACGGCATACTCAATCCTTGGGCATTGGGCAACATAATTGCCCAAAACCAATTTTCGGCATGTAGAATAGCCATACAATGCGGTTTTGTACATGCAAATATACACCACAACAAAATTAATGAAACAACGCCCGCCACCCCCGGCGATGTAGGCATTTTTTTAATGGGCAGCAATTTTAGGGTAGAAAACAACAAACCCATTAATGCCGTGCAGTTTGGCGCACTATTGGTTTCTAACGATGAAACCCCCAACTTGGTGAGGTTAAATGAATTTACCAACAACCGCCTTTGTGTAGGCTTATACGGCAATAATACCGGTACCCAAGTGGTGTGCAACGATTTTGAACAGTATCAAGCCGGAGCTTTATATGCCGGACCCTACATTGCCACAGACCCCAACTACCCTGCACAACTCGGACTCATGAATGACCAGGGAGAATGTACTGTGCTATCTCCCTACCCAGCCGACAACACGTTTGCAGGGCTTACGCCGCCACTTTGGGAAATTTTATCTTTCACCGCTGCAAACTTTAACTACTTCTACCGACCCGCCGCACCCTATATTCCTACCGATGCTTTTACTGAAAATGTAACGGTAACAACCATACCTTGCCCTGGTGCTGTATCAATAGAAGAAAATCCGATTTGTAGGCAAGGGCGCAGCGAGCGCAGCGATGCCGAAATAATAGCCCTGCCCGATGAAGATAGCCGCAACCGCGAAGCCAAAATAACTGCCGATTACTACCTGCAAGAAGAAAACAACAAAGAAGCCGCCCTAAACCTGCTTGCAGCCATTAATACCAATATGGGCAGGCAACTGCTCATTCCGCATTACATTCAAGACCAACTATACAGCCAAGCTCAGGCACTCATAGATGCTCTGCCTGACACTGAACAGGAAGAGGTTTACCACAAACAAATGTGCCAAATGTATAAAAATATGGCGCAAGCCGAGCAAAACCCCTTATGGCTTAGCCCTCAAGACGAGGCTAACGTAAGGCAAATAGCCCAAAGTTACACCAAAACCTCGTTTGCCGCCCGTAACCTGCTCCTGCTGCTCTACGGAGAAGAATACGCCATACCGCTGCCCAATTTAGACACCCTTGCTCAGGCAGTAATAGCTTTTAAATCGGGCAAACCCGGCGCTGCCACGGGGCAATTATACCCCAACCCTGCCAACCAAACCCTACTGTACAACGCCACCCACCTCACCGCCGCCCATGTGCTAACCATAAGCCTCTACACCCCCCAAGGGCAATTAGCCAAGCAGCATACTGCCCCCGGCGGCGCTACCCTACAATTAGCTACCGACACCCTGCCTTCGGGCATCTACTACTGCCATATACAGGTAAACGGGCAAGCCCCGCAAACCCAAAAAATTGCCATCATCAGGTAACACCCGCGTATGCTCTGTTTGCTTTGTTAGGTATAGGCTATATATGATAGCGGTATGTTGCCACATAATGCATTGTATTATCAACACCATACCTGCACAGCAAATAGAGCATTTTTAGCTCACCATGTAAATACAATAAGCATGAAAAATCAATTTCTATTCATAGCCCTTACCCTATTGGCAAACTACGCCATATTGCAAGCCCAAAACAAATACTTTGAACGGACATATATGGTACAAGGTATTAGCGAAGCAAGGAACATATTCCCGAAACAAGATGGCACTTATGTCATTATTGGAAACACGATGTCTTTTCCTAATTTGATTGGCGCACCATTTTATTTGCACATAAATGAATATGGAGATACATTAGCTTTGAAACAGTACCTGTATGCAAATAAAAATACAACAATATGGGATGCTATTGAAACCCAATATGGATATGCCTTAGCAATTTGCCAACCCCAAACCGAAACTTCTGTAGGTTGTCGGGCATTTCTTATGCGCCTTACACATTCAGGAGATTTAATAAGTTTAAATCTTGCAGGCAATGATACCATTTATCAATCATGGGGAAGGTCTATACTGCAAACTTCCGATAACGGATACATAATGGCTGGTCTGATTATTCCGGGAACAGGTATTACCAACAAACT
>DDVC01000251.1:0-6731 GCA_002345145.1 Bacteroidetes bacterium UBA2322
CTCCTACCTTTGTGTACCGGTTTATATCAAACTCGGGTCACACCCATTGGCAGTTGAAAATACCCGGATTGAACCAAACATGCCTGTAATTGTTTAAAGCTAAATTTTGAAACATGGAAAACATTAAAATTGTAGGAATAGGCGGTTCATTAGCTACACACTCCGGCAGTTTGCACGCACTGCAAACGGCATTACATGGCGCAAAACTGCAAGGAGCAGAGGTAAAATTGTTTGATATTAAAGAGTTGAATCTTCCTTTTTACGACCTGCGCTCAAATGTTGTGCCCTCCGATGCTAAACTGCTGTGTAACTCCATTGCCGAGGCGCAAGGCTTGATATGGAGTGCGCCGCTGTATCATGGCACCATTAGCGGAGCATTTAAAAATGTGCTTGACTGGCTGGAACTGCTTGAAGAATACACGCCTAAATACCTAACGGGTAAGGTGGTGGGGCTGATTAGCACCGCCGGAGGCGCGCAGGCTTTGCAGGCAATTAATACTATGGAGTATGTGGTGCGTGCGTTAAGAGGTTTTACCCTACCTATGGTGGTACCTATTCCGCGAGCATGGCAAGTTATAGATAAAGACGGCACTATGAAAGATGCCAACGTAGAAAAACAACTGCTCAATTTAGGCAAAGAGGTCTTTAATACTGCCCGACAGTTATCGGGAGTACCGGTTTAAGGCGGTCAGGATATTGTTTTTTTAATAAAATTGTAAAAGCCCGATGTTTAGCGATTGACACGCCAAACATCGGGCTTAACCGGTATAGAGCAAATTGGTTGAGCTACTGCACCGACAGTTTTATGCGGGTGGTTTTTCCGGCAGTTATTTCGGCAATGTACATGCCCGGCTGTAGGCTTTCGAGAGATACGGTATAGTGGTGTGCATTAACTTGGTTATAGGCAGCAACTTGTTTACCGGCAAGGTCAAAAATGCGAATTTGGTCTATGGGCTGCTGTCCGTTTTTAACCATAAATGTGGTGTACCGGTTTGCCGGATTGGGGTAAGCATAGGCATCGGGCGCTTGGTTGTAGTAGCTTGTAGTGCCGGTGCTGCCCAAACAAGTTTCCATTAATGAATCGAACCAATTTTTAGAGGACAAAATGGCAGGCAAAATACAAGTTCCGTGTCCAAACACTGCACCTCTGCTTATGGCAAGTGTATTAGTAGAGCCATTTAATTCAAAAGTATTTCGGGCAAGAATGGCATTTTGGTAGGTTATAGACATGTCGGCTTCGCAATAAGACATTTGAACCGGCGCTACGGGAGTCCAATCATAAACATCGTTATCTCTGAGAGATTGACGAAATGGGTGATTAGGGTCGGATAAAAACGCATTAAGCAGATCGGGTTTAATTAGCTCGGCAGGGTTAGTAGGCAACATGCCGTTTAAAGTTCCCAATGGGGTATTAAAGGCAGTAAGGCGGTTGTAAAGAATGGTATCGTAAGGAGAGAAGAATACATCGCTAAACTCCCACTGCACCAGTTCGGGGTAAATTTCTTTAAAAGCCATAATGATGAAACCCATGTAGATATTACCCTCGTAATAATCGCTGCTGAAAATAAAATCGGTTTGAACGCCCGACATGTCATAGGCTCCCGAAAGCGGAGCGCAGGCAGTAACGGTAATTTCATCGGCATGGAGTGTTTCAATTTCGCGGTGGGCAGCCATGGCGGCGTGCCCGCCTTGTGAGTAACCGGTAATAAATACTTGTCCGTTGAGTTCAATACCGCGTGCGGCACAAAAATGACGGGCGGCTCTAATCATGTCCACATTAGCCGTGCCTGCGGTTTTGGCATGTTGGTAGTTGGGAAACCCCGGGCTATCGCCGTAGCCAATCAAATCGGGCACAAGCCCCACATACCCACTGGTAGCAAAACCTACTGCTAAGAGGTGTTCTGTGCCAAGGTTAGAGGGAATAGAAGCGTTATCGGAAAAAGTGCCGTGATTGTAAACGCCTATTGGTTTAGGGCATTCATACCCAATGGGTATAGCCAATACGCCGGTAGCAAAAGTAGGCGAGCCGTCGGCATCTACGGTTTGGTAGGTTATTTTGTACTCCTCAACGCCGTATTGGGCGGGCAAAATACTTGGGGGTACGCCGTTAGCGGTAAACATACCGGCTATTTCGCTCGCCTGCGAAACAGCTAATACGGTTTCAGACAAAAGTGCGCCCCTCTCTTGCGCTGAGAGCATGAAGCAGCTACAGAATACCAACAACATGCAGTAAAGTTTTTTCATAAAAGCAATTTTGATTTATGTGATTGAAATTTGGGGTTGTCAAGCCATTACATGGCATGTGCTATGCCGGCAGCGCTTAGGGTAACGCCCTCATACTGCAAAAGTATTTGGGCACAGGCTTCTATGGTAGCGCCGGTGGTAATAACGTCGTCAACCAGCAAGATATGTTTGTTTTGTATGCGTTGGGGTTGTTCTACGGCAAAAACAGCGCTCACATTTTCCCATCGGGCAAATTTAGCTTTTTTTGTTTGGGTTGCCGTATTTAACTTGCGCACTAAGATGCTGTCTGACCAAGGAATTTTCATGGTTTCTGATAAGCCTTGTGCAAAACAGTCGCTCTGGTTATAGCCTCGCTGTATCTTTTTATCGGGGTGAAGCGGAACGGGTAAAATAAGGCTTATATCCCGATAGGTTTCGGTATTTGCAAGCAGTCGTCCATAAATTTGCCCTACCTTTACCCCTATTTCCTTCCAGCCTTTGTATTTAAGACGGTGTATAAGTTGCTGCACCCGTTCGCCTTTGTTGTAGAGGTAAAGCGCGGAGGCGTTTTTGAGTGGCACCCTGCCCCAAAAATGTTTAGCTACCGGATTATCGGGTTCGATGTGGTAAGTTGTAATGGGCAAGGTGTGTTCGCATCCTATACAGAGGGTTTGCTCCTGCTCCTGTAATCCTGTGCCACAGGCTGCACATACCTGCGGATAAACCAGATTAACCAAATCGGACAAGAGGTGAAGCATAGCTTGGTAGAGTGTTAAACAACAAAAACGGGGCTAAATTTACCGCATTATTTGCCAAGTTGCAACCTTTTTTGGGGAATTGTACAATTTAGCACAAATTCTCCCTTGTTTGTTTGCTACACTGCCACATTAAAATCGCGCAGAGCATCGTTGAGCGAGGTTTTTTTATCGGTACTTTCTTTGCGTTTACCTATAATGAGGGCGCATGGTACCTGAAAACTGCCTGCCGGAAACTGTTTGGTATAAGCGCCGGGTATAACCACCGATGCCGGCGGCACGTAACCTTTGTACTCTACCGGTTGGGGTCCGCTTACGTCTATAATTTTGGTAGATTGGGTAATTACCACGTTTGCTCCCAAAACAGCATCGGCGCATACCCTTACGCCCTCTACCACAATGCAGCGCGAACCAATGAAACAGTTATCTTCAATAATAACCGGACTTGCCTGCACGGGCTCTAATACACCACCAATGCCTACACCGCCGCTGAGGTGTACGTTTTTGCCTATTTGGGCACATGAACCCACCGTTGCCCAGGTATCAACCATAGTGCCGCTATCAATATAAGCGCCTATGTTTACATAAGAAGGCATTAAAATAGCGCCGGGGGCAACATAAGAACCGTATCGGGCAATGGCGTGCGGCACAACCCTAATGCCCAATTGTTCAAAATTAGTTTTGGTAGGTATTTTGTCGTAAAATTCCAATTCTCCGGCTTTTATGGTGCGCATTTGGGCAATAGGGAAATAGAGGATAACCGCCTTTTTTACCCACTCATTTACCTGCCAGTTGCCGTTTACGGGCTCGGCTACGCGCAGGCCGCCCATATTAAGGGCTTCTATAACGGCATGTATGGCTTGTTGGGTTTGCGGTTGTTGTATCAGGCTTCGGTCTTGCCATGCTTGTTCAATGATAGCTTGCATAAAGTAGCAGTATGGTTAATGAAAGTATAGCGTATCAGCAAAGTTTAAAAACACTGCCCACGGCAGCCTTTACCAGCCCCTTTAGCTCAAGGGTAAGTAAGGAGGCGGCAGTAGCGCCGGGCGAAAGGTGGGTTAAAAAGCAGAGTTGGTCTATGTGCAGCCCTTCGGGCGGGCTATTTTGGAGGGTGGTGTAAATAAGTTGCTCATTGGGCTCTAACTCAATAAACAGTTGTTTTTGAATAGGCTGCACTTTGGCGGCATTTGGCTCCCAGCCAAGGGTATTGGCAATATCGTGTACGCTTTCTACCAAATGTGCCTGATTGGTTTTAATGAGCAGGTTGCAGCCGGCAGAGTACTTATCAGTTGTTTTGCCCGGAAAAGCAAACACATCGCGGTTGTAAGCTGCGGCAAGTTGGGCGGTAATAATGCTTCCGCCTTTGGTAGCAGTTTCTACCACAATGGTAGCATCGGCAAGTCCGGCAATAATGCGGTTTCGTTTGGGGAAATTTTCTTTATCGGGTATTGTGCCAAAGATGTGTTCGGTTAGCAACCCGCCGTTATCCTGCATGTTTTTAGCAAGTCGCTGGTGTGCGGGCGGGTAAATTCGGTCTAAGCCGTGTGCCAATACCCCCAAGGTAGGCACTTGTTTTTGGATACAGGCGGCATGTGCGGCATGGTCTATGCCATAAGCCAGCCCACTGACCACTAACACGTTGTATTTTGCCAATCCGTCAATCAGTTTATGGCATATTTCTTTTCCATACTCGGTAGCATTACGGGTACCCACTATGCTAACTGTGCGCGGGTGGTTTAGGTTAGCATTGCCCTTGTAATAGAGCATAATAGGTGCATCGTTGCAGTTTTTTAGCCGGTTGGGGTAGTCTTTGCTAAAAAAGAAGATGGGTTGGATGTTGTTTTTTTGCATAACTGCCACTTCTTGCTCAGCCTTTTTGAGTGCATCGGCATGGTTCAGCACTGAGTCGGCAAGTTTATCGCCAATGCCGGGTATGGCAAGCAGTTTGCGTTTAGATGCTTTAAAAATACCCTCTAACCCACCGCAAAAACTGATGAGGTTTTTGGCAGTTATGCTGCCAATGCCGGGCAGTAGCGTAAGCCCTATTTGGTATATAAGCTCTTGATTAACCAAGCCAATAAGTTGTGTCGGAATTAGAAATAAAAAGCCCGATATTACCCTTTATACTCCCCAAAAACGAGTCGCAGTGTATCGGCAATTTCGCCCAAGGTGGCGTATTGCTCTACGGCGCAGATAACGGCAGGCATGAGGTTGATGTTTTGGCGGGCGCAGCGTTCTACCTCAGCTAAGGCTGTAGCTACGGCTTGGGCATCTCTTGAACTGCGCAGGGCTCTGAGGCGTTCGGTTTGAAGTTGCCTAATGGCATCGTCCACTTTAAACAAGTGCGATTGGTGGGGTTCTTCTATGGTAAATTGGTTTACCCCTACAATAATTTTTTGCTTGTTTTCAATTTCCTTTTGGTATTGATATGCCGATGCTGCAATTTGCTCCTGCATATACCCCTGCTCAATAGCGGTAACAGCGCCACCCATAGCGTCTATTTTTTCAATATATTTCCATGCAGCGGCTTCTATTTCATTGGTGAGGGCTTCTATAAAATAAGAGCCTGCAAGCGGGTCAACTGTATGGGTAACGCCACTTTCATAAGCTATTACCTGTTGGGTGCGCAGGGCTAATCGGGCAGCCTCTTCGGTAGGCAATGAAAGGGCTTCGTCATAACCATTGGTATGGAGCGATTGGGTGCCTCCCAAAACGGCAGCCAATGCCTGCAAGGTAACTCTACTCATGTTTACCAATGGTTGTTGCGCGGTAAGGGTAGAGCCGCCGGTTTGGGTATGAAACCGCATCATTTGTGCCTGCGGGTGAGTAGCGCCAAGGGCTTGGGTTATTTTTGCCCACATGCGGCGGGCGGCTCTGAACTTGGCTATTTCTTCAAAAAAATTGTTGTGTGCATTAAAGAAAAAGGAGAGCCTTTTACCAAATACATTTAAATCTAAGCCCACATTAAGGGCAGCCTGCAAGTAGGCTTTTCCGTTAGAGAGGGTAAAGGCAAGCTCCTGAGCGGCAGTAGAGCCGGCTTCGCGAATATGATAGCCCGATATAGAAATGGTGTTCCACTTGGGCAACTCGGCGCTGCACCAAGCAAAAATATCGGTAATAATGCGCATAGAGGGTCGGGGAGGGTAAATATACGTTCCCCTTGCGGCGTATTCTTTGAGGATATCGTTTTGAATGGTGCCGTTAATTTGTTTTAGGTCGGCACCTTGTTTTTTGGCAAGGGCAACATAAAGCGCCAGTAAAATATAGGCTGTGGCGTTTATGGTCATGGAGGTAGAAACGTTTTGGAGGGTAATGCCGTCAAAAAGGGCTTCCATGTCTTGCAGAGAGTCAATAGCTACACCCACTTTACCCACCTCGCCATCGGCAAAGTCATGGTCGGAGTCATACCCTATTTGTGTGGGTAAGTCAAACGCTACCGACAACCCCGTTGTACCTTGCGAGAGCAAATACCGGTATCGTTTGTTAGATTCTTGGGCAGTAGAAAATCCTGCATACTGTCGCATTGTCCACAGTCGGCTTCGGTACATGCTTTCATGTACGCCTCGGGTAAATGGGAATTGCCCGGGCTGTTCGGGCACAAAATCATCGGGCAGAGGCGGGTAAGTGCGCTGTATGACGATACCGGAATCGGTGGTAAAATTTTCTTTTCGTTCCATACTCTTTTGAGTGGTTAGTAGTGGTTAGGTATTAGTGGTTATTGATTAGTATGCATTAAGAAAAAACAACCAATTT
>DDVC01000251.1:6945-14786 GCA_002345145.1 Bacteroidetes bacterium UBA2322
TGCGCCTTTGCGCCTTTGCGTGAATTAAAATCGGGTTAGTAGTGGTTAGGTAGCAGATGGTATCGGGTAATTTGTGATTTTTCACTTTTCATTTTTCACTTATTAAACGCTGAATAGCAATTTAACCTCATCATTGAGTTGGTCTAAGGCTCTTTGTGAGGGAAGAAGTTGCTCAGAAGCGAGGAAGTAGCGAAGCAGGGATAGGCTCAGGTCATTGCCCGATGCTTCGGTGGGGAGTTTGGCTGCCAGTTGGTTAATAATACTAATCATTTCTTCGGTAGCAGCTCTAATCATAGCCCAAACCTCAGTAGATACATAAATTTGTTGGGTTATATTGTGTTCAAACTCGGCTCGGATGGTGGTAATGAGCGCCATTTGCATTTCGGGTGCGGTCATACTTTCATCTCTTACACGCATTATAAGCGCCTGTGGGTGCATACGCTCCAGCAGGAGGGCAAGGCGCTCATAAGCCTGAAACCGCACGGGGAGCAAATCTTGGGCGCGTTTGCTGTTGAGCTCCATACGGCGGGCGGCTACTTCTAATTGTTTGGCTTGTAAGGTATTATCTAACATGTTTGACAAGAGTAGCCAAGCTGTTACCAATACTATGATGGCAGGGATAGAAAATTTTAACAATTCTAAAATAAATTCGACCATTAAACTGACTATTTAGGGTTAAAGTTGAAACAAGCATAAAGACCTGTTGTTTTTCGGGGGCAAATAAACGATTAAATCTGATATAAAACGCAAAAAGCCCCAAAAATAGGCATAAATGCCGATTTTAAGGGGCGTGTATGCGCAATATTTACAAACAACCCGCAAAATAAAAACGGGCTATTGAGTGTAATAAAGTTGTGTAAGCGCTTGAATGCTTAGAAGGTATTATTCTACATGCACCTCTGCCTCTTTGATGGTCAGATTGTCATCGTTATCTAAGGCAGTGATGAGCAAACGGTAATGACCGGTGGCAGTAGAAGCCGGAATAAGAATTTGAGCGTTGTTAAAGTTCCAATCGGTGTCGGCAGAGCCGGTTAATTCCCATTCCATGGAGTAAATGGGGGCATCCTGCGTTTTACCATGGTCATGGTCTTCTTCCTCTTCGCCCAACTCAATAAAAACTGTAACCAAATCGGTATCATCGGTAATAGAGCCGGTAATCAGCAGCGGGTTGCCTTTGGTTACTTCTACCTCTGCGTTTAAATCGGGCGAAGTAATGTTCATAACCGGCTGACCGGCATTGGTAATGATGAAATCAATTTCGGCAAACTCGCTTTCATTGCCTTTGGCATCTAATACTCTGATGATACAATGGTACGGACCGGCAGCGGCGTTGGCAGGAATGTTTACCGCTTGGGTGGTTTGTGCCGTAGCGCCCGATATGGCAAAGGTTTGTTGCAACGAAAATCGGGCATTTGCCTGTGTTTTACCATGTCCGTGCCCGTCAAAAGCATCGTGAATATCTAATTTCCACTCTTGCAGGGCTTCGTTATCTGTAAAAGTGAGCGCAATGTTCATGGCTGTACCGGCAGCAACCACTACTTCTTCGGTAGCATTGTTAATTTTAAACTCGGCAATTTGGGGCGCTTCGGTGTCTTGGTCTTTGGTGCAGGAAACGGTGAACATGCTCATTGCCAGTAGGGAAACAAGTACAAAAAGAAAATTTTTCATAAATGGGGTGTTTTGTTGTTTTTGCAATAATGTTGCAAAAGTAAGGTGTGTGATTATATTTTGCAACATTGTTGCAAAAAAAGAGGTAAAATTTTGACTAAAAATTTAGGTGCGGCGGTAAAATACCTTGTATATAGCCGCTCACTTGCTACTTGAATGTTAAAAGTTGAACCCGATTAGCTGGGTTAAAAGGCTTTATACATAATACTTTTAAAATTTTATCCTTACATGTTCCGTCCAGTGTAAAAAACTGTATTTTACCCCCGATATGACAAAATCCACCTGATATGAAACCAAACACCGACTTATTCCGGCTCATTAAATCATTGACCCGAAACGAAAAAGGGTATTTTAAAAAATATGCCCAACTGCATGGCAATACCAAAAACGCCGATTATTTGCTGTTGTTTGATGAAATAGATAAACAACAGGATACTTATGACGAAGCTCGGCTGATTGCCCGATTAAAGGGTAAACCTATGGTCAATCACCTGTCGGTGGTTAAAAATTATTTGTTTGAAATGATATTAAAATCCCTTCGGTCATTTCATGACCAAAACCTACATGTTATAAAAATGGATATCCTGCACCATAACGTGGCGGTGCTTGCTGAAAAAGGATTGTTTGATATTGCTGAAAAACAAGCTGCCAAATTAGAGGAGTTGAGTATTGAATTTGACGATAAACTGGCGCTGCTTAAACTAAATAAATCCCGAAGAAGTTACCTTTCGGAGTTTGAAGTAGGTCCTGTTTCGGTTAATGATAACCTGAAACTTTCTTTACAACACAATTCCAATTATGGAACCGATTTAAGTTATGCGCAATTATACCTTACTGTTTTTGGTTGGTTGAAGATGCAAACTCAGGTGCGCTCGGCAGAGCAACTTCAGCAGTTAGAAGCCTTAATTCAGAACCCCCTTTTGCAGCAACCCCCGCCCACCAATACCTTTTATGCACATTTGTATTATCATCTTGCCCTGTTTGGGTATTATACGCTTACCCACAATGTAGATGAGCAGGAGCGCCATGTAAAAGCAATCATACACATTTGGGAAAAATACCCGCAGCAAAAAAAAGTGCAAACCATTGCTTTTTTGAGCAGTGTAAACAATTATTTTAGTTTTTGTTATCCCAATAACCAACTCGATGAGTTTGAGCAATACCTTATGCAACAAACGCTACACCAAAATGCTGTGCCATTGGTACAATATGCATGGTTTGCCAATGTGAGCATTTGGAAAATAATTATCCACACGCTTAAACATACTTTAGAGGAAAGCCTGCAACTTGCCAATACCGTTTACCATGAACTGAATACTTTGTATGCCGGTAAAATAAGACCTTCGGCAGAAATTACGCTTTACAACAATTGTAGCATTATTTTTATTTGCGCCGGCAAGTTTGAACAATCTATTGACATTCTTAACAAACTGCTCGACTCTAAGCACATTTTGGCACGCAAGGATATAAGGGTGCATTTGCGTATTTGGTATTTGATAGTGCACATGGAACTTGAAAATGACCTGCTTTTAGAAAATGCTATTAGGGCGGTAAAACGCTATGCCATAAACCAAGAATACTACTTTGAGTACGAGCAATTGTTTATGCGTTTTATACAAAAATATCTCAACACAACTACTTCGGAGCGACCGCAGTTATATACCCAACTTTTACAGAACATAGAGGAGTTAGAGGAAGCAAACAAACTGGAACGCAGTTTTATACAGCGCAATTATGTGCTTAAACTATGGGTTATTCACAAACTAACCGGCGAAAACTTGTTTTACCTTGGTCAAAACTATGCAAAAGCTAAAATGAAATCTGACTACTAAAGTACCATACATCAAAAAGGCGATACATAAAAAAGCCCACCGCATATATGCGGCGGGCGGAGCTGGGTGTATTTTATGATATTATTGTTTTACCACTTTTTGGTGGTACAGTATTTTGCCGTTGTCGGTTATTTGTACTATATAAACGCCGCCGGGCAAATTGTTTAGTGGCAGGGTTAGCGGTTCGTTGCCGGCACTTGTTTGCACCTGGGTTTCATATACTTTTTGCCCCATAAAGTTGAACAGGGTTATTTGTAATGTTTGCAAGGTGTGGGTTTGCAGGTTTACTACGGCATCGTTGTTAGTGGGGTTGGGGTAAAGGGTAACGCTTAGGTGTTGTGCTTGCTGCTCAATGGTTGTGGTGGTGTTTTGGCTTAGAACAACGGCCGATGCTGTTACCATAAAATCAACATTTAGGTTCATCATGCTTTGGTTTTGGAGGGTAACATTAGCTTCTTGTGCCAGCATACCCGACATTTGAACGGTTACATAATAAGTGCCCGGAGGCAAGCTATTGAACTGGTAGTTGCCATTAGCATCGGTGGTGGTGGTGGCTACTAACTGGTGATATTGGTTTAGGAGCAATACGGTTATGCCTTCCATTGCCTGCCCTGCTATGCGCCCTTCGTTTAAACCGCCACTTGTGCCTACTATTTGTCCGCCAATAACGCCACCACCGGCAATGAGGGTATTGCAGTAGTTGTACACTTGCCCGGTAAGAGAAGTGGCAGTAAGGCACACCTCATAATTGAGGAAGTCATCAAAAGTTACTATGGGGTAGGTATCGGTACTTGTTTGTCCGTTACCAAAATCCCAGAGATAGGTCCACATATCGGTATTGGTGCAGGCTGAGCTAAAGAATGGGTAGAGCAAAAAGGTGGTGGCATCGTAGGTGATGGCATAATAGGTAAGGTTGCAAATAGCGGAGGTATCGGTGCCGGGCAGGTACGAGTAGGTAACAACGGGGCTACAGAAGGTATCGGTAAAATCTTGTTCGGTATTGGTTGCGGTGAGGCAAACGTTGTAAAACACATTGGGCTCTAAGGCAATAGTTGGGGTAATTTCGGAGCTGGTTTGCCCGTTACCAAAATCCCAAAAGTAAGTCCAATTTTCACCAAAGTTAGCCCAGCCGTTGGGGTTTGTATAGGCACAGGTTCCGCCTATGCTGGGGTAAAAAGTGTAGGTGCTGCCGTCATAAGTATAGGCATAATAGTATGCCGAGCAACTGTATTGGCTGTTGGTTACAGTTACATTTTGGCAGTAGGTAATAGTTGAAGCAGTGCCGTAGGAGGCGGTAACACAAACATTATATACGCCAATAGAGTCGAAAAATACATAAGGATAAGGCTCGGTACTGGTTTGTCCATTGCCAAAATCCCAGAGGTATGTCCACTGTTCGGGGTAATAGGTGTAAATCCAGTCTTCGGGGTTAGTGGCAGAAATATAGGGGTAAAAAGCAAAGGTGCCGTCGCCGAAATCAGCAGGGTAAAAAATTATTTCACAGGAGCTTGGACCGTCAATATCGGCTAATACGGTGGTGCAAACTGTGTTGGTGCAGGTATCAGTGGCAACGGTACAACAAACGTTATAGGTTCCGTTTTCGGTAAAGGCATGTGTTGGCATTGGTTCGGCGGCGGTTGTACCGTCTCCAAAATCCCAGGCAAAAGTAGCTTCAGTGAGTGGCAGGTAAAACCCTGCATCAAACTGGTAAGTGCCGGGCGAAGACGTGGGATAAGCAGATAAATAAAGAGGAATGTAGCAGGCTGCCGGTGATATGGAGGCGCAATAAACAGAGGTATCGGCAAAGGCGGTATTAACCGCAGTAACACAAACATTGGTTGGCGCAAATTGTGTGTAGGTGTGTTGCACATAGGTATTGGTAGTGGTAAGTGTGTTTCCGTCTCCAAAATCCCATGTATAATTGTAGGTATCAAACGGAAACCACCCACACAAACCATTTTCAAACCCGATGCTGAAATCAAAAGTAAAACCGTTATACGTGTAGGCATAAAAGGATACGTCGCAATTTGCTGTGCCGGTATAAACATAAACCGAAGAGCAGTATGGGGCTACAACTGTGCCATTGGGGCTGGTGGCAGTCATACAAACCGAGTAGTAGCCGTCTGTATTATAGGTGTGTTCTTGTTGATTTTGGGTATTACCGGTTAGGGTAGTTCCGTCTCCAAAATCCCAGGTATAAGTCCACAAGCCGGTGGGATCGGAGCAGTTATTGAGGGCTGGGGTAAATATAAAAGACGATAAAGTAGCGCCTTGGCTTAAGGAGAAGGTGGGCATACAATCGGCATCGCCTACTATTACATACTGACAGGCGTAGTTGTTGGTGGAATTGGGTGTGGTAATATACAAACAAACGTAGTAATAACCTGCATAAGAGTACGTATGCTGCGGGGCACTGGTGTTGTTAAGAGAAAGGGCTGTACCATCGCCAAAATCCCACCAAATAGTTGCCAATGTATCAGCCATACATTCGGGATTTAATGATGGGGTAAAAGTGTAGGTAAAACCGTCTGGTATGTCTGATTGGGCAGCCAAAGCCACTGCACAGTCGGTTGGTAATTGGGTAACTTCAATGGTAATGCAATCAGATAAAACGGTTCCAAAATCGTTTATAGCGGTAACGCAAACAGTATAAGTTCCGATGCTGTTGTAGGAAACAATAGGAAAATAATCGGCCGATGTTTGTCCGTTGCCAAAATCCCAGTTGTAATACCAGTTGTAGTAAGGGGTTGCAATGGTATCAATATTGAGAAAATCGCAAGATATGAAGGCATCAAAATAAAATTGGTTGGTATTACCATAGGCATAGGAGGCAAGGTCGAGCGTGCAGTTTTCGGGTCCGTTAGTGTCAACTAAAACATACATGCAAGCAGTTTGCTCGCAAGAGCCATCGGTATAAGCAATGGTAGCGCAAACCTGATACACTCCATCGGCGGCATAAGTGTGTGTTGGGTACAAATCAGTTACTGGGGCTGTTCCGTCTCCAAAATTCCATGAGTAGCTAAGCGGTTCAGTGGTGCATTGGTTTACATAAGAGCTGAAATAATATGTAGTTGGATTGTAATAATCGGCATTGGCATAAATGACAGGTTGAAGGTTGCAAACGCCATCAATGGTTATAAGCTCACACTGGGTGTCTATACAACCGTCTGCTGTAATAATGGTACAGCAAACGTTATAGTTGCCTTCGGCATTGTAGGTATGTGTTGCATAATGGAGGCTGCCGTCATCGGGGTTGGTAAAGGTAAAGAGCGAGTCAGAGTCGCCAAAATTCCACTGAACGGATACGAGTGGCAACTGATAATAATTAAGGGTATCGGCAGGATTGAAAGCATAGGGATAGAACGCTGCCGAACTACAATAAACACTGGTATATATGCCTACCTGACACGGTTGCTGTGCTTTTGTAAAGGTAAAAACAAGTAAAAAGTAAGTTAAGAAAAGTAGTTTTTTCATGTTAGTTGATTTGCAATATTTTAAGAGATGTTTGGTTTTGGTTAAAGCATGTACTGTGTAAGGCAATAAAAAACGAGGGCTACTTTATATTTTGCTTTATGGCTGTGGTGTGCCACGTTTTAGTTTGTAGTTTATGAGTGTAAGAACGCACCGGCAAGAAGAATGGCAACTTGATTTTAGTTTTTTTGGTGTATTTATATTGATATTGTCAATGCGCCGACACATATAATGGTAGTAATGTGTCCAATATGTATTTATTATTGATTGCATGAGTAATATTGACAAGGCAAAGCCCACTTGCCAATAACGACTGCTGTTATTTAGATTTTTTTAAGTAGTACCTTGTTTTTCAGGCTATAATTGGGTTTTACAATTGCAATATAAACAGCGCCCAATATTATATAATCTGTACACACAAAATATTTTATTTCTAACAGGTTTTAGCCAAAATTCCGATTGAAATAGGAAAAATCAAAATGGCGTTAGGTAGGGATTGTTTGCAGATCAATCAAAATTCATTCCCGATGTAGTTTATGCGCTTGTTTACAAAATGCCTCAACCTTTTACACCGAAACCCCCACAATTATACAACTTTTTCAAAACATAGAGGAGTTAGAGGAAGCAAACAAACTGGAACGCAGTTTTATACAGCGCAATTATGTGCTTAAATTATGGGTTATGCACAAAATAAACGGCGAAAACTTGTTTTACCTTGGTCAAAACTATACAAAAGCTAAAATGAATTAGCAGGTAATTTTTTTATGACTACCGAAAGAAGGTATAATTTACGAGTGATAAAGGTTTTCTATTGATGCTAATTACCAACTACCCGATACGCTCTGCGGAGTGTGTAACAAATTAGGGGAT
>DDVC01000096.1 GCA_002345145.1 Bacteroidetes bacterium UBA2322
GGGGGAGAATAAATCGGCTCTGCCAAAAGAGTGGGAGAGAGGTAACAGAAACCTTCCGTTTTAGGACTTAATCAAGAGCCCGATAGAGTACCGATACTTTAACAAGCCCGGATGAGTAATACAAAATGCAACCATTACAGCCACAAAACAGCGCATAAAGCCCAAGTTGGAGTTTTGACTTAAAATTTTTGTATCTTTGCGCTTGTAAAAATACCCCAATCAACACATGGAAAACGACGAAAGAATACTGCAAATTAACATTGAGGAAGAGATGAAAACCGCCTACATTGACTATTCAATGTCGGTAATAGTTTCAAGGGCGTTACCCGATGTGCGAGACGGTTTAAAACCGGTACACAGGAGGGTCATTTACGGCATGGACAAATTAGGACTAAGCGCCGGCAAGCCCTACAAAAAATCGGCAAGAATAGTAGGGGAGGTGTTGGGTAAATACCACCCACATGGCGATAGTTCGGTGTATGAAGCCACTGTGCGTATGGCACAAGATTGGTCGCTTAGATATCCCTTAGTTGACGGACAAGGTAATTTTGGGTCAATGGACGGCGATTCGCCGGCTGCCATGCGTTATACCGAAGCCCGATTAGCCCGAATTGCCGGCGAGTTAGTAGCCGAGTTAGACAAAGATACAGTTGACTTTCAGCCCAATTTTGACGATAGCGAAACCGAACCCACCGTACTGCCCACCCGATTTCCTACACTGTTGGTAAATGGAGCATCGGGTATAGCTGTAGGTATGGCTACCAATATGCTTCCGCACAACCTTACCGAAGTTATTAATGGCATTGTAGCTTATATTGAAGACAAAGACATTAGTATAGACAGGCTGATGACGCATGTTATTGCCCCCGATTTTCCTACCGGCGGCATTATTTACGGTTTTGATGGTGTAAGAAAAGCCTTTGAAACCGGGCGGGGTAGGGTAGTGGTGCGCGGCAGAGCTACCATAGAACCCATACCCGGCGGCAACCGAGAACGCATAGTAGTTACCGAAATACCCTATCAGGTAAATAAAGCCATGCTGGTGCAAAAAGTAGCCGATTTGGTGAATGAAAAACGCATTGAGGGCATTTCGGAAATTCGCGACGAATCGGACAGAAATGGCATGAGCATTATCTTTGAATTGAAACGCGATGCCAACGCCAATGTAGTACTAAACCAGCTATACAGTTATACGCCCCTGCAATCATCGTTTGGGGTAAACAATGTATGTTTGGTGGCAGGCAGACCAAGACTGCTGAACCTAAAAGAACTAATAGGCTACTTTGTAGAATTTAGGCACGAAGTAGTAGTACGCCGCACCGAGTACGACCTGCGCAAAGCCGAAGCCCGTGCCCACATCTTGGAAGGTTTGCTCAAAGCATTAGACCATTTAGATGAGATAATTGCCCTGATTCGTGCCTCACAAACACCCGATGAAGCCAAATCGGGCTTAATAACCCAATTTGACTTTTCCGAAATTCAGGCTACCGAAATCCTGAACATGCGCCTGCAAAGGCTTACCGGCTTAGAGCGTGATAAACTCAAAGCTGAATATGCCGAAATACTTGCCAAAATTGCCTACTACAAAGAAATTTTGGGCAACGAAGACCTGCGCATGAGCATTATTAAGGAAGAACTGATAGAAGTGCGCGACAAATACGGCGACAAACGCCGCACCGAAGTGGTTTACGCCGAAGGTGAAATATCAATGGAAGATATTATAGACAATGAGCAGGTGGTTGTAACCATTTCGCACATGGGTTATATTAAACGCACCAGCTTAACCGAGTTTAGAGAGCAAAACCGTGGCGGACGAGGCTCACGCGGAGGCAGCACCCGAGACGATGATTTTATTGAACATGTTTTTGTGGGTTCAACCCATAACTACCTGCTCATTTTTACCCAAGAAGGTAAATGTTACTGGCTCAAAGTATATCAAATACCCGAAGGAAGCAAAACCTCCAAAGGGCGACCCATTCAAAACATCATCAGCTTGCCCAATACCGATAAGGCTGTGGCTTACCTAACGGTGGAAAGCCTTGCCGATGCCGAAAAATTAAACAGCCATTACATTATTTTTTGCACGGTTAAGGGTACGGTTAAAAAAACAACCTTAGAAGCATTTTCGCGCCCGCGCACTAATGGCATTATTGCCATTACCATTAACGAAGGCGACCAGCTGATGGACGTGAAACTTACCAATGGAAGCTCCGATATCATCATCGGGTCAAAATTGGGCAGAGCCGTGCGCTTTCCCGAAGACAAGGTAAACCCCACCGGCAGAACCGCAGCCGGCGTAAGAGGCATCACCCTTGCCGAAGATGATGACACCGACGAAGTAGTGGGCATTATTTGTGTGAACCGAAATGAATTAGAACAAACAACTATTTTATCGGTTTCCGAAAAAGGTTATGGCAAACGTTCAGCCGTAGAAGACTACCGCCTTACCAACCGTGGCGGCAAAGGCGTTATTACCCTAAACGTAACCGAAAAAACAGGTAAACTCATTAGTATTAAAGACATTTCGGACAACGATGGGCTCATGATTATCAACAAATCGGGCATCATCATCAGAATGAGTACCGATAAAATTTCTGTTCAAGGCAGAAACACACAAGGCGTGCGCCTAATTACCATTACCGAAGGAGACGAAATAGCCGGCGTAGCAAAGATACCCGGCGGCGGAAACAACGGCGACCAAAACGAGAACGAAAGCACAGACCCAATCAACACAACCGAACTGCCCGAAAACGGCGCTGACAATTCTGCCAGCCAACCGGTAGAGTAGGGGAGAGCCAAGCGCCTTTTAACCTTTGCCCAATTGTAAAGTCAAAACAACGCACAAATTTTATTGCAAACAATTAAATACACGTTTCAAAACATGAAAAACATTGTAGTTCTGCTGGTTTTGGCAATTCTTACCCAGTTTGCCTACGCCCAAAGCAAAAACATGAACACTGCCCGCAATCACCTAAACACCTACCTAAATTACGACAAGGCGGAAAGTAAAACCGTATCTTTAGAAAAAGCACAGGTAGCTATAGATGCTGCGGTAGAAGAAGTAAAGGCGCTGCAAGCAGCCAACGACCCCAAACTGAAACCCAACACCGTAGCCAAAGTGTATAGCTACAAAGCCCAAATTTACAGCGAAATGGCAGCAGTGCCCAACTCGCCAATGACTGCCGATGCTACCGAAAAAGCGGTAGAAGCTGCCAAAATATCGTTAGAAGCCGATAAATCGGTAAGCACTGTTCAGAATATCCAAATTCTTGATGGTGCACGCATTAAGGTTTTTAATGACGGCATTACCGGTTACGAAAACGGCGAATACGAAAAAGCCTACCACAGTTTTACCAAAGCCGCCGCCATTTCTGATATTTTGGCACAGCGCGGTTTAGGCGGTATTGATTCATCATCAATTGCCATGAGCGCTTATTCTGCCCAAAACGCCGGCAAAGCAGACGAAGCCATTGCCATTTATGAGCGCCTCATTGCCATGCAATACAACGATGTACAAATTTACCAGCAACTTGCCACCCTGTATATGGCAAAAGGCGAAGATGCCAAAGGTGCTGCCACCATTGAAGCCGGCAAAGCCCGATACCCCGCAAGCAAAGATTTTCTTATTGCTGAAATTAACTCTTTATTAAAAGCAGGCAAGCAACAAGAAGCCGTAGCCAAAATGGAAGAAGCTGCCAGTTTGTTCCCCGATAACCCCAGTCTTTATTTTGCATTAGGCAGTACCTACGAGGGTATTCCGGGCATGAAAGATAAAGCAGAAAGCTACTATCAAAAAGCACTAAATATAAAGCCCGATTTCTTTGATGCTTTGTACAACATAGGCGCTTTGTTTTACAACGAGGCTGCCGAAAAGGTTAAACAAGCCAACGAACTGCCTCTAAACAAACAAAAAGAATACGATGTCCTTACCAAAGAAGCACAGGCTTTATTTTCTAAAGCTCTGCCATTTTTTGACAAAGCGCTGGGCGTTGAACCCAATGATATGAACACGCTCATAGCTCTCAAAGAAATTCACGCCAACTTAGGCGATATGAAAAAATCTGGCGAGTATAAAGCCCGTTTTGAAGGATTGAAAAATAAGTAATTGCCCAATTAACGGTAAAACAGTAGCCGCACACCATGCTATTATTGGCGTGCGGCTACTATGTTTTTGCCTTTTTTACTTAACATAAGATAAATTATAGGGCAAATTGTAACCACCAACACAAGCAATAAAAACACAATTAGTATTGTTCACCTTAAAATCCTGATACGGCAAGGGTCTAACCACTAAAATCACTAATTTGCGCCTTTGCGAGAAACAAAATCGGAATGGTAATCAGTTCTAACCACTAAATTAATAATCTATGCACTTCATTAGTCCGCTAAGCGTTATTCCTGTTCGGAGTGAGCCTTCCGATAAAAGCGAGCTGGTAACGCAGCTTTTGTTTGGCGAAACAGTTACCTTGCAGCAAACCCAGCGCCAATGGTTGCAAATAAAATGCGCCCACGATGATTACATAGGTTGGATAGACCAAAAACAAGTGTTGCCCATAATGCCCGATGAGTTTACCCTCCTATCACAAACGCCTGCTGTATTTGCCGGCAGCCCCATACATAAGGCAAGCGTTAATGGCAGGCAGACTTATGTTTTATGGGGTAGCGTTTTGCCTCATTTTGGTAAAATACAGCAGCAAGTTGGCGGGTATGCTTATGCTTACAAGGGAAAGGTATTAGCGCCCAATGTTATGCAGCCGGTCTTGCCCAAAACACTGCTTGCGTACAGCCGCAAATTGCTAAATGCTCCTTATTTATGGGGCGGACGCAGTTTGTTTGGTATAGATTGTTCGGGTTTTACCCAATTAGTGTTTAAGGCGGGTGGGTATGCCTTACTGCGCGATGCCTACCAACAAGCCACTCAAGGCAGCCCTATTGCCAATTACAAGCAACTCCTGCCTGCCGATTTGGTTTTTTTCCATAATCCCGAAGGGAAAATAGTACACGTAGGCATTTATATGGGCGGCAGCAACATTATACACGCATCGGGCATGGTTCGTATAGACCGGCTTACGACAGCAGGCATCGTAAATGCGCAAACCGGCAATATTACCCACAACTTAGCAGGCATCAGACGGGTAGCCGGGGTTATAGTTTAATTAGCCTCAGTTGGCAGCAGCCTCACGCCGGCATAAGTCTGCAATTTCGGCAGACAGGCTTTTGGTCATAAATCGGGTAAAAGTTTGTTCGTTGTAGGTTGCATTTGCAGCCGGCGGGGTTTTTGCGTTATAAAACCAAGCATAACCCCCTATGTCGTAATGGGTAAAAAAGTAGGTAAGCAAACAATCGCAAAAAACTTCCTGCTCATAGTTGCCTTTAATGCCCTCCCATTGCAGGGTTTGGCATACCTTACGCGCAGCCCTTCGGTAAGTTTCTATCTGCCTGCCCGAAGGCTGTGCAAGCATTAGCTTGTGTGTGGCAGGCTCAGTGGCAGCATACAGCGCTTCAACACTAAGCTCCGCCTGTTTGCCAAACATGGTTTGCAATGCCATTAAACTGCTATCTTGCCGGCTAATTTTTTTCTGTGCTGTAATTTGTTGCAAACCGGCGCGGTAAGTGTAGGCAGTCAAATAATAATCATCGGTTTGGGGAGTTAGTTGCAGGTAGGCGGTGGTAACTATGCCGCCAAAATCCAAATTTCTGTTGAGTTGCCGGGTGTGTATGGAGTAGTAAACAAATGGCACACCCAAACCGCCCATAATGGCTGCAAAAATGGTTATGATGCCCACTATAAACAATAAGTCTTTTAAGCGGCGGCGTTTAGAGGTGGAACTGGTAGAGCGTTCGGGCGAGGCAAAGCGGTATTTAAAATGATTATCAACTTTTTCTATGGTAACTTGGCATAACTCATCATCAACAAAAAACGAAAACGTTTTTATGTACTCATTCGGGTTTATTACCTCTTCATATAAGGCTATGCCATTGAGCCTTATATACACTTTATTGTTAGCCGGTGCATGGGCAAGCTCAATAGTATGTCGTTTTATTTTGCCGGCATAAACCCAGCTTTGTTTGTTTATCATACTACAAGAAGTACCGATGATCCTAAAAATATACCCAAAAACAAGAGTAACCGTAATTTTGTTGTGTTTTATCCAAAACAACAGTAAATTTACCCGCACAGGCAACCGATGAGCGTGTTTATTCGTTCATTACTTGCACTTGCGTATTAACGCGCCAATTTCTTTAACTTTAATACAGTAAGCCATGAAAAAATATCTATCCTTAGCAGTTATAGCGTTAATGGTAAACCTTAGCGCCCTTGCGTTAAATCCTATAGTAGATTATGCACTTTTTAAACAGCCCGACCAAAGCTCTTACATAGAAGTATATATGCTTATACCGGGCGCTTCTGTAACATACAAACCACAGGTGCAAAATTTATGGCAGGCAGAAGTAGAGGTAACCCTCATTTTTACCCGTGTGGAACAAAACGATATAGCTCAGTTTGACCGCTATATACTCCAAAGCCAACCGCTTGCCGATACCCTTGCTAAAAAGCCCGATTTAATAGACCTGAAACGCTTTGCCCTTGCCCCCGGCAGTTACAATATGGAGGTTACTTTTGCCGATTTACACAACCCCGCCCAACAACCGGTGTTGCGAAAAGCAACTATTACCATAGAAACACCCGATACCAAAGCCACACTCTCCCTTTCCGATGTAATTTTGGTAGAGGGTTTTACCCCATCGGCACAAACCGGTATGTACGACAAACATGGCTATAACATGGTGCCAAACTTTGTAGGCTATTACCCCCCCGAAGTAAGCAGGCTTTCCTTTTATTCAGAAATTTATAACGCCAATAAGGTGATGGAAGCCGGAGCCGATTTCTTGTGCAATTTTATGGTTATAAACAGCCGCCGACAAATAGTACAAAACCTGCGCAAATTCAAAAAAATGAAAGCCGATGCAGTAAATGTACTATTAGGTGAAATGGACATCAGCACCCTGCCATCGGGCAATTATTTTTTGTGGGTGGAAGTCAGGAACAAAGAAAACCAACTGCTTGCCGAAAATGCCACTGCTTTCCAACGCAATAATCCCATAGCAGTAACGGCTAAGCCGCTAAACCTGCAAAGTGTTGCTGACCTGCCCGGCGTTGCCGATGCCTACCTCATGAATCTTACCGATGACCAAATTAAATTTTACTTAGGAGCGCTTGCCCCCATAGCTGCCGAGCGCGAAGCTGATTTTGCCCAAAATGCCATTGCCTCAGAAAATCCCGATATTATGCGCCGAGCTTTGAGCGCTTTTTGGCGAAACCGCGAGCCGGTTGACCCATCGCTGGCTTTTGCCCTCTACAAAGAAAAAGTGGACTATGTGGAGCAAACGTACAGCTCTTTAAAACAGCACGGCTATGAATCAGACAGGGGCAGGGTTTTCCTTAAATATGGCAATCCTAACGATTTTATTGCCGTACCTTCGGAGGCAGGGTCTCTGCCCTACGAAATATGGCATTTTTACCGCCTAAATGACAAGCAGGTAAATGTAAAATTTATTTTTGTGCAAACCATCTTAGCTTCTAACCATTATGAGCTGATTCATTCCGATGCTCGAGGCGAGGTGAAAGACCCCCGATGGCAAATGCGGATTAATAACCAACGCGGTGTTGCACCAAGCATAGATGAGCAACCTCTTAAAGACAATTTTGGCAGAAAATCGGGCATGTATTTTAATGAATAAACTTTGGTTTTACCTTTTTTTGCCCAGTTTAAACACCGTAATTTCGGGCAAAAAGCCTACCCTGCCGGGGTATGCCACAAATCCAAAACCCGGATTTACATATAAGTACTGCTTGCCTTGCTGGTATAATCCTACCCATTCTTTATACATAAGCCTTACAGGGCTCCACTTAAAAAAAGGTAGGTTAATGCCAAACTGAAAAGCATGTGTATGACCCGAAAAAGTGGCGTTTATGTGGGTAAACGCCTGTGTAACCTCCGCCTGCCAATGCGAGGGGTCGTGCGATAGGAGTAGGTTTAGGGTAGTTTGGGGCAGGTTTTGGCAGGCGGTTTGCAGGTTACCGTATTTTTTAAATCGGGGGCTGGCGCTCCAGTTTTCAACGCCAATGATGCCAATAGCATGTTGGTTATGACGAATAACCGCGTGTTGGTTGAGCAACAGGTGCCAACCCATTTGGCGGTGATTTTGGAGCATGTTTTCAAAGTTTTGGCGGTAATCTTGTTGGTTGCGCCATTGCACATAATCGCCATAGTCATGGTTACCTAAGACAGAAAAAACGCCGTGTTGGGCAGTTATTTTAGCAAATATGGGCAAGTAAGGTTTAGCTTCGAAAGCGTGGTTGTTTACCAAATCGCCGGTAAAGAATACCACATCGGGTTGTTGTTGGTTAATCAGCTCTACTGCTCGGTAAAGGGGTTTGGTTTGGGTAAAACTGCCGGTGTGTATGTCTGAAATTTGCACTATGGTAAACCCTACCAGTTCATTGGGCAGGTTTTCTATGGGTAAATGCACAGTTTCAACTTTATAACGGTAAGGGTTGCGCAGCATACCGTAAATCATGGCGAGCATAGGAACACTTGCCAAAATAAGACTAATAGTACAAAAAAGCGCCGACCGCTCAACCAACTCCACATTGCCGGTAAAGCCCGATGAAAGAGCCATTGCCAAAGTGCGCAGCAACCGCATAACATCATCGGCGAGTGCAGCCAAACTCAGCAGTAATTTAAACACAAACTGTATAAAAAAAACGGCGGTAGCATACATTCGGGCAGTATTGCTTTTAAACCTAAATCCAAAAACGATAACGGCTATGGCGCTTAGGTAAACCGCTACGGCTATTGCCCAAAATAGCTGATGCACCCAATAGGCGCTAACTGCCGTTTGGAGTGTTTGAAAAGCATACCAATCAATACCCGCCAGCAACAGCACGGGTAAAATCCATCTGATAAGTGTTGCCATATTTGAGCGTAAAAGTATGGAACTCAAACAGCTAAAAGACCTATTTGGTTGCTACCGGCCAGAGTTTGCAGAAAATGTTGTGTTGTAACCTCCTGTTAGTTGGTAATTCTGTGCAGGGCTTCTTGCATACGGTGTTCTTTGCAGCACAACGAAATGCGTAAATAACGATTGCCGGCAGAGCCAAAAATAAAGCCCGGTGTTATAAAAACCCGATGCCGGTGCAGGATATAATCTGCCCACTCCGGAACATTATCAATGTTTTGCGGGGCTTTTACCCATAAAAACATGCCCACCGTGCTGTGGGGAGTTTGGCATTGTAGGGCATGAGCTATATTGAGGGCAAGTTGTTGGCGGTGTTGGTAAACCTGGTTCAAGTGGTTTTGCCATGCTTCTGTGCAGTGTTGAAGGGCATAAGTTGCCGCTTTTTGGATACCCAAAAACATGCCGGAGTCCATATTGCTTTTTACCTGCAATACATAGCGCAGGTAATCTTGCCTTCCAGCCAGCATACCAATACGCCACCCTGCCATATTGTGCGATTTGCTGAGGGAGTTAAGCTCTAATGCCACTTCCATAGCATGGGGCGTTTGAAAAATACTTTGCGGATTGGGATTTAAGATAAGACTGTAAGGGTTATCGTTTACCAAGAGTATTTTATGTTTTTGGGTAAAACTTACCAATCGGGCAAAGAGGTCTGCCGAGGCATTAGCGCCGGTAGGCATGTTTGGGTAGTTTACCCACATCAGTTTTACGTTGGTTAAATCCATACTGTTGAGCGCTTCCCAATCGGGTTCCCAGTTATTGGTTTCGTTTAAGGGGTAGTTTAGCACATTGGCATGAAGCAGGTGGGCAACTGCGGCATAGGTAGGATACCCCGGATTGGGTACTAATACGCCATCGCCCGGGTTCAGAAAAGCCATGCTTATGTGCATAATGCCCTCCTTAGAACCCATAAGCGGCAATACCTCGTTATGGGGCGAAAGAACAACGCCGTACTGGTGTGCATACCATTGGGTTATGGCATTCCTTAGTTCGGGTATGCCGGTATAACTTTGGTAAGAGTGGTTATCGGGGTTAAGGGCTGTGGTGAGCAGGTGGCTTACAGCGCCTTTATGCGGGGGTAAATCGGGGCTGCCTATGCCTATGTTAATAATGTCTTTACCCTGTTCATTCAGTTGTCTTATTTCGGCAAGTTTGGCTGAAAAATAGTACTCATTAACCTGTTGCAGCCTTTGGGCGGGAGCGATAATCATGTGAATAAACAATTTTATTGAAGGAAAAACCCCGACCTCAAAAAAGTGGCAATGATGAAAAAATTATATCTCCGCTCTGCAAAAATAGATTACTTGTTTGTAACAGCCAAATTTTGGGGGTATTTTTTACCTTTCTTATGTTACCGTTTGTTTTGGATAAAATGGATTGCCTGTTGCAGAGCGTTTTTGGGGTGGGCAATGGTTAAAACTTGCAAATGTTTGTGCCTTTCGTGGGCAAAGAGTTGGGGGTAATTAGTACGGTTTCGGTGGTAGGTTTTAAAGAACCACACAATAATAGAGTCTTTACTTAGGGTAGTCTTCAACGATTCTTTGTTGCCGTGCCAAAGCTCCTGCCTCCCGATTACCCTATGAAAGGTGCGTTTTACCAATCGGGAAAAATTGATAGTAAAGGAGTAGTTTAACCAAATGATGCAATCTGCTTTTTGCCAGATAATATCGCGCAAAATGCTGTAGTTGCCATCGGTTATCCATTGATTTTGATTGGTGGCTTGTTGTACACGCTGTCTAAAAAGGTCATCGGGTACTTCTTGCCATTGGGAGGTAAAATGCAGGGCGTCAAGCTCTATGTGCTCTATGTTCAGGTATTGGCTCAGTTGTTTGGCAAGTGTGGTTTTACCGGAGCCGGTAGTACCTATAATGGCAATGCGGTTAAAGGCGGGCATGGCATAACAAAATGAAACAGGTTAAAAAAAGTTAGCCAGTTCATAAGCCAGCCGCGGATAGCTGATGCGCTCAAAAGGGTGCCGGGTATCGGGCAGCACCATAAGCTGGGCATTGGGCAGTTTTCGGTAAGCGCTGATGGTTTCTTCCAGTGTAACCATGTTGTCTTGGTCGCCCACGCCTATTTTAACCGGACAAGCAATGTGGGAAAAGTCATCATCGGTAAGTTGGGGTTTGTTGCCCAATTGAAGCATCATATTGGCGGTTTGGTGCAGGAGGAGTTCCCAATCATTGGGTTGGTGGCGTTGTTGCAATTGTGCGGCAAAAGCGGGTACTTTTTCCTTTATCTTTTGGGGGTTTAACATGGCAGCCTCTTTGGCGGCGGTTTGCGGATCCCATGCAAATTTGGTGGCTAAGGTGCAAACCTTGTTTACCCACTGCGGAAAATGGCGGGCAATGTATAAAGCCACATAACCGCCCATACTGTACCCAAATATATTAACCGGCTTTGTAGCATGTTCCGTTATATACTGAACGGTTGCTTGGGCAAAACCTGCAATGGTAAAGGGTTGTCCGGAAAAATTTTTACCGCCGTGTCCTTCAAAATCAAAGGTATGAATTTGGGTAAAAGTAGGGCTCAGTTCGGTAGCAAGCGGGTTTAGTTGGGCGGCAGAACCTAATGCGCCGTGTAAAAGTAACAACATGATTTATGGGGTTGAGTTTTGAGAAAAAAGTTTTGGTTTGGCAGCATAAATCGGGTTTTTATTAGGAAGGTTGTTTGGGTTTATCGGGAAGTTCTTGTAGGTCAAGTTTCATCATAATATCGGTTTGCTCATCGTTTCCCAGTTGAAAAATGTGTTTACCAAAGGCTACAAACCCGTTTTTTTGATAAAATCGTATTGCCCTTGGGTTGTTTTCCCAAACGCCCAACCAAACGTGTGCGGCATTTTTTTGCCGGGCAATTTGGATAGCTGTATCGTAAAGCAATTGCCCTACCTGTTTACCATGGTAAGCCTGCAAAACGTAAATCCGCTCAATTTCAACCGATTTGTGGTTTTGCAATTCGGTTTGTGCTTTGCCAAAATTCAGTTTTAAGTACCCGATAACCTCTGTACCCGATAAGGCAAAATAAAACTCGGTATTGGGGTTATTAATTTCGGAAGTAAGTTTTTCTACCGAAAAAGCCTGTTGCAGGTAGTTTGCCATATTTTCCGGCGTATTGCTTTGGGCAAAAGTTTCGTAAAATGTTTGCGAGCTAATGTGCTGCAACCGGTTTACATCGGTAAAGGTTACTTTGCTGATGGTTAAGTTGTGCATCTGGGGGCAATGAAGCAAGGTAAGTTGTGCAACTACTTTTTAACAAATTGCCAACGGCTGTAAACATCTATGCGGCTGCTTACGGCTACGGTGCGCTGGCAGTTGGTTATGGTATCGGTGGGCAGAAAAAGCGTGTAAGGGTTAAAGGAGCTGTTCACATTAGTGAGTGTAAGGCTTTGATATTCAAACTGAAGGCGGTCTTTGCTCAACTCGCGCAGGTCAAAAGTTTGTCGGTCAATGTATTTTATCGGGGTGGCATCGGTTTCTATGGTACTGCCGTCAATAATCGGAAAATTGATAAAGGTAATTGCCCATTTGGTTTTTTGGCTGTTTTCCCAGTACCAGCTATTGGCATTAGAAGAAAAAGAGCCGTTTACCTGTGAGTTTAGTTGTGGATTAAAGTAAGAAAAATTGCCGTTGCAGGTATAAGTGCCGTCGTCTGCAATGTTTAAGGTATAAGTAAAGTTAATATCGTAAATTCGGGTTATGCTGGTAGTACCATTTACATAATTGGTAATTGAATTTAGCAAGGAGTCTTTCAACTCTTCTTTCCTTATGACGTTAGATATGGAAGTGCCGCCAATGCTACCGGTATCGCAAGCAGTAGAGCTAAATTGGGTGGTAGTTTCTAATTTGTCTATGTCATTTATGTTATAGGTTTCTAAAACCCAGTTGGCGCTGAGGCGGGCATTTCGGGTTTCAAAAGAAAGCCATGGGTCATCTTCACCACGGCGGCAATTGCTCCACAACAAGAGGGTAAAACCAAGCGCTGCCAACAAGCAAAAGCGCAAAGAGTAATTACGCATACACAGTTTTGAGTTAGGATAAAAAGGTAAGAAGTGATTTTTGCACTACAAAAGTAACGGTAAAATCGGGTTTACGGCATGAAAGGTGCGAGTTTTCCCTGCATTTTTGTATATTTGCAGTATAATTAACCAAAGTTGGTTTTATTGGGTTAAGTTTGTTCACAACACACATTAAGTAACACTATATTGTCTATTGCATGAAGCATTTTTCGTTTTTCGTTTTTTTAGCGGCTTTATTGTTCTGTGTAAACAGTTGGGCGCAAGCCCCATGGTGTGGGGTAATAGAACATACCCATGCCCTTGATGCCCTCCACCCCGAATATAAGCAAAGTAGAGCCGCCGTAGAAACCTATACCCAAAAATGGATAGAACAAAACGGCACACAAAAAAGTACGGGCAATGTGCTCACCATTCCGGTAGTGGTACACGTAGTACATACTACCGGCAACCCGGCTTCTAATATAAGCGAAGCACAGATATTATCTCAAATTGAGGTGTTAAACGAAGATTTCAGGCGGTTAAATCCCGATACGGTTCAAACGCCTGCTGTGTTCCGACCCTTTGCTGCCGATTTTGAGGTGGAGTTTTGCCTTGCCAAAAAAGACCCCAATGGTTACCCAACTAATGGTATTACCCGCACTCCTACCACACAAACTGTTTTTAGTGTAAGTTCAAATACTGTTAAATCGGCTGCCACCGGCGGCGCAAACGGCTGGCCATCTAACCGATACCTCAATATATGGGTATGCAACGACCTGTCAGCAGATTTTACCACCAACCAAATTTTAGGCTATGCCCAGTTTCCGGGCAGCGGTAGCGCACAAACCGATGGGGTAGTTGCCATTTATACCGCTTTTGGCAGAGTAGGAGCGCTTAACCCCCAAACCGACAAAGGCAGAACTACCACCCACGAGGTAGGGCACTGGCTTAATCTTATCCATGTATGGGGTGATAAAGACTTGCCTACCGGCGTTGACCCCTCTTGCGCAACCGATGATTTGGTGGACGATACGCCCCGCACTATTGAGGCTAACTTTGGCTGCAACCTAACCGCAAACAGTTGCTCAAACGAAACGCCCGATTATAACGACATGATTCAGAACTACATGGATTATGCCAGTGAAAATTGCCAAAACATGTTTACCCTTGGTCAAAAACAGCGCATCAGAGCTGTATTGGAGCCCGGCGGATTCAGAAACAACATAGTATCGCAGCCCGATATATGCTCAGTAGGCGCAAACGATGTATCTGCCTTAAAAGTGGTTTTTCCGGCAGGCACCGGCGTTTGTACTACCTTTGAGCCGGTAATTGAGCTGGTAAACTCCGGCTCAGAAACCCTCTACTACGTAGAAATTAACTACCAAGTGGACAACGGACCCTGGGTAAATACCTATTGGGTGGGTGAGTTGCCTCCATTTGAGTGGACAAATATTACCTTGCCTACCGCCAATACTGTTTTGCCGGGTATTATACACACCTTTACGGTGGAATACAGCAGCCCCAATGGTCAGGCAGATTTTAAACCTGCCGACAACCTTTTTTCCCAGAGTTTTGCCACCGTGCCCAAAGGTGTTGATATGCCTTTTGTTGCCGATTTTGAAACCGGCGTATTCCCTGCCACCGGCTGGCAGGTGTTTAATGCCGATAATACCCGTACTTTTAGCCAATATCCGGGCGCAGGCAACTCCGGTAATGTATCGGTACACATGAATAATCTTGGCTACAACGCTCTTGGCACCATTGATGAGTTTACCATTCCCCGCGTAGATTTAAATGAGGTTAATCCGCAATTAGAATTTTTTGCCGCCTACAATTACCAAACCGCCGCCGATGTTTCGGATACGCTGGAAGTGCTTGTTTCTACCAATTGCGGCAATACCTTTACCTCTGCCTATAAAATCAGCGGCTCCGAGTTGGTATCAGCGCTCAACCCTACTGCATCTATGTTTGTACCCGTTGCTACCAACTGGCGAAGGCATACCGTTTCGCTTTGGGATTTCAGAGGCACCCGTAGCGCGGTTATTAAATTTAGGCAAATACGCGGCACCGGCAACAACTTGTACATAGACGACATCAACGTTTTTCCGGGCAGCGTGGGCATAGAAGCCAATTTACCAACAGTGGCTATGGTAAAACTCTATCCTAACCCCGTAACCTCACAACATGCCAACCTCAGCTTTGTAAACCTGCAAAACGGCGCAACAGATTACCATGTGCACATTAGTAATATAGCCGGTAAAACGGTATATGCAGCGCAAGAACCGGCTGCAAATGGGGTAAACAACCACCCTATTAATACCCAAAACTGGGCATCGGGCATTTATTTTGTTCACCTTACCATTGGCGCGCAAACCATTACCCAAAAAATGGTGGTTGTGCAGTAACAGCGTTTTTTAACCATTTGCCAAACAAAAACTATGCGACATGGTTATTTAATTACCAGTTGCCTTTGTCAACAATTTTACCTATCCTATACCTTTTCGCCTAACCACATGAATCGTTATTTTTTACTGTATTGTATAGCTGCCTTACTGCCTGTAATGTTACACGCTCAGCAGTTGCAAGAACCCTGCGGCACCATGCCCTACTTACACCACCAAAAACAACAAGACCCCCAGTTGGAGCAACGCATGGAAGCCATAGAAACGTTTACCCAAAAGTGGATAGCCAAAAATCCCGATGTAAAACAAATGGAAAACATCATTACCATTCCGGTAGTGGTGCATGTGCTTTACAATGCCGGAGCGCCCGCCACCAATGTAAGCGACGCTAAAATTTTAACACAGTTAGCCGTGTTAAACGAAGACTTTCGCCGACTCAATTGGAACGCCGACGATACGCCTGCCGAATTTTTACCCGTAGCCGCCGATGCCGAACTGGAGTTTTGCCTTGCCACCCGTGGCCCCGATGGTTTCCCTACCAGTGGCGTTACCCGTACTGCCACCGCCAAAAACAACTTTTCTGCCAACACCAACGATGCCAAGTTTGACAGTCAGGGCGGTAAAAATGCCTGGCCTGCTACCGAATACCTAAATGTGTGGGTAGTGCCTGCCATTAACAGCGGTAATGTGGCCGGTTATGCCCAGTTTCCGGGCGGAAACCTTGCTACTGATGGGGTGGTTATAGGTTATAATTTCTTTGGCACTATTCCGCCGCTTAATTCTCCCTACATACACGGACGCACTACCGTACACGAGGTTGGGCACTGGCTCAACCTTCGCCACGTTTGGGGTGATGGACCCTGCGACCAAGACGATTTTGTGAACGATACGCCCCGCTCAGATGCCGCCAACTACGGCTGCCCCAACACCAATAGCTGTACCAACGAAACGCCCGACTATAACGACATGGTGCAAAACTACATGGATTACAGCAATGATAACTGCCAAAACCTGTTTACCCTTGGTCAGAAACAGCGCATGAGAGCTCTATTTGAACCCGGCGGTTTTAGGTTTTCGCTCTTACAGTCAAACGGCTGTACCCTCGTAGAACTGGGCGCCAGCGATGCCCGATTAGTTTCTATCACAGAGCCGTTTGGCGCAGGTAACTGTACTGTTTTAGAGCCGGTTATTTCTTTTCAAAACTTTGGCACAACACCCCTCTATTATGTAGAAGTGGTTTATTCCATAGACGGCAGCGGCGTTTACAACTATCAGTGGACAGGTGAATTAGCCCCTACTGCCACTACAACCATAACCCTGCCGCCGGTGGTAATTGCTAATGGCAACCTGCTGCACACCCTAAACGTAACACTAGAAAACCCCAATGGTGTGCCCGATTTTAACCCTACCAATAACACCATAACTACTTCTTTTACCACCACCTTACCCGGCGCCGCGCTACCGTTTAGCGATAATTTTGAAAATTCATCTCCTTTTCCGTTTAGTCCTTGGAGTTTTAACTCTGCCGATGGCGTGTTTTTTACACTCAGCAGCAATGCAGGCTACTCAGGCGTTTACTCGGCTTATATGGATAATTACACCTACAATGCCACCGGTGAAATAGATGATTTCAACTTGCCCCGATTAGACTTTTTGGGTTACTCGCCTACCTTAGAGTTTCAGGTAGCCTACGCCCAGCAAGCTGAAACCGATATGCCCGATGTGTTGGAAGTGTTGGTTTCGGGCGATTGTGGACATACCTTTACCACCATGTTTATTAAGGGCGGCGCTGAGTTGGCAACAGCGCCTATTGTAAGTGGTGTGCCTTTTATACCCAACCTAAACCAATGGCGAAAAGAATCTATAGATTTGTCGGTTTTCAGCGATTTGCGCAATGTCATCATTAAATTCCGCCAAACCCGCGGCGCCGGCAATAACCTGTACATAGACGATATTAACCTGCTTAGCTACATTGTAGGCATAGAAAATGTGCAAGCGCCGGTTTCATCGGGCAGTTTTTTTACCCTATATCCCAATCCTGCCACTAATGTGGTTTCGCTCTCGTTTTCTAATAGTGTAAACCCTACTGCACCGGCTACCCTTACCCTTACCGATAAAACGGGTAAACTCATCGGCTCACAAACCGGCTTAGTTACCGGTTCCGTTTTTACCCAAATGGTTACCTCCGAACTGCCTGCCGGTATCTATTTTGTTACGTTTACCCAAGCAAATACCACCCAAACCCAAAAACTCATAGTGGTTAAGTGATAATTGCAATGAGAGCCTTTCATTTAACCGCCGCTTGATTGCAACTACTGCAAACAAGCGGCGGTTATTGCTTGTAACATTAACACAAAAAAGTTACTCAAAAAATGGAGCTTGTTTTAGCTTTATGCGATGCTGCTTTTTTGCCACCAATAACAATTGGTTTTGCAACCACTGTTTGTGTGCAATAGGGGTTGTGTTGTCAAAAATTTGCAGACTCAATTTTTCATAAGCAGCAGCAGCAAATTTCAGATGCAGTTTATACAGTTTATCCATAGCGCCAATAGCGTTTTTAAGGTATTGCTGTTCGGCAGTTGAAATTTCGGTTCGGGACCGGAGGGTATGTTTAACCGTATCAGAAGTGAGCAGGTAAGCATCGTAGTTTTGGGTATGATAGTATGCCATTAGCAGCAACATTTTTATTTTAAAATAAAAAGATGTATGTTGCGGGCTAATGGCAGAAAGCAGGTAAATAGCATCGGCATAATTGGCTTGGGTAAAACAAATACAGGCATTGGCATAAGGAATGTATTGTTCTGCAAAAGAGGGCAACAGGCGGTTTTGATTAGTTTTGACAAACTCATCAGCCCAATCTGCCCCCATTACTGTTAGCCCTACACGCACAGCAGCATCAAACAACCAAGTAGGCATGGTGTCTTTTTGTTGTTGGTGCAGTTGTATAAGTTGCTCATACAATAAAAACCATATTTGCATTTGAGTGGCGCTGAGTGGATTTACCAAGTTTAACCGGCTTAGGTAATTAGCCAAAAAAATGGTAATCATTTTAATTAAATCAGCACTAAAAACTTCCCGTTGTTCCTGAGTTAGTTGCAAAAGATGTTCAAACTCAAACCATTGAGCATCGGGCTCATTGAGGCGCATCATATAATAGGCAACAGTAAGGTGCGGCTCGGCAGGGTAGTCATCGGGATTAAAAGTTCTTAGTATCGGGACAACTTTGCTTAGGTTGAACCGAAAAGAGGTGCTGGTAGTTTGCAAACCCGACATAACCGCACATAACTTAAAGGTATAGTACCAATAGTAATGCAGCAGTCCGTCTAATTTTTGCTGAAGGGCATGGTTACGGCGGGTTATATGTTGTTGTTTATACAAAAGATAGTCGGCAATTCGGTTATATTTAACCCTCAGTTCATAGTAATCGGTATGGGTATATTTTTGCTCATTCAGCATGGCATCAAGCGCTTTTAGTTCGCGCTCTGCGTGAGCAAGCAAGTTGCGCATGGCCAATTCTTCGGCAATAAAATACTGTTGTTCTATGGGTCGAAGCTGAAGGTCAGACTGAACCAAAAACTGCTTTGCCAGCATCCATAAGTCAGACAGCAGGTTATTGAAGTATTTATCGTTATAGGGCTTGCCTTCTCCAAAAACAGCGGAAAAAACTACCTGCGGATTCCATGCCTCAAAATGAGGGTAATAGGGTTGTATGGCTTGCAAAAGAGCTACAACAGCCGTTTTTTTGTTGAAAAAAGGCGACCTAACCAACTCATCAAAGCGCTGCATTTCATCGGGCGAAAAAGTCTGTAACAGTGTCAGTATTTTGGGCGTACCGGCAGGCATGATTTTTTTTGCGCTAAGATAGGGGTTAAACTCTTTAAAAAAACTTAAAAAAGCTCCACAAATTGTGCCATATTTGCACTTTGTTTAAACAACGATAACCAATTTATGCGTCTTATGTTACCACCGTTAAGCGCACAAAATTCTGTTTACCGGTGTTATATACCTTTATCAGCCATAACTTTACCCTATGTATCGTATTACTGCTCAGTTTCCGTATAAAAGAGCCTTTATTACCGGCGCTGCTTCCGGTTTAGGAAGAGCTTTGTGCTATGAATTGGCTAAAGACCGATGGACAATAGGCATCTGCGATATTGACCCAAACGGACTGCAACAAACCGCCGATACCATAGAACAATTAGGCGGAAAACCCATTATCTTTGACTTAGATGTAGCCGATGCGCCCGATTATGAATTAGTGGCAAAAGAGTTTTTACAAAAAACAGGTGGTATTGATTTGTTAGTAAACAATGCAGGTATAGCCGGATACTCAGGTAATATGGAAGACTGCCCTATTACCGACTGGCAATGGATTGTAAACATCAATTTGATGGGTGTAGTGCATGGCTGTCATTATTTTATTCCAACAATGAAACAACAAGGGTTTGGTTATATACTAAACATAGCCAGCGCCGCCGGATTTGCCAATGCGCCCAATATGTCGGGATATAATGTAACAAAAGCGGGGGTAATTTCGCTTTCCGAAACGCTTTTTAATGAGTTAAAACCCTTTGGTATTGATGTTTCGGTAACAATGACCACTTTTTTCCAAACCAATATCATGCAGCACAGTAAAGGACACCCCGACCGGATTAAACGTGGGCATCAGCTAATAAAAGAATCAAACATAAAGGCTAAAACTATGGCTCAATTGATGTTAAAAGCCTGTGGCAACAAACAATTTGCGCAAATTTATCCTTTCCAATCCCGATTTTTGTTTAATCTCAAACGGTTCACACCCGGTCTTTTCCGGTGGCTGGTGGGTAAAGTTGCAGGCAGAGTACTCGACTAATGATTGTTATTACTTTCTGCTGCTTATTTTTGCGCTCTCTTAACCAAACCTTGTAACCCCTCATAAATGAGTTTATCCCGTAAAGAACAAATTGAAGCGTTCTTAAAAGAAACCCCACACGACCCGTTTTTGCATTATGCCCTTGCATTGGAATACCTTAAATGCGGCGATGATGCACAAGCCTTGGCTCTGTTTACCCAATTAACCAAAGAAAGCCCCAACTACGTGGGCACTTACTACCATTTGGGCAAATTGCAGGAAAAACTCCAAATGCAGGGCAATGCGCTTACCACCTATAAAACCGGCATGGATATAGCCCGAAAACTAAACGACAACCACTCCTACTCCGAACTTTTGAGCGCCTACAATACACTGCACGACGAGTTGAGCGATTGGTAAGTAGGGGTAAAAACACCACGTTACTTAAAATCGGGATAGAGCAGGTATTGCCTTCGTTTGGCTTTATATTGGTCTAATCCCCATTGCCAGGTTGCTCTTATATCCTCTTCTGTAAGTCCGTCTTTTATTTGCTGTTGTAATACATCATTGCCTGCAAGTTTATTAAAAAAGGCGTTAAAGAATTGGTCTTTGACAGAATAAGTCTGGTAAAAATTAATCAACCATTGCAGGTTAATACGCCGCATACTGCGAAGGCTGTCTATGGGAAAATCGGATAAATCAATGCCATAGCAGGTTTCGTTCATAAAGACCGGAGAAGCAGCACCAGGCTTGGAAACCGGGGTAAAAGCAAAACTGTAAGCCAAAGACTTGGGGCTGCCCACAAGCTGAAATTGTTTATCAGTGCCACGCCCTACACTAACTGCCGCCCCCTCAAAAAAGCAAAGCGAGGGGTAGAGGTAAATGGCGCGTGGGTTGGGTAAATTGGGCGAAGGTTTTATAGGAAGCTCATAAAAAGATTGGTGAGTATAATTTTGGCAGGGCACTACGGTAAGATTGCATCGCTCGCCATTTGCTAACCAGCCTTCGCCGTTTATCATAAGGGCAAGCTCACCCACTGTAAGCCCATGCACAATCGGTATGGGGTGCATACCTACAAAAGACTGATAGGCGGGTTCTAAAATAGGTCCGTCTATGTAAAATCCGTTGGGGTTAGGGCGGTCGAGTACTACAAATTCCTTATTTTGTTCAGCACAAGCTTCCATTACATAGTGCATGGTTGAAATGTAGGTATAAAACCTTGCTCCTACATCTTGTATATCGAAAACCACCAGGTCAACATCTTTTAAATCATCGGGAAGCGGTTTTTTGTTTTTACCATACAAAGAGATAACCGGCAAACCGGTATTTACATCGCGGCTGTTTTTAATAGTAGCACCTGCATCGGCATCACCCCTAAAACCATGTTCGGGCGCAAAAACCTTCACTACTCGAATGTTTTGTTGTAGTAAAAAATCGGTTAAATGTATTTTGCCCACCATGCTGGTTTGGTTTACCACCAGAGCAATGCGTTTGTTTGTGAGCAAATTAGCATAACTCTTCCAGTTTTCGGCAGCCGGAATCGGGTAGCCTACCGGGGTTGTTAAGAGTGGGTTGTTTGTAGATGTAGGCAAAACAGATGATTCATTGTCTTTTTCACTATGCAAAGAATCCTGTGCATGAATTTGTGCCGTAACATAAAAAGTAAGACCGGCTATTTGTAGCAGTAAAAGAAAAAAAGAAATTAGTAGCAGGGTGTGAGTATAACGCATGGTTAAAAAAGTTAGCATGCAAAGATAGGTATTTTAAGGTTCTGTTCAAGTTATTCAGCAGGGTATATTATGTTTGGATAAGAAAACTTGCTTATTTTGCTTACAAAAAAGTATAAGTACAACTCAAACAACCTAACTTGCCGGTTAAAGCCATATATTTGCGCTCCGGCTGCCTGTATCAGCTTAGAACACATGAATATAGCTTGGTTTATTACCCGCCGCATTGCCTTTGCAAAATCGCGCTCATTTTCGGGCTTTATTATCGGTATTGCTATAACGGCGGTTGCCTTGTCGGTGGCGGTAATGATTATTACCACAGCCACGGTAAACGGTTTTCAAAACGAAATCAGTCGCAAAATCTTTGGTTTTTGGGGGCATATTCATATGAGCAAGTTTACCATGAATATGTCTTATGACGACCAAGTGCCTACCACCATACACCAAGCCTTTTACCCCGCCCTTGATACCGTGCCCGGCATTAAACATATACAGGTTTACGCCCAAAAACCCGGCATCATTAAAACCGATAGCGAAATAGAAGGCATAGTGTTAAAAGGCGTTGCTACCGATTTTGACTGGTCTTTTTTTAGAGAGTACATGGTGGAGGGCAATGTTTTAACCCTTTCCGATACGGCAAAATCAAACAGTATTATCCTATCACAAACCACTGCCAAACGGCTTAGGCTTTCAACCGGCGATGGGTTGGCAATCTATTTTGTACAAAATCCACCATTGGTTCGTAAATTCACCATTTCGGGCATCTATAAAACCGGCTTAGAGGAGTACGACGAAAAATACGCCCTCATTGACATAAAACATATCCAGAAACTCAATGGGTGGGAAGATGACCAGGTAGGTGGTTTTGAGGTTTTTTTAGACCGAATGGAAGATTTGCCCTATTTTAGCAACCTCGTTTACTATGAAATTGCAGGTCAAGACCTTCAATCGCTTAATATACGAGAAATTAACCCCAACATATTTGAGTGGTTAGAACTGCAAGATATGAACGAGCAGGTTATTTTGGGGCTTATGCTACTGGTTGCCATCATTAACATGATTACCGCCTTGCTCATTTTAATTTTGGAACGAACCAACATGATTGGTATTCTGAAAGCATTAGGCGCTTCTGACTGGACTGTGCGCAAAATTTTCTTGTTTAATGCAGCCTATATTGTGGGGTGGGGCTTGTTAACCGGCAACTTGCTGGGGTTGGGTATTTGTTTTTTGCAACTCAAATTTGGGTTCATTACCTTGCCCGAAGAATCATACTACCTAAGTGTAGCGCCTATTGATATTAACTGGATTACCGTTTTTACCATTAATGCAGGTACTATGGTTATTTGTTTATTTGCCCTAATCTTACCCTCGTATTTGGCTACCACTATTAATCCCATTAAGGCAATTCGATTTAAATAAAGATAGACGTTTTTCCGGCAGTTCCATTTAACCCAAGTTCTGCTCAATAGTTAGTTTGCACCAACACCTACCCCAATCCGCAATCAGGTTAGGAAGAAAATTGTTACCAAACGTTAAATCTTCAACCTTTACCATTTAAACAGGTTTCCTTATCCGTGTTTGTTGTTTAAACATTTACCTGCTTTGCCGCACCATAAAGCACCATTGCGCATGAAAAAAAAAGCTACCCTCCACACTACCTTAGCATTGATTGGTTTGATTTTACTTGGCACAAGTTGTCATAAATCTGATGCGCCTGCCGCAGCGCCTCCTACAGGTGCGCAAAAAGGCGGCGCTCCGATGCTTAGCGCAACCGGTTTTGTGGTAAAACCCATAACAAAAAACAATAAAATTGTATCATCGGGCAGATTGGCAGCAAATGAATTAGTAAGTATTCAGCCCGAAATAAATGGTAAAATAACCGAAATCCTGTTTTCGGAAGGAGCAACCTTGAGCAAAGGCGCGCTGCTCATAAAACTGAGTGATACCGACTTGCAAGCGCAAATGTTAAAGGTAAACACCCAACGTCAGTTAGCCGTAACAACCGAACAGCGCCAAAAAAAACTGCTCGATATAAACGGTATCAGCCGTCAGGAATATGACCTCACCACCACCCAAATTAAAGGGTTTGATGCCGACTTGGAAATACTAAAAGCCCAATTAGAAAAAACCGAAATCAGAGCGCCTTTTTCGGGTGTAATGGGGCTGCGCAATGTTAGCTTAGGCGCTGTTGTTTCGCCGGCTACGGTTATCAGTACTTTGCAGCAGGTAAACCCACTCAAATTAGAGTTTTCGGTTCCCGAAAAATACCTGCCACAGCTTAAAGTGGGACAAAAAATACGGTGTTCATTTGCCGGCTTATCCGATACTTTAATTGGTTCTATTTACGTAATAAACCCCACCATAGATGCCGTTACCGGTACTATATTAGCAAAAGCCAAAATAGACAACCCTAAAAATAAACTCTCGCCCGGTCAGTTTGCCAATGTGGAGGTGGTGCTCAACAGCAACCCCACAGCTATGGTTATACCCCCCCAAAGCGTAATACCCGGCACCCGATTTAAACAGGTTGCCGTTTACAAAAACGGAGAGGTATTGATGAAACAGGTAATCACCGGCGATAGAACCGAATCGGAAGTAGAAATTCTGCAAGGACTGGCTTTTGGCGATACTATACTCACCACCGGCATTATGCAAGCCCGCGATAAAGCTAAGGTAAAACTTAGTGGCATTGTAAATGGTAGTGAATAGTGAATAGTAGCGGTTAGTTTTGTAGTAAATGGTACATGGTAGTGAGTAGTCGGTATTTAAGAAATAACCCCCACTAATAACTAACCACTAACCACTAACCACTAATAACTATCGGAATAGTAGTCATAACTCATAATTTTTCACTCTTCACTCTTCACTAAATGAGCCTTCCCAGTATATCCTTAAATCGTCCGGTGCTTGCCATTGTGCTAAACATCATGATTGTGTTGTTTGGAGCGCTGGGATACAATTATTTAGGTGTGCGCGATTTTCCGGCAATAGACCCGCCAAACGTAAACGTGCGCACCAATTACTCCGGCGCAAATGCCGAAATCATAGAATCACAAATAACCGAGCCGCTCGAAAAAGCCATTAATGGCGTACCGGGCATCAAAAACATCACCTCTTCCAGCAGCCAGGGTATTAGCACCATTACCGTAGAGTTTGAGTTGGGCTACAACATGGAAGAGGCCGCCAACGATGTGCGCGATAAGGTTTCACAAGCCATACGCCAGCTTCCGCCCGATTTAGATGCGCCGCCGGTGGTATCAAAAGCCGATGCTAACTCTGATGCCATCATATCCATGACCGTGCGCAGTAATACCCTAAACCAGTTGCAGGTTACAGACTATGCCTCTAACGTATTGTTAGAAAAACTCCAAACCATACCGGGCGTTAGTTCTATCCAAATTTGGGGCGAAAAACGCTATGCCATGCGCATTTGGTTAGACCCAATTAAACTAACTGCCTATGGGCTAACCGTTAGGGAGGTGGTAAATGCCCTAAACAGAGAAAATGTAGAACTGCCATCGGGTAAACTTGCCGGTAATTTTACCGATTTATCGGTGCGAACCTTTGGTAAACTTGCCTCCGAAGATGACTTTAATAACCTCATCATTGCCAACCAAAACAATACCCCCATTAAACTGCGCGATGTAGCCACAGCAGTACTGGGTCCTGAAAACGAAGAAACCGTACTTAAAGAATCGGGCGTTCCTATGATAGCTCTTGCCTTAGTGCCGCAGCCCGGCTCTAACTATGTAGCCATTGCCGATGAGTTTTATAAACGATACGAACAGCTCAAACAAGAACTACCCGATGATTTTGAGCTGAATATAGCCTTAGATAATACCAAGTTCATAAAAAGCTCCATATTTGAAGTACAGGAAACCCTTGCCATAGCCTTTGGGTTGGTAATCCTTATCATATTTTTGTTTTTCAGAGAGTGGCTCATTGCCATTAGGCCGCTCATTGATATTCCGGTTTCGCTCATCGGGGCGTTTTTTATTATGTACCTTTTCGGTTTTACCATCAATATCCTCACCCTGCTTGCCATAGTACTTGCTACCGGTTTAGTGGTAGATGACGGCATTGTGGTAACTGAAAACATCTACAAAAAATTGGAACGGGGTATGCCCAAAATGCGAGCAGCCCGCGAAGGCAGCGAGGAAATATATTTTGTGGTCATTGCTACTTCTATTACGCTGGCGGTAGTGTTTTTGCCTATCATATTTTTACAAGGTTTTGTGGGCAGACTTTTTAGAGAGTTTGGATTGGTACTGGCCGGATCAGTGATGATTTCGGCATTTGTATCGCTATCGCTTACGCCGGTTTTAAATGTTTTGCTTACCAAAAAGAAACCCGTACACTCTTGGTTTTACAAATTTACCGAACCTTTTTTTGTGTGGCTCGAAAAAGGATATCGGGCTGTTTTGCACTTGTTTATGCGCATTCGGTTGGTATCGGTTGTCATCATTTTAGCCTGTTTTGGAGGCATTTATTACCTGTTTACCACCATACCGTCTGAACTTGCTCCTATGGAAGACCGCAGCCAGTTCAGGTTATCGGTTACTGCGCCCGAAGGCACCGCATTTGATGCTATGGACGAATACATGGGGCAGATAGCTCAACTAATTATTGACTCAGTACCCGAAAAAACAGTATTGCTAACCGTTACGGCTCCTACTTTTGCCGGCAGCGGGTCGGTAAATTCAGGCTTTGCCCGAATTGCCCTTTCCGAGCCCGACCAGCGCACCCGAAGCCAAATGGACATTGCAAATGCAGTAAATAAAAACGCTTCCCGATTAACGCAGGGCAGGGTGTTTGCCATTCAAGAGCAAACCATCTCTACTAACAGGAGGGGCGGATTGCCGGTGGCTTTTGTGCTGCAAAACATCAATTTTGACAAGCTCAAATCGGTTTTACCTGCCTTTTTGGAGGAAGCCGCTAAAAGTCCGGTTTTCCAAATGGTAGATGTGGACTTGAAATTTAATAAACCCGAATTGAACGTGCTGATTGACCGCCAAAAAGCAGCCGATTTGGGTGTAAGTGTTGCCGATGTTTCCGAAACACTTCAAATGGCTTTTAGCAACCGGCGCATCGGGTTTTTTAATATGAATGGCAAACAGTATCAAGTGCTGGGGCAGTGGGAGCGTCCTTACAGAGATGACCCATCTGACCTCAAAAACATTTATGTAAGAACTTCACGCGGCAATCTTATCAGCATAGATAATGTGGTAAGCATAGAAGAGCAAACCAGCCCGCCCACTATTTACCACTTTAACCGATATAAATCGGCTACGGTATCGGCAGGTTTAGCGCAGGGTAAAACCATTGGTGATGGCATTGCCGAAATGCAGCGCATAGCCGATAAGGTTTTAGACAATTCTTTTACCACCGCCCTCACCGGCTCCTCGCGCGATTATGCTGAGAGCGCTTCAAATACCGGTTTTGCCTTTATACTGGCTTTGGTGCTTATATTTCTTATTCTTGCCGCACAGTTTGAGAGTTTTATAGACCCTGTCATTATCATGCTTACCGTTCCTATGGCTATTGTTGGGGCATTATTATCCTTACACCTACTTGGGCAAACGATAAACATTTTTAGCCAAATAGGCATGATTATGCTTATAGGATTGGTAACCAAAAACGGTATCCTCATAGTAGAATTTGCCAACGTACTCATGAAAAAAGGTACAAGTAAAGTGGAAGCAGCCATAGAAGGAGCCGTTATGCGCCTTAGACCTATATTAATGACCAGCCTTGCTACCGCATTAGGCGCTCTGCCCATAGCTATGTCGCTGGGGGCTGCTTCTACCAGCCGTATGCCCTTAGGAACGGTGGTAGTAGGCGGTATTATGTTTTCGCTCATACTTACGCTGTTCATAATACCGATTATGTTTACCTTTATCAGCCGCCGAAAACCCTCACTCGAAAATGACTCCAATTCTGAAAACGACCAAGTATGATGCCCAATTTACCCTCCTTTACTTCCTTTTTAGACACAACCAATTTGCTCTCCCCCCCTCAAAGAAGGGGGGAGTTTAATGTATTTGCTTGTTTTAAGGCTTTTAGGTGCTTTTTCGTATTCCTGTTTACCGTGCAGTTACAGGCACAAAACCCGCCGGTATTAACTATAGGCGATGCCGTACAAACTGCCCTTGCTAATAACTTTAACCTCCAAATTAACCGGCTAACTATTGAAAGCGCCCAACTAAACAACCACCCGGGCGAAGCAGGTATGTTGCCTACCGTAGGGCTGCAAACAGGTACCTCCGTTTTGGTAAACAACATTAGCCAAAAATTTGTAAACGGCACCGAAATTAACCGTGCAGGCGTACTTTCTTCTAACTCCCAGTTTGCTGTTAATGCCGTTTGGACACTTTTTGACGGCTTCCGCATGAGCGCCGCAAGGCAGCGGCTGCGCGAAACCGTTACTGCACAAGAACAACTCCTTAGTGCACAAATGCTGCAAACGGTAAGGAGTGTAACAGAGTTATACTTAGACATTGTCAGACAACAACAACTCCTCAAAACTGCCGATACCATTATTGCCATAACCAATGAGCGGCTGCTGCTGAGCAAAATGCGATTTGAAAGTGGATTAAGCCCTAAAATGGATTATCTCCAAGCCCAAACCGATGTAAATACACAGTTTGCACAAAAACTTGCCCAACTCAATGCATTGCAGCAAACTAAAGAAAACCTGAACCTTCTTATGGGTAAAAATGCCGATGAACCCTTTGCCATTACCGATGATGCCGCCCTTTATGCCAACTGGGTTTTGCCCGATTCGTTTAATGCAAACGCTAACCCTAATGTGCAACTCCTTAAAACCCAAATGAACATAACTCAACTTCAGCAGCAAGAAATAGAGGCTGCCAAATATCCACAGGTGGACCTAAACGGAGCGTATAACTTTAATTTTAACCGCTCTCAAGCCGGATTTTCTTTGTATAACCTAAGCACCGGTCCGGTGGCAGGCATTAACGTAACCTGGAACTTGTTTAACGGTGGCGCTGTAAAAAGAGCGGCGGCACAAAACCTAATTCAGCTCCAAAACCTCAAAACTACCGTAGAACTAACCGAGCAACAACTGAATGCACAATGGGTGCAGGCGCAAAGAAACCTTGCCTTTGCCCAAAATTTGGCTAAATTAGAAAACCAAAACATGGAAACCGCCGCCGAAAATATGGCTATTTCTTTGGAAAGACTCAGAGCAGGTGTGGCTAACTCCTTAGAACTGCGCCAGGCTCAACAAAGTTATGAGCAATCATTAGTCAGAAAAACGGAAGCCTTGTTTCAGGTAAAGTTAGCTGAAATTGCCCTGCTGTTTTTACAGGGCAGTTTGCTCAAAGAAGAGTAAAATACCCATTTTTTAACGTGCCGCTTTTTTTTCAGAAAAATAGCGTGTGGGACACAAAAAAATGGCTCTTCCCCTACCCTACTATTGCCCTACTATTTCCCCGATAAATGCGTTGCCTCTGTAAGTATTTTGCGGATACGAGACTTAATAATACCAATGCCCGATAAGTGTACAGGAGTTGCCGACAACTCTTTGCATAGAACGATATTTTTGTCGAGCAGTTCTATTTTTTCGGATTTGGTTAGTGTGGTAAGACAGGTAATAGGGTATAAACCCGATGTATCAATCTGCTCTTTTAGGCTGCCCCCGGTAGGGTAATCCCAGCCCACAAGTTGTAACCCTGCACAATTACCGTAGGTAATAGCATCTTCTGAAAAATGAGTGTTGGTAACCAACCAGCCACGCAATTCTTTTCCTTCGTTTTCGGGCAAGGAGGCTTGTACGGCGCGCACATCTTCAAATCGGGAGTTTATGTATAGCGGCACTTTTACATCGGTTAAAGTACCTCGGTTATTATGGTATTTGCACTCAACAAGGGCTAACTGATTGGTATGACGAGCTACAACATCTATTTCGTGCGACACGCACTTGCCTTGTAAAATTACCGAAACCAATGTTTCAAAACCCTGATGATTTAACAATGCCGCTACAAATTTTTCAAAAGGAAAACCCGACGGACCCAGTTCCATAATGGCATTTTTTAGCTTATACTTGGCAGCATGGTAATCCTGTACTTTGTCGCGCAGAAAAGTATAAGCTAAATGGTAAATTTCGCCGGTGCTGATGCCTTCATAAAATCGGGATTTCACGTGTTCAACCGCTAAATCAACTGTGCGGGCATCTGCTCCCGATTTTTTTAGCGAAAAACGAAGTTTACCTTCATCAAAGAAAGTGCGCTGCCCCGAAGCTTTTGTAATAAGTTTGTTTTTGAAGGAGGTCATGAGTAATGATTAGTTGGAAAGTAAAAAACGTATGTTAATGAATAATAAAGAAATTGACCAAACATGTAAATAAAAACGAGTATTTATTCGCAAGCCCTTACAATTTCGGGGTGAAGGTAAAGAAAAAATCATTGTGGAGTAACTTTTACCGGTTAAGAGCTACTTTTTTTTGTTAAATAGTGCGCTCCGGCTTGTGCTAAGGGAGTAAGTGTAATTTCGCTTATGTTTACATTTGCCGGACGCGAAACGGCAAAAAAAACCACATCGGCTATGTCATTGGCAGTGAGTGGGGTGTAGCCTTCATAAACCGATTTTGCTTTTTGTTCATCGCCTTTAAAACGTACTACCGAAAACTCGGTTTCTACCAAGCCGGGGTTGATGGCAGTTACTTTAATGTTTTGCTCTAATAGGTCTATGCGCATACCCTTACTTAGGGCATCTACGGCAAATTTGGTGGCGCAGTAAACGCTTCCTTGTGCATACACTTCTTTACCGGCTATGGAGCCTATATTTATAATGTGCCTTCCAATGCCGCTTGCCGGCATATAGGGCAATACAGCTTTGGTGGCATATAGCAGTCCTTTTATGTTGGTATCTATCATGGTATCCCAGTCTTCAACATTGGCTTGGTCAAAGGCATCTTTGCCCAATGCCAAACCTGCGTTGTTTACCAGCACATTTATTTGTCTCCACTCATCGGGCAATTGCTGCATTTTTTCCTGCAATTGGTTGTAATAGCGCACATCGGCTTGTAGGGTTAGTAGTTCAGCATCGGGATACTTTGAGTGTAGCTCGTTTTTAAGTTGGGTTAGTTTTTCTTCTCTTCTGCCTAAAGCTATTACGCGCCAGCCATGCTCTGCAAATATATGAACACATGCCCAACCTATGCCGGCGGTGGCTCCGGTTATAAAAACGGTGTTTCGGTTTTGCATAAAGTGGTTATTGGTTAGTGATTAGTGGTTAGTGATTAGTGATTAGTGATTAGTGATTAGTGATTAGTGATTAGTGGTTAGTGGTTA
>DDVC01000049.1 GCA_002345145.1 Bacteroidetes bacterium UBA2322
GGGCTTACAGGAAAAGGCTGTAAGACAAATGGGGTGATATATTACGGTGCGCTGCACCTTGTTAATTGGGTATTTAACATGGTTGCTACCTATATTACGGTGCGCTGCACCTATGCAAAACAAGTGCGCCAATTGATGGGGGCAAAGCACAAGGGGCAGCGCCCCATAATCTTGGTAGAACAGAGGCAAAAGTGTTTTTATCAGGTGCATCGCACCGTAATCTGTTGCCGGTTTTAACAAACACACCTAAACCTTATGCAGATTTTACCTACATCGGGCTTTCAATTTAATTCGAACCCCACGTTAATACTATTGTAGAATTGACCATTTCTGGGGTGGGGGGAGCAAGTAGGGGCTTACTTAACGGTAGCAGTTGTTTGTTTGGGTTTAAATGCTGCTTCATCGGTAAGTTTAACTGTGCCGGTAATTTTATGCAATTTATATCGGCTAAAATCTTGTTCTGCCTCAAAACCATTGGCAAAAATACTTTCGGTATCGGTGGTAACTTTTACAAATTTATCGGAGTTTATTTTTCGGGTTTTTTCATTCCATATCAGCTCTTCGGTTTCAAGGGTTTCCTTTTTTACCGCATTTTCCCATACTACATTAGTGCGCAAAATGGTTTCCTGCCGGCGCTCATATCGTATGCCATATCGGGCGGTAATGGAGCTGCTTGCCTGTAAACTGTCATTAAAAAATGTAACCGTTAGCCCATCGGGAAATTCTATGTAGGGGTCATCGGTTTTGTATCGGTATAAAACGGGGGCTTGTAGTTGTACTTTTACCCGCGCCGCATCGCTATACAGCAGCCGAACATCTTTAATGGTTTCAACGGCTGTGGTAAAATTGTTGTTTAGCTGGTTTACCTCTTGCAAGGAGTTTTCGCAGGAGGTGGCAGCCCACAACATAACGGTTAAGAGCAAGGGCAGTAGCAGGTTAGTTTTCATGCAAACATATATTGGCGTAAGTAAAGGGTAAAACCTTAGTTTGGGCAAGTTTGTTTGTAAGGTATTCATTTTGTCATGTACCAAACCCGCCAGTATATAACCGCCCAACCGAAGGAGGTAAAGGAGCAAATGCTGCATTGGTCGGCACAATATACTACTGTAGCTTATTACGACAGCAATTTTTACCCCGCAGACCGCTATGCGTGTTTTGAGTGTATGCTGGCTGTGGGTAATGATGCGCCGGCTTTGCAGTTTTACAACAACGTTTTGCGCCATAGTTTTGCGGAGTTACAGGCATTTCACCGGCAGCGCGGAGGCTGGCTGTTTGGTTTTTTGGGGTACGATTTAAAAAACGAGTTAGAAAATCTTCAATCGAAACATTTTGACGGGGTACTGATGCCCGATATGTATTTTTTTTGTCCCGATGTGGTAATTACGTTGCCCAAAAATTCAATTTTGGTAACCATTTATGTGCGACAAGATGCGGGCATAAATCCCGATGTGGTGTGGGAACAACTAAAAAAACAACCCGCTACCGGCGCTGAAAATGCTGCTTTTGCACCGGTGCATTTACAACCCCGTGTTTCAAAAGAGATTTACACACAAAAGGTACACGCCTTGCAGGAGCATATCAAAAAAGGCGATTTGTATGAGGTGAATCTTTGCCAAGAATGGTATGCACAGGGGCAGCCCATAAACCCCTATCGGGTTTTTAACCGCCTTAATACCCTTGCCCAAGCACCGTTTTCTGCTTTTGTGCGAGTGCAAGACCGATATTTGCTCTGTGCCAGCCCCGAAAGATTTTTACAAAAAAAGGGCAACTTGCTCATTTCGCAACCTATTAAAGGCACCATAAAGCGCAACCATACCGATGCTTTTGCCGACCGCCAACTTAAAGAGCAGTTATACCTCAGCCCCAAAGAACGCGCCGAAAATGTGATGATTGTAGATTTGGTGCGCAATGATTTAACTCGGTCGGCAATTTTGGGCACTATACAGGTGCCCGAACTGTTTGGGGTTTATACTTTTAAAAATGTGCATCATCTTATTTCTACGGTGAGCGCCCGTATGCAGCCGCAATTGCACTGGACTACTGCTCTTGAATATGCTTTTCCTATGGGTTCTATGACCGGCGCGCCTAAAATAATGGCTATGCAACTGATAGAACGCTATGAGCTTACTCGCAGGGGTTTATACTCCGGCGCGGTGGGTTATATTACACCCGAGGGCAATTTTGATTTTAATGTGGTTATTCGCAGTTTATTGTATAATGCCGCTAATACGTATTTGTCGTTGCAGGTGGGGGGCGCTATTACTTACCTGTCTGATGCCCAAAGCGAGTACGAAGAGTGCCTGCTCAAAGCTCAAACAGCTATGCAGGCGCTGCAAGAAGGGTAAAATATAAAGCCATACCTGTTGTGTTGCCTACTGCCCGGATTCTAATTTTTGGAGGAAGGCTTCATCTACCTTGTAGCCCAATGATTTAGCTTTCTTTACATCGGGCAGGGCTAAGGCGGCATTACCCATTTCGTTGTAGGCTAAGGCACGCTGGTAGTAAAACTCGCCTTCATCGGGTTTCATTTTAATGGCAGTATTAAAATCATCAATAGCCTGCTGGTATTGCTTGAGCGCTACGTGGGATATGCCTCGCCAGTTAAAAATTTTGGGGTTGTCTTTTTGGTGTGCTACATAGTCGGTAAAGTCTTTTATGGCTTCGGGGTGCTTGCCCAGTACGGCATAGGTTACGCCGCGGTTCATCCACGCATCGGGATAAATGGGTTTGTATTTAAGGGCATTGGTGCCGTCTTCTATTGCTTTTTCGTATTGTCCCAACTGAAAATATACGGCAGCGCGGTTGCAAAATGCTTTTGCATCGTCTTTTTTAATTTCTAACCCTTTGTTGTAATCTGCCAATGCTTTTTCATTTTCGTTTAAGCTAAAATACACGTTTCCGCGGTTTACGTAGGCTAATTGGTAATCGGTAAGCAGTTGTATGGCAAGGTTAAAATCTTCGAGCGCTTTTTGCATTTGTTTTTCGGCGCGGTAGTAAGTGCCTCGGTTATTGTGGGCTACGGGGGCTTTATTGGGGTATTTTTTAATTACATCTGTCCAGAGGGTATCGCTGTTTTTCCAGAGTGCGGTGCGGTTGTAGGTTACTACTGACATAACCACAATATACCCCACCATGATTGCCGTAAGGGGTAATGCCAACTGCGGACGCAGCCGGCGGAGGTAATCAAACCCCATGGCGAGTATAAAAAATAACCCGATGTAGGGCACATAGGTATAACGCTCAGAGATGATTGCCATACCTACGCTCATAAACTGCAATACCAAAGCAACATTGATAAGGTAGTACAAAAACCCGAAAGCTACTACTTTGGTCTTTTGAACAGACCATATTACGGCGGCTATGAGTGCGGCTGCCAGTAGTGGGGCTATGTAATAAAAGGTGGTTAAACCCTCGGGTACATTGGGGTAGGGGTGTAGTACGGCTAAATTATAGGGTACAAACAGTTTTATGATGTAAATAACCATGCCATAAGAGGCAAACATGATGCGCTGAAACATGGTATAGGCTGCAAAATCGCTTACTGCCGTATCGCGCTGTATTATAAAGGTAACAACGCCAAAGATGAGGGCTATTATAAAGTAGGGGATTTTATCTAAAATAGCTTTTTGGTTGAATTTGCGCCCCATGTACCAATCTATAATAACCAAGGTAGGCGCTAAGGTTACGGCGGCGGGTTTGCTTAAACAGGATAAGAGAAACAAGCCCAAACTGCCCACTAAGTGTTGAACCTTGCCGGTATGGGTGTAACGCATGTAACTGAGCGAGGAAAGCAGAAAAAAGAAGGTAAACAGTACATCTTTTCGTTCCGATATCCACGCTACCGACTCTAAGTGCATGGGGTGAATGGCAAATAATACCGCCACTATGAGCGATACGTTTTCTTTACCCCTGCTAAGTTGTTTAATAAACAGATATACCAGCAGGGTATTGAGCAGATGAAAAACAAGGTTTACCACATGATACCACCAGGGGTTCATGCCCACCAATTGGTAATCAATAGCTAAGGAGAGTATGGTAAGCGGGTGATAGTTGCTTGCTATGGGTTGGGTAAAATAGGTTTTTAGGTTGCTGCCCATGTTTTCGAGCAGGGGGTTTTCGGTTACATAAATATCATCGTCCCAGTTTACAAAATCGCCGTCTAAGGTGCGCCATAGTACCAGTGTGCTAAACAGCAAAACGGCTGCCAGTAGCCACCGGTTTTTATAGGCTTGCCATATACCTTGGGAGTTGGCTGTTTTGTTTTTTTTAGGCGTTTGTGTGGTGGTATTGCCTGCGGCAGTGGTTGCAGCAGGTTTTTGTTTTTTGTTCATAATTTGTTGGCGGTATTTTGGGGTGTTTTTGCAATAGCGGGGGTAAAATTAAGGCATTGGGTTTAATTTTTTACCTTATTGCACAAGGCGTTGTTATTTTTGGGAGAAATGCTAATCCTTTTTTACCCCGTTTAACTAAAATACCGGTAATAATAAAAGGTAATAAACAATGCCATAAAAAGGGTAATACCTATACAGCCGCGCATGGAGTAATCGCGCTCTTGGCGTTCAAAAACTTTGGCAGGTACTATGTTTGCCAGCAGGCTCACTATGAGCATAAACCTATGCGAAAACCCACCCCAGCCTTCGGGCATGTAGGTTTGAGCCAGTATCCACTCAATGCCTTTTAGCAGGGCGTACATAATTATGGGGGCGCTTATGCCGGCAATAATGCCGTTTAACCATGAATCGGGCAGCGGAGGGCGGCGGCGGGTAGGGGGCAAGGGCTGTGTCATAAAGGGTAGGTATTACAAAAATGAGAAACAAGCGTTGGCGGTTGTGGGTTCAGTGGGGTTATGACTATGGCGCGGGGGTAATGGTGGTGTGTGGCAGGTTTTCGGTTGCCAAGCCCCAGTGGGGGGTGTTTATTTGGTAGGTAGTTTGGTGTTTTAGGCAGTGTAGGGCGGCTTGCAGAGCGGTATCTAAACCCAGTGCAGGGTGATTTTCTACATACTGAAGTTTTTGTATGGGGCTGAGCGATGCCCAGCCATCGGCATGGTGAATATGGTAAACGCAGGCGCGGCGGGGCAGTTGCACCTGTTTGCAACCTATGGCTATGGCGGCGGCTATGCCCAGCGTATCTATATGGGCGGAGTACAAATCTAATTCGGGATACCCTTGTATTTTGTTCCACACGTTTTTGTGGAGCAGGGTAAAATCGCCGCAGGCATCGGTGGCAAGGTGAAGCAGGTAGAGCAGGGGCAGGCGGCGTTTTAGGTAGCGCTTAAATACCTGTTTATCGGCACAAATGAGGGCATTAAGCGGGGCAAGCAGCAGGCGGTTTCGGGTATGGCGTTTGGTGATGTGCCGGCTACACCATTGCAGTTGTTGCTCTATGGGCAGATGGGGGTGTTGGAGCAGGGT
>DDVC01000030.1:0-203 GCA_002345145.1 Bacteroidetes bacterium UBA2322
TTATTTTTTTGAGCATACCCCTAAAATTCAACCTTTCAGAGCGTTTGGTTAAACAGATATCCGGTAAAATAGTTCGCCATTTATGGGTTTTATAGTTCAAAAATTATTGGTTTTTTACTCCGGCTGCTAATTCCAATTTATGGAGGCAATAAATATAGTTTGGTTTACCAAAGACCTCAGACTTACCGACCACGCCCCGCTCT
>DDVC01000030.1:381-6251 GCA_002345145.1 Bacteroidetes bacterium UBA2322
GCTCTTCCGATCTCCCTCGCCAAGGCCCTCGCCACCGCGCTCTCATCGGATGACTTACCGACCACGCCCCGCTCTACCATGCCTCACTGGCTGGCTTGCCGCTCCTAATGGTATATTGTGCAGCGCCCTCCCAAACCCAACACCCCACCTGGAGCAGCCGGCATAGCTGGTTTGTGCATCAATCGGTAATTGATATACAGTTGCAACTTAAACCCCTCAAATTGCCTTTTTGGGTACAAGAGCTGGAGTTTATTCAGTTTTTGGAGTTGCTACAACCCTGGTTTCAAATAAATACCATTTATACCCACTATTTTGCAGTCATGCAGCACAGCCGTAAGGCATTAAATGAGGTAGAGCAATTTTGCACTCAACACCATATTACCCTTACCCAACTGCCACACAATGGCTTGCTGCCCAACCAATCTGCCCCGCTGCCGCCTGGACAACCTGCACCCAACTGGCTTGAGCATTTTAAAAACCACCTCAAACAACCCCTGTTTAACCCTAACCTGAACCTCATACAAACGCCCCATTTACCCGCCCCGCTTACCCAACAACTGCACCAATATACGCCTGCCAAAAACTGGGGGAAACCCGATAAAACCTTTAAACCCGATTTGCCTTTCCTACAGCCCGGCGCTACCCATGCACAACACTTGCTGCATACCTTTTTGCAACATCGGGCATCGGGATACAAAAAAAACCAAACATCGGCTCACCTCAGCCAAACTTCGGGCAGCAGGCTATCGGCACATCTTACTTTCGGAAACATATCGCTCAAGCAAATATGGCAGCAAATACGCCTACAAAACACGCCTAAAGCCCTACAGCCTGCTCTAACAGCCTTTAAAAGTAATCTCCTCCGCCGAGCTTATGCCTTGCAGCTCTTTGAAATGCACCCGCAATTAGAATACCAAAATTTTAATTATGCAGTAAACGGCATACGTTTAAAATGGAACCAAGATGTATTTGATACCCTATTGGCTGCCCAAACCGGATTTCCGCTCATAGATGCCGCCATGCGCTGCCTTATCCAAACAGGTTTTATTAACCACCGCCTGCGAACCTTGGTAATGGCATTTATTACCAATCATCTTTGGCTCGATTGGCGAAAGGCAACGCCCGTACTTGCACAATTGATGACTGATTTTGAACCGGCTCTTTTTTTCTGGCATACCCAAACAGCCGCCAATTGTACCGGACTGGAACCTATTTTTCTGCCCGACCCCGCCGCCGAAGCCAAACTGACCGATAAAACCGGCATTTTTATTAAACAATGGTTGCCCGTTTTTGCCCATACACCCGGCGGTTTGTGCGGCAATCCGGCGCTCATGTCGGCGCTGGAGCAGCAGTTGTACCACTTAGAAATTGGCAAACACTATCCAAAACCTATGGTAAACCTAACCACAACTACCCAATATGCCCTTGCCAACCTGCAACGCATATACCAAAAAAATCTTGCAAAAAAAGAAACCGCCCGCTTAGCTTCGGTTTTGCCTTTACCCGCTTTTTAACGATACATGATTGGGTTAAACCAATTACCTCTTTTGTGCTCTATACATCAACTAATCACTTCCTACTATGAAACAATTCCTTCCGTTGTTTGCACTTTTTTTGCTCATTGGCTTATTTAACCAAGCCTGTAGCAGCCCTAAAAAATCGCTTCACTCAGGCAACTATGCCGATGCCATAGATAAATCTATCAGTAAACTACGCCGCGATAAAACCAACGAAAAATTTGTACTTCTTTTGGAAGAAGCCTACAACAAAGCTAATGCCCGAGATATGGAGCGCATTGTTTTTCTGAAAAAAGAAGGCAAGCCCGATAGCTGGTCGGAAATTTACAAACTTTTTGTGCGGCTGGCTGCCCGACAAGAAAAGGTAAAACCCTTGTTGCCATTACAGGTAAAATCGGAAAATAGAGCCGCCAACCTGCCTATGACCAATTATTCCGAAGATATGATTGCCGCCAACCAAAAAGCTGCCGAATACTTATATGTGTCATCGCTTAAACTTATTGATTCCGGCAGCAAACAAAACATACGTACTGCCTACCGCCAACTGTTAGAGGTAAAACGAATTTACACCAATTACAAAGATACCGATGCCCAAATAGACCGCGCTCGGCAGTTGGGTACCAATTATGTGCTGCTATCGGTAAAAAACAACAGTGGTTTGCCCGTTCCACCCGAGTTTACCAATCAACTCATTAACTTGGATACCCGCAGCCTCGACCGCGAGTGGGTACAATACCACCTTTCGCCGGCGGCTAACTTGCAGTACGATTACGATGCAACCGTTAACCTCCAAAATATAAGCGTAAGCCCCGAAGCCTACCGCGAACAACAAATGGAACGCTCCCGCGAAATTGTGGACGGCTGGGTATATGCCCAAGATGCCAAAGGTAATTTTGTATTAGACAGTTTGGGCAATAAAATTAAGGTGGACAAATTTGTGCGCATTAACTGCCGTGTTACCCGAGTTTCGATGCGTAAAGAAGCCGTTATTTCCGGCAGCCTTATTATTACAGACCGCTATAACAAGCAGCGCTTAGCTGATGTGCCCCTAAACGGCAATGCCTTGTTTGATTATGCTTTTGCCGTTATTTCCGGCGATAGTAAAGCCTTAGACCCCCATGCCGACCGTGAATTGATAAGCCTCTGCAATAACCCGCCCATGTCTTTTCCGCCCGATGTGGAACTGGTTATGCAATCGGCAGCAGGGTTGCAAGAGGCAGTTGCCGGCGCTTTGCATTCTAAAAAATCGCTCTTGGAAAAGTAGTACAATCGGGATTTTTATGTGTGTGTGAAAAAAAAATGTATCTTCGTTTGTTGGTAAAACGACAAAACTGTGGTAATATTGGTTCGCAATTGCTGTTTTGCCGCATTTGCAAAAGCCATTTATTCTTTCACCGCTAAAATAATGAGGATATGAGAACACACAACTCCGAAATTCTGGTGTACTACAACCCCCAATCGGTTCGTGCACGCAAAGTACTGGCTTTGGCAAGAGACATTACCCCGGCAGTAAAAGAAGTGGAGTACCACAAAACCCCTTTTACCGCCACCATGTGGCAGCAACTTTTATCTATGTTAGACCTGCGACCCAAAGATTTGCTCAACAAATCGAACCCCTACTATCAGGAAAACATTAGAGGACGGGATTTTGACGCCGAAGGCTGGCTCAATATCCTCATCAAAAATCCCGATTTGATTAAAGCCCCCATTGCCGTGCGCGGAAACCGTGCTGTGCTGTGCAACAGCCCCAATGATGTTTTGCAATTGCAGTAAATTTATTACCTTTAATCGGGCAACCTATATGAACCGCCACAGGTTGCCCGATTTTTCAACTTGTATTTTATAGTTAATGTCTGTGCAAATGAAACCTCTTTTGCTGCTTATTGTCGTTTGGATAGTAGGTATAACTGCCTCATTGCCCATAAATGCCCAGCCACAAGATTGCATCAATACTAATCAAATAAATACCGGTATCTTTTGTATCACCCTTTATAATCCGGTTTGTGGATGCAATAACGTTACTTATGACAATGAATGTTATGCCTTTTTTTACGGCGGCGTTACCTCATGGACACCCGGCGTATGCCAGCCACAGGGCAACCACTACTATTTTGACTATACCCTTTGCGCCGGCGATTCACTGCCCATAGGTTTAAGCGGATGGGAGGGCAATGTGTTGTATGAATGGGATACCCAAACCAACCTTGCCGGCTGTGCCCCCGCTTGTGCTGCCAACTGTGCCAACTGTTACAACATTACCGTTGCCCCTGCACAAACCACCACTTATACGCTGCACACCTTTTTTACCCTTGCCATGGAGCATAATTACTACCACTATACCATCAATGTATTTACCTGTAACAGTGGCGATGGCTGGTGCATAGACCCCTCAGTTATTGACCTTACCACAGCCTGCCCCGATGTTTACCTGCCTGTTTGCGGCTGTAATTTTGAAACCTATGGCAACGAGTGCGAAGCATTGAACTACTACGGCGTTATCCAATGGGCACAAGGCGCTTGCCAAAACCGCGATACGCTTTACCTTTGCAAAAACGACAGCATACAAATAGGCGTACCTTTTGTGCCCGAAACCGGATATGAATGGCAGCCTGCACAAGGGTTGAGCTGTACTGATTGCCCCATGACCTGGGTTAAACCCGATACCACTACTTTGTATGTGCTGCGCCAAGTGGTAATGATACCGGGCAATTATGGTATGGTGAGTCACTACTGGGTAATGGTAGAAAACTGCGATACCACCGGTGCCGGTCTGCCATTTTTACCAACCCCATCTTACCTGAATCTGTATCCCAACCCCGCCCGGCAAACCGTTTGGCTCAATTTTAACAACCAACTGCAACCCTTGCAGGCTATCATTTTTAACCTTGCCGGACAAGCGGTTTACTCCCACTCATTTTTGCCCAACGAAGCGCCTATTTTACCGTTAAATATGCTTGCCACCGGTTTATATGTAGTACAACTGCAAACCAATAACGGCATTTTGCGGAGCAAATTAGTGATTAACAACCCATAAACTGCTCATTTGCCCTTGCCACCTGCCATAGCCATTGTATCGGTAAACCAAAATAAATACTCCGAAACATTTATACACAACCATGTGCGGCATTTACCCGCGCAGGTTCATTACTTGTTTAACGGTTACTTGCCCACCCAATACAGTACCCAAGGCGTAAATGGAACCGTGCATACCTTTTTGCACAAACAACCCTGGTGGCTGCCATGGCAGCAAAACAACCACCGACAACTACTTATACGCACCATAAGTGCCTACCTTGTTAAACATCACATAAGGGTAGTGCTGGCAGAGTACGGACCATCGGGGGTGGCTATGCTGCCGGTTTGCAAACAGGCAAAAATTCCGTTAGTGGTTCATTTTCATGGCTACGATGCTTATCGGGATGATATTATGCAATCTTACGGCATTCATTATCCCGATTTGTTTAACCAAGCTGCGGCAGTTATTGCCGTATCAAAACACATGGTAAAAAGGTTGGCAGATTTGGGTTGCAAGGAAACCAAAATACATTACTGCCCTTATGGTTATGATACGCAATTGTTTATGCCTGCCCCGGCGGGGTTGCCCAAGCCGCCGCATTTTTTATCGGTAGGGCGGTTTGACGATACCAAAGCGCCACATCTAACCATTTTAGCCTTTACACAAGTGGCGGCACAAATGCCCCATGCCCGTTTGTATATGGCAGGTACTGGTCATTTGCTGGATAGTTGCCGCATATTAGTACAGGCGCTTAAACTAAGCCATGCCGTATTATTTTTAGGCAGTGTAAGCCACCCGCAGGTAGCCCGGCTCATGCAGCAGTCGCTGGCTTTTGTGCAACATTCGGTATGCACTCCCCAAAACGATACCGAAGGCACACCCGTAGCCATTATAGAGGCTATGGCATCGGGATTACCTGTAGTATCCACACACCACGCCGGTATTCCCGATGTAGTACAGCACGGGCAAAGCGGTTTTTTAGTAGCCGAGGGTGATGTAACCGGTATGGCGGCACACCTGTTGCACCTTGCCCAACATACCGATATTGCCGCTCAAATGGGCAACTTTGCCCAACAGTGGGTAAGCGCCAACCGCACAATGCAGCAACATATTGAGCAGGTTTGGCAGGCGCTGCAAGGGGTTATGTGAAGTTGTAACAGTTAAAGTGGGTGTGACCCGAATTTGATGTAAAATGACGTGCTGCGGGTAGTAAACAAAACTGACATCAATTAGCACACGGATAACACAGATGGGGCTGATTAACGCCGATTTTAAAAACTAAAGGCTTAAGTAATGGGTAGTGAATAGTGAAACCCACTTTCCGCACCCCCCCCACA
>DDVC01000007.1:0-511 GCA_002345145.1 Bacteroidetes bacterium UBA2322
CCAGCAGTTTACCACAGGCGGTTGAGCAGGTTGCGAACCCGTATTTACCCATGCACAAGTAGTGGTGTTGAATACAAAGTTATCCCAGCAGTTTACCACAGGCGGTTGGGCAGGTTGCGAACCCGTATTTACCCATGCACAAGTAGTGGTGTTAAATACAAAGTTATCCCAGCAGTTTACCACAGGCGGTTGAGCAGGTTGTGAACCCGTATTTACCCATGCACAAGTAGTGGTGTTAAATACAAAGTTATCCCAGCAGTTTACCACAGGCGGTTGGGCAGGTTGCGAACCCGTATTTACCCATGCACAAGTAGTGGTGTTGAATACAAAGTTATCCCAGCAGTTTACCACAGGCGGTTGGGCAGGTTGCGAACCCGTGTTTTCCCACGCACAAGTAGTGGTGTTAAATACAAAGTTATCCCAGCAGTTTACCACAGGCGGTTGAGCAGGTTGTGAACCCGTATTTACCCATGAACAAGTAGTGGTATTGAATACAAAGTTATCCCAGCAG
>DDVC01000007.1:805-7409 GCA_002345145.1 Bacteroidetes bacterium UBA2322
AAAGTTATCCCAGCAGTTTACCACCGGAGGCTGAGCAGGTTGCGAACCCGTATTTTCCCACGCACAAGTAGTGGTGTTAAACACAAAGTTATCCCAGCAGTTTACCACAGGAGGCTGAGCAGGTTGCGAACCCGTATTTTCCCACGCACAAGTAGTGGTGTTAAATACAAAGTTATCCCAGCAGTTTACCACAGGAGGCTGAGCAGGTTGCGGATTCACCGTAAGCACGCCGCTTACATGGGTAGTTCCATCCCAGAAACCGGCAGGAAAGCCACCGTATTGCCATGCGCCCGGGCAACCCGGATAGGAATAACGGAAAGTGTAGTTGTATGTTCCGGGAAGCAGGTTGATATTGGAGTTAAACCAGTACTCATCGTTGTTGCCAAACTGTACGTTGAAAGAGGCAGGTGTCCAGTTAGTCCACGTATTCGGGTTAGTGCCTAAAAGTCCAATGCCAAATTCGGCAACAATGCCTGCACCGGGACCGGGCGCTTCGGTTAAGCCGAGTTCATACACCTGCCCGTAAGCGGTAAATATGCAGCCCTGTGTAACAGTACCCGATGCCGGAAACTGTAGGTTGGCATAGTCTAAGGCATTCACCGTAACCGGCGCAGATGCCGATACAGGACTACCACAACCGGTATTTACGGTATAAGTGATGTTAGCAGAACCCTGCCCTTGGGCAGTTACCAAACCCGATGAAGGATCAACAGTGGCTACGCCGGTGTTATCACTACTCCATGTGCCGCCGGTAGTGCCGCCGGTGGAGGTAAAGGTAGCTGTAGCGCCTAAGCAAAGGGGCGTGGTGCCGGAAACGGTGCCTGCAGAAACATTAGGAGCAATGGTTACAGTAGCGCTAACGCCGGTAAAGATTTGCGTACAAGCGCCATTGGTAACACTAACTAAATTATAGGTAACAGGAGTTGTAAGTGCACCGGTATTTACCACCGAGGTACCACCTGTTAATACGGTAGTCAGGGGAGAACCACCATCTATGTTGTAAGTAACAGTAGCGTTTGGAGTGCCGGTAAAGGTAATATCGGCATTGCCGCCGGAACATACCGAAGTAGGCGCTGCGCTGATACTTGCAGTAACAAGGGCGGGTTCCTGATTTAGAACCAACCCAAAGTTGTTATTGGTAGTTGTACCAAATCCATCTAATTGCACATAATAGGTAACTCCCGGAGTGAGGCAAATCGGCGTGATAATTGGCTGATAGGGAGCTAAACCTGTTATACCGTCATCATTAGCTGCTAATAGTGTTGCACCACCCGATAAAATAGCGCCACAATCAGGGGCGCTATAAAGCGCCAACTGCCCATCCCATTGATTTAGTGCGGGGTCTAAGTTAATACTAATTCTACCTGATGGCGGACAAACAAATGAATACCAGACGGAATTACTGATACCTAGTGCGCCCCAACCAGTTTGAGTAGTAAACCCTGTTGAAGGAGGTACTGGCTCGCCAGTTTCGGTAGTTGCGCCTACGTTGGTAAATGGTCCGTTGGTTCCAACCGCAAGCGGAATTGCTTCACAAACATTATCTCCTGCAACCGATACTACTGTAGTAACTACGTTAGTAGTAGTAGCACAGCCGGTAACGGGGTCTGTAATAACACACTGTATATAATAGGTAGCGCCACCATTTGCAATTGCCGTAAACGAGGGTGAGTTAGTTCCCACATTGGTGTAAGGTCCGGTTAATACCGTTGCAAATTGCCATTGAAAATTGGGCGTACCGGTAAAACCGGTTGCGGTATATACTAAGTTTTGATAAGTTAAACCGGTTGCCGGACCAGTTGCCGAACCACCCGGAGGCGCAATTTCAGCAACGGTAGTACTTACTACCACGTTACCGCCGCAGTTATCGGTAACAGTTACCGTCCACAAGCCGGCTACATTGGCTGCTTGGGTAGCAGCGGCACCGGCAGGTCCGCCGGGTCCTGCCCATGCGTAGGTAAAGGGTGCGCCACCATCTGAAGGTGTGGCAGTGAGGGTTACCGAGCCACCGGTGCAGAAGGCGGGAGTGGCAGGGGTAATGGTAGCGGCGGTAATGGGTCCACTTGCAGTAAGCGTTACTGTACTCTGTGCTGTACAGCCAACATTGCTGGTAACCGTTACCGTGTAGGTAGTACTGGCTATAACACCGGTAGCAAATGGGTTACTGATGTTGTTAAAATCAAGATAGGTGTTTGGAGACCAAAGGTAGCTCGCCGGAGCGCTTTGGTTAGTATTGGTATAACCCGGGTTGAAAGTTCCAATAGTTTGCGTACCACCTGGAGCCGAAGAAGCTGTCCAATCAGCGCCGGTATTGCTGTCAAGGGCGGCAGTCCTGCGACTACCCGCATTACCGCTAGGAGCGCTAGCTCCAGAACCTGACCAATCTGTGGGGGTAACACCCAAACCTGCGTTAAATGTTGCTGTGTTTGTGGCAACTGCATCTATAATGACAGAAGAGGCATCGCGCAAAATGAAACATGCATTTGCGCCCGAAGTATAAAAACCTGAACTACCTGTAGCTGCATAATAAAAGTTTGCCGGGTCATTGGTTCCTGTTGCCAACCCAATTACGATGTAACCATTGGGCGGAATAACCGTACCCGCAGGGAAGGTGATGCTGTGGTTGGCTGTTGCCGATCCCGTAGAGTAGTCAGCATAAGTCCACCCACTAATATCAGCAGGCAAACCGGATGTGTTGTTCAACTCTACATAGTCGTCTGGTCCGGTAGGTATAGAAGGCGGCCAAGGGCTCGTTTGACCTGTTCCTGTGCGGAAAAAGGTAATTTCGGTTATACGAACAAAAGGTACGTCCACCAAGGCTGTTACATTCAACTGGCTGTTACTGCCGATGCAAACCGGATTGGGTGTGGCTGTGGTGGCGGTTATTGTAGGCTGCGGTGCAATTACAACACTTGTAGTTGCAGGTACACTGGGGCAGCCATTTAGCGAGGCAATGAAAGTATATGTACCACTTGCAACCAAAGAAGTATTAGGAATGCTCGGATTTTGTACCGTACTGCTAAATCCGTTAGGACCTGTCCAAGAGAATACCGCTCCTACGTCGGTGGTACCGGTCAGGTTTAGCGTTTGACCTACACAAATGGGGCTGTTGCTGCCTGCAGAGGCGGTGGGGGTTTGGTTGCGGGTAAAAACAAATTCGGGAGTAGTTGCTGTTACAGGTCCGCTGGAACAGGTAACTTGGGCAATAATATAATAAGTACCCGGAGAAGATAAAACTACAGTAGATTGGGTGTTAGAAGTCCCCAATGCATTGGGATAGGGTCCACCGGGAGTAGTGCCATAAAACCACTGATAGCTGATACCTAAACCCGTTGATGCACCGGTAAGAGAAAGCGCAGGGTCAGTTCCTTGGCAAGCCACAGATGTGCCGGAAATGGTGCCGGCTATTGCACCTGTACAAGCGTTTAGGATGTACGCACCAATATCATTATCGGGCGTGCGCGTCGCGCAATCCAAGTCGGTGGTGATGTAGGCCGGAGGGGCAACACCTCCTCCGTTCAAGCCGGCGGCACCTGCGTGCAGGTCTGTGTTGTTGTTTGTGAAGAGCGGGTTGATCTCCAAATTGCTGTTCACGGAACCTGCGGGTGAGGTGATTGCTGCCTGCCACGCGGTAACGCCGTTATAGTTGGTGGTGCTGCCTTGTGCCGTGAAACCGGAAACGCCTGCATCGTTGGCGATGAAGATGTCATTGTTGGTCACCAACGAGCCCGTGCCGCCGATCGTCGTTGCCGAGGTGTGTGCCACACCGTGGTGACGGGCGGTAGCACCTTGGGCGGCTGTCCAGTTCGCCAGCACGTTGTTGCGGATGAGGAAGACCGAAGCGGATTGTGTCGTCTCGAGGCAGACGTTGGAGATGTTCGGGCTACCCGATCCATCGATGCTCACCGAGTTGTTGAACACTGAGTAGGTATTGGACGTGCTGCCCGTAGTACCGGACAGGAAGATACCCTTGATCTGCTTGGTCGCAGAGGCTGTGCCTGTATAACCGCTGGTAATCTCCGAAACCGAGTTGTTATACACTCGGATATCCACGGTGCCGGTGGTGGAGTGCGCCACGCGGATGCCGCTCATGGCGGTGGTAGCCGTGGTACTCGCATTGCGCACCGTGCGAATGATGTTGTTGGAACAATCTGTGTTGCCCTGTAGTCCTGAAAGCGTGATGCCGTCCACGGCCACGGTTCCCGAGGCCGTCACGTTGCGGATACTGTTGTTGCGCACGATCAAGCCGTTCTGGTTGGAAGCGCTGATGCCGAATGCTGCGGATGTGCCGTTCCCGATGTCATTCGCCGTCGCCGGATCGCCGATCGTGTTGAATGTGGTACACAGCGTGCGGTTGATCGTCGTGTTCAGGTCAGGCCACGTGGCGTTACCCGTGATGCCGATACCCGCGTAGGAATTCGTGATCGAGAAATCGCGGAAGGTGTTGTTCGAGTTCGCACCGGTGGCCGCCGATGGAGTGGTCACCGTGTTCATTACCACGCCGCGCGAACCCGTGTTTGCCCGGCGCATGATAGTGCTGAAGTTGCTGAACGTGTTGTTCTGCGAGCCGTCCGTAGCGGAGCTGTTGTACACTCCTATCGCGTGATCGGCGTTCTGGAAGCCCACGTTTCCGCGGATGTCCACGTTGTTCAACGTGAGGAAGTCCACACCCACGAGACCGAATATCGGTTCCACGTTCGAGCCATTGATGGCGGTGGAAGCTTGGTTCACCATCGAACCGCTGGTGTTTCCGGTGATGTTTCCGCCCCAACGGATAGTGGCAGGGCTGCCGGTTTTGCTGATCGTGATCGTATTTGTGCTGCTTGTCCCGGTAACCGGACCAATCAGGATAGGGAAGAAGTTATTACCGCCTACGGCGGAAGTGTCATAGACCGCATCGGTCAGGTTGAGGGTGATGGCCCCACTGATGCCGCGCTGCTGAACGTCGGCTACCGCATCGCTGAGGTTCTTGTAAGCGCCACCCGAACCCACGGTGTAGGTACCTGCGGCCAATGCGGCGGGCACTCCGGGGGTGAACCGGAAGTTGTAGGCCGGCCATTGGTTCTCGGCTAAGTAATAATGACCACAACGGCTGCTGCCGGTCATGGCATCTAGGTAGTTGCCCACACCACCGGTGGCCCCTTCAATACCGATAGAGGCGGACTGCGTGGCTTGATACGTTCCAATGATCCTGGGTCCGTACCAGAACTCTATCACGTTAGTCGTCTCATAGATGATTACTTGGAAGTTCAGTGCGGAACCACCTGCTGCCGTGCGGCCCGCATTCACGTTCACCCATTGCACGGTGAAGGTGCGGTTGGGTGCTGAACCTTGTGTTTGGTAGAGAATCGTAGGCGCAGTGCCCGTCACCGAGTTCAGCGTGAAATTGTGATCATCGAACCAAGGAAACAGTGCGTTGTTCGGTCCGGAGGTGGTGTACATATCACCGTTGGTGAAGCTCGTACTCGTACTTGCCCCGTTGAACGAAACCCAGCCACTGTTACAGATAGCAACAGTGGTAAAGTCAGTGCCCAAGTAATTGAACGTGAACCCAATGGGTACGTTTGACTGGGTAACATCATCGCCGGCTGCTCCAGTCCACGTCGTTGCACCACCACCCGTAGAAATAGGCGTGTAAGTTCCTGCAAAACTACTCAGTCCATAATTGAGCTGCGCCTGTGCTGCCGTTGTTGCAAGCAGCAGCAAACAGACCGAAAATAAAAAGAAAAGATGTTTCATATAGAGCTATTTAAAAAGTGAATCAATTATTTTGATTGAAATGATAATTTTAGTGATGGAGTGTTAGTTTTTGTTGTACCACCTCCATTGCCTGCTTCAGTTGCTCCTCTCTTGTAAGATGCGTAGTATCTATCACTATGGCATCAGCAGCTTGCTGGAGGGGGGTTATGCTTCGGGTAGAGTCTATATGGTCGCGCATTTGCAGGTTTTGCTGTACTTCATCGGGCGTGGTTTGTATGCCTTTGGCTATTAACTCGGCATAGCGGCGTTGGGTGCGCACTGCTATATGGGCGGTTACAAACAGTTTCACCTCTGCATCGGGAAAAACCACCGTTCCTATATCTCTGCCGTCCATTACCACGCCTTTGGCATTACCCATTGCCTGCTGCTGTTTTACCAGCATCTCCCGCACTGCCTTTATAGCGCTTACCTGACTAACTAAATTGCTGACTGCTTTGTCTCTGATTTGTGCTTCTACATTTATGCCGTTAAGGAATGTTTCTGTTTGCCGGGTGTTGGAGTTGGACTCAAAGGTGATGCGTATGTTGTTTAAAGCGTTTTGAAGCTCTACTGCATTGTTAAGGTCAATATGATGAGTTAGCACATAATAGGTTACTGCTCTATACATAGCGCCGGAGTCTATGTAAATATACCCGAGCGCTTTGGCTAATTCTTTGGCAAGTGTGCTTTTACCGCACGATGAATAACCATCTATGGCTACATTTATTTGGGGCTTCATTTTGGGCACAAAGTTACTCACTCAAACACCATTACTTTCATTCTGTTTACATTTTTTAACAAAAATTACAATTAAATGAATTGGTGGGGGTAATTAGTGAAAAGTGAAAAATGTAGAGACGCACGG
>DDVC01000007.1:7624-28647 GCA_002345145.1 Bacteroidetes bacterium UBA2322
TAGAGACGCACGGCCGTGCGTCTCTACATTTTTCACTCACCACTCATACCGCCGGTGGTAGGACAAAAAACAAAACAGAAAGGTAGTGCAAGAATGCTCCTGTCATTACAAACAGATGCCAGATGGCGTGGTTATATTTAATGGTTTTTGATTCGTAAAAATAAACGCCTACCATGTATGCCGCACCGCCGGCTACTAACAAAGCTAAACCGCCGGCATGTATGCAACGTATCATGGGCTTTACAAACAGCAACGAAATAAAACCCATAGCCACATACATAAAGGTATCAATGGCTCCTAATTTATCAAAATGATGGCGGAACACTATTTTATAGGTAATACCCAAAGCAGCTATTACCCAAATCAATACCAAAATAAGTATGCCCCAGTCGGAACGGAGGTTGTTTAGGGCAAACGGGGTGTAGGTGCCTGCTATGAGCAGGTATATGGCTAAATGGTCTAAAAGGCGCATACGTTTTTTTAGCTGTAGTCGCTGCACCCAATGGTAGAGGGTAGAAGTAAGGAATGTAAAAAACATGCACAGCCCAAAAATGAGCATGCCTATAAGGAGGTAGCTGTCGCTATATACAATACCTTTTTGTATCAATGTGGCTATGCCTATTAAACTCAGCGCTGCGCTTACTCCGTGGGTAAGGTAATTAAGTCGTTCTTCGGTGGGGTGGTAATTAGGGATACGCATAACGAGTTGGGTGGGGTGATACGAAAAAAAGCATGAGGGTTTATTTCATATTGGGGTCGAGCATGAGGGCTTTTTCGCGGTATTTTCGGGCATTGAGGGTATCGCCCATTTGTTGGTAGGTGATGCTTACGTTCATGGTAGTACGGGCATTGTTGGCATCGTTTTTAAGGGCTCTCAAACCCATTTCCAGCGCTTTTTGGTAGTTGCCTTTTAGTCCGTAGGCAGTGGTAATATCTTGCAGGGCAAGCGGGTCTTTATCATCTATGGATAAGGCTTTTTCAAAATAGAAAATAGAGCGGTCAAGGTCGTTCTTTTTTCTGCCATAAACCTTACCTGCTACATTAAACGGCGTTGTAGTAGATGGGTTAAGCGGTATCCACTTATTTTCAATAAAGCTGAGCAGTTTATCCACGTTTTTGGGGTCGGTTTCGGCATCTGCCATCATGGCTAAGTTTTGGGTTACTTGTGCATGGTCGGGATTTTTTTCTACCAGTGGCAGGTAGTCGCGCAGCATTTTATCGTAATCGTTATTTAGCTCATAGTGGGCATTACCTCGGAGCAAAAGGGCATTGGCGTTTTGGGGGTAAATCTCTAAGGCTTTGTCTAAGTACTTAATTCCTTGTATGAGCATGGAGGCGCGGTCGGGGTTAGCTTTTTGTAGTTTTGCGGCTTTTTCTACCAGTGTACCGCCGGCAGAGGTATTCACCTTAGTACTGTTTGGCGAGTTGTTTACATCGGTTAAAAACAAGGTTTCGTTGTTGTACCAAGCCGGAAGCCTTGCTAAGGTTCTTACGGAGTACAAACCAAGTAAAGCGGCAAACACATACAGTACTATCTTTTCGGTTTTGACCGATTTTACCCAATCGGGTAGTTTTTGGGTGAGCAACCATGCCACTATGAGGCAAAACCCGATGGAGGGAATATACATAAAACGGTCGTTCATAAACGTACCAATGGGGAACACCAAATTAGAAACAATAGAAAAACTGAGGAGGTAAACCCAAATGCCAAAAGCCGGTACTTGTTTTTTTACCATTCCCCAAAGTGCATAAACGCCCAATATGCCATATAATATGAGCGAAACAAAAGCGCGGGGGTCGCTCCAACTTATAATAGGTATCTGCTTGGGGTAGTAATCATGGGTAAGGGTAAGCGGAAAAAACAGGAGTTTAATATACAGCCCAAGTGTGTAAAAAATGGTGGCAAATTTATCGGGTATTGAGGCGCCAAGGAAAGGGTCGTTGAGCAATTCATCTACCACTACTTTTCCGCTCCCGATAGAATACCCTACTACCGACTGCCTAATGACCAAAAATATAACGGTTGATAACAGCAGCGGTGCGCTAAGCAAGAGGTATTGCCGCATGGTGGTTTTGGTAAAAAAGAACAGCATGAGCGGAATGATAGCTACAAAGGTAATGGCGCTCTCTTTTGACATGAGCGCCCCAAAAAATGCTATAAACACCGCCAACAACCATTTCCCCGATGTCTGCATATCGGGTGTATCTACAAATTTAAGGGCATAATACATGGTAAGCAGCACGCCCAGCGATTCTAAAATTTCGATGCGCCCTTTAATGTTGGCTACTACCTCCACGTGCAGTGGGTGAGCAATATACAAGGCAGTGGCAATAAAGGGCAGGGTGAGATACCAGGGCGTGGTATCTTTGGGAGGGAGCAACCTAAATAAAACCCGATATAAAACCAACCCCACCAAACAATAGAGCAGGATATTGATAAAATGGCTAATGCCCGGTTTTTGCCCCCATATACCTATCTCTATGGCGTAGGTGATGATGCCTAAGGGTCGGTAACGTCCGCCTTCGAGGAGGTCTTTTTTTTGCCCCCAAAAACCAACTAAACTTTCTTGTTTCAGCAAATCGGGAATACCGGCAAAACCGCGCTTGGTAAAAGCATTGTCTTCTATATACAATTTATCATCAAGAGCGTACTGAAATGATGCGGTGTAAATGTATAATAGGAAACCCAACCCAAATAAAGCCAATAAAGGGGTGGTTTGCAAATGCCAAAAGCGTTTTTGCGGCGCTGTTTTTTTTGGCTTTTGTGGTGTGGGTGTTTTGCTCGTTTCTTTGTTGGTGGTGGGTTTCATAATTTGACAAGGAGTGGTAAAGTGGGCAATTATTAGAACATCGGTTTATTGCGTGCAAAAATAAGGGGTAAATTTGGTAAAGGGGTAACTGTGGTAAACTTTTACCTTTTAAAATGTTATTCAACCGGCAGTTAAGCCCTGTTTATACCAGATAGCGGTGTTTACACTATACAAATATGCTTTACTTAACCGGATTTGATGGGTTGTTAGCTATAATTTTAAAATTATAAGTGATGAAATTTCAGTTGTGATTTGGTAGCCATTTGCTATCAGTAGCGTTCATCATTCAATTTTAACATAGCCTTAACTTAGGTTTAACGCGTTGGTTACAACCAACAAATACTTTTGTGAAAAATTTGTAACCAATTATGAAAAAATTACTCGCCATTACCGTTTTATGGTTGCTGTGCCTTAACATGTATGCGCAAACCACCCTTGCATTTTGGGATTTCAACTCCAACCCCTCAGATGCAAACACAGGAACCGGTACACTGCTTGCTGCTACCGGAAGCGGCACATTGTCGTTGGTAGGAACTACCACCTCATCTGGTTTTAATGCCGGACATCCCGATGACCCTAATTCGGGCGACAACTCGGGCTGGCAAACTACGGGTTACCCGACACAAAGTACAGCACCTAAAACCTCAGGTATTCAAATAGCCGTTAGTACTGTTGGTTATTCGGGTATAAAAATTGATTTTAAACAACGCCTGAGCAATACGGCTGCCAATACCTGGGTTTTGCAATACAGTTTAGATGTTACAGCAACTACGCCTGTTTGGACAGACGCTCAAACATATACCTTTACCCCGGCGGCATCGGGCACGGGCGATACTTGGTACAGCCGGAGTTACGATTTTTCGGCTATAACCGGATTGAATAATAATGCCAACGCCGCATTTAGAGTTGTATCAGATTTTGGAAACGCCACACAATACCTGGCTGCGCGTTCTACCAGTACCTATGGCACCACCGGCACTTCGCGTTTTGACCTTATCCACATTACCGATACGCCGCCTGCTGTGCCATATACCCTTCAGTTTGAAAAGGCAGACCAAACCGTAAGCGAGGCTGCCGGTACTGTGCAGGTAAACCTTAGAGTGGCTACTGTGGGCAATGTAGCCGGAAGTATAAACTTATTGATTGCTTCTTATTCCACCGCTGCTAATCCTGCCGATTATATCATCATTGGGTCAACTACCATATCGGTACCTACTTCATTAGCGCTCAACAACCTAATACCGGTTACTTTTTTCATAAATGATGATGCGCTTGACGAAGCCGATGAATTCATCATTTGCAAATTAGGTAATGCTGCCAACGTAAACTTTGCTCCTACGGCACAACATACCTTATATATACGCGATAACGACCGCAATTTACCCCAACCTACCGACCAAGTTGCGCTGAGCCTTCTGGCAAGTTTTAACAATGGCGCTCCGGCTAATAACTCAGCCGAAATTTGTGCTCACGACCCCAATACTCAACGTTTGTTTATTGCCAACAGTGTCGGGTCAAAATTGGATATTATTAATTTTGCAAACCCTGCCTCGCCTGTGTTAATCAACTCTATTGATATTACCCCTTATGGAGCCATTAACAGTGTAGCGGTTAAAAACGGCATTGTTGCCTTAGCCATAGAAGACGGTATTAACAAACAAAACCCTGGTAAGGTAGTATTTGTAAATACCAACGGAGATTTTATCAGTCAGGTAAGCGTAGGCGCTATGCCCGATATGGTGGTGTTTAACCACGCCGGAACCCGCGTACTCACTGCCAACGAAGGTGAACCAAACGATACCTACACACATGACCCCGAAGGCTCGGTGAGTGTAATTGACATTTCGGGTGGTGTGACTACGGTTACAAACGCTAATGTAACCAACATCGGGTTTACCTCCTACAACGGACAGGAAGCCCTGCTGCGGTCGCAAGGTATCCGTATTTATGGACCCGGCGCATCGGCAGCCCAAGATTTTGAACCCGAATACATTACCATTTCTGACAACGATACCCGCGCATGGGTTACCCTGCAAGAAAATAACGCTTTAGTTGAAATAGACCTTACCAACAATACCATTGTAAAGCTGATTCCCTTGGGTTACAAAGACCATAACCTATTGAGCAACGGCATAGATGCTTCTGATGTAACCTCTGATGTAAACATTTCTAATTTCCCGATAAAAGGCATGTACCTGCCCGATGCTATGGCAAGTTTTACCATAGCCGGCAACCAATACCTTATAACAGCCAACGAGGGCGATGCCAGAGCTTATACCGGTTTTAATGAAGAAACTACCATTGGAGCGGGTAGTTATGTACTTGACCCGGCTGTTTTTCCTAATGCTGCCGATATTAAAAACAATTTTGTATTGGGCAGGCTAAAAGCTACTACCGCCTTGGGAGATGCCGACAACAACGGTTTGTACGAAGAAATTTATGTGTATGGCGCTCGGTCTTTTTCTGTTTGGAATGCTTCAACCGGCACCTTAGTATATGATAGCGGCGATGAATTAGAACGCATTACCGCCAATCACCCCATTTACAGCAATTTGTTTAATGCCAGCAACGGCGCTGCCATAGCAAAAAAGAACCGAAGCGATGATAAAGGTCCTGAACCCGAAGGCGTAGCCATTTCAGTTATAAACGGCAGAACCTATGCTTTTGTGGCATTGGAGCGCATTGGCGGGGTAATGGTATTTGACGTAACTAATCCGGCTGCTCCCCAATATGTAACTTATGCCAACAACCGAGGTCCCGACCGAGGAGCAGAGGGTATTATTGTAATACCTGCCGCTGATAGCCCCAATGGCAATGCTTTGGTAATTCTTGCTAATGAAACCAGCAGCACCCTTAGCATATTCCAAATTAACCCCTGCACTGCCAACCCCGTTTACCTTACCGAAACTGCCTGCGAAACCTATACTTTAAACGGTGTTACTTACGATGAATCGGGCATGTATGAGCAAGATACCGTTACTCCTGAAGGTTGCAACCAAAAAATATACCTTACCCTTACCATTTACGAGCCCGTTACTGCCGATGCCGGCGAAGACAAAATTACCTGCCAAGCTAATTCGGTTACTATGACACCCACTGCCCCCACTACGGGTGGCGGCGAATGGACAGGCGGCGCCGGTGTTTGGGACGGTAATGTTTATACACCCGATGAATCGGAATTTGGCACAACCATCACCGTAACATGGACAGTAACCAACGGGCTTTGCCAAGAATCTGATGATGCTTTGATTACCATAAGCAATACGCCCCCCAATGCCCAGATTAACGCCACCAACGGCGGGGTAATAGATTGCAACAATACCTCAGTTACCCTAACTGCATCGGGAGGGTTAAGCTACATTTGGGACGACAACAGTATCCATCCCGTGCAAACTGTTGCTGCCGGTGGAGAATACGCCGTAACAGTAACCGATGCAGCCGGCTGTACAGCCGAAACAAACATAAACGTTTCAGAAATTCCTTTTCCCGAGTTTACCCTTAACGGAACTACTAATACTTGTATAGGCGGAATTATAGGATTGATAGCTACCGGAGGCAACCAATACCAATGGAGCGGTACTAATGGTTTCAGCGGTACAAGCGCTAATATCACCCGAAACAATGCCAACCTAACCATGAGTGGCACATATACCGTAACCATTACCAACAATAACTGCGTAATTGTGCTGAGCAAAGTAGTAACAGTAAATGCCTTACCTGTGGCTACCATTACCGGCGCTAATTCGGTATGCTCGGGTGGCACCATAGCTTTATCTGTGCCAGCCGGCGCTGTGTCTTATGCTTGGACTGGTCCGGGTGGGTTTACTGCCAATACCGCCGCTATAAACCGCACCGGAGCTACTACACTCATGTCGGGCAATTATGCCGTTACGGTTACCGGCGCCGGTGGCTGTACTGCATCGGGCGTAAAAACAGTTACTATAACCGCTCCTACCACTGCCACTATCACCGGTGCTACTTCGTTTTGTGCCAACAGTACCATTACGCTCACGGCTACTACTGCCGGTGTAGGCTATAACTGGAGCGGACCGGGTGGCTACACCCAAACCGGCGCTACCCTTAGCAGAGCAAATGCTACTGCTGCCATGGCAGGCACCTACACCGTAACTGTAACCACCGCAGCAGGCTGTATAGCTACCGCAAGCCGCACCATCAGCGTATCTGCCGCACCCACTGCCGCTGTTACCAATAACAGCAATTGCACCCGAGTTTGGCTCATTGCTTCAGGCGGCAACAGCTATGCATGGAGCGGTCCAAACGGATACACCACTACCGGCACAACAGTACTGCGCAATCCTGCCACACCTGCCATGTTTGGCGCTTATACCGTAACTGTAACCGGAAACGGTGGTTGTACGGCTACGGCAAATGTTACTGTTTTGCCTTGCGGAGCAGGTAAAAGCGGGGAGGAAATAACCACAGAAACGGTTACTGCATACCCTAATCCATCAAAAGGTTTAACCACTTTACTTTTTACGGTTAATGCAGATGAACCGGTAAAACTCTTGGTTTACAATGCAGAGGGTAGAGAGGTTGCCGTGTTGTTTAACGGTTTTGCCCAAGCCAATACTGCTTATTCATTGCCTTTTGATATGACTAACCTGCCGGCGGGCAACTATTACGCGGTATTAAACAGAGCCAATGGAAGTAGCGAACAATTGCCCTTGCTGTTAGTGAAATAACCTTTTTACTGCTTACCTAACTGTATGTAACACCCCAACCGAAGTCCTATTTGGTTGGGGTGTTTTTTTGATGATGATTGGTCATAAAGAAATAGAACCGGTTAAAAAAGTGTCATTTTTTGGGTGCAATACAAACAGACTTAATCCGATGTTTGCATAGAAATGGAAAAATGCCTACTTTTGGGCTCTAAACCGATTGTGCAGTAAAAAACAAACGTTTTGAAACCATACATAGGCGTGTTGGGATTAATGGCATGTATGTTGGCAGGTTTGCTGTTTTACATCTTTAACCCGGCAACAAACAAACTGAGTAGTTCCATTATAGGGCAAATTGAAAAAGAAGAGTTTGCTGATTTTGATGATGCCGCTGCGTTTTCTGATACCGATAGTACGGAAATTACCAATTTTTCTGATGAGGAAAGCGTAGCTCCCCAATCGGGTAAAAATTTATTGGCTTATTTAGGTATCCCGCAAGGAGGTTACACCGTACACGAAGATATTATCCGAAAAAACGAAGGTTTTGGGGATATTCTTTCAGAATGTAACTTATCGGGCGCGGCATTGCATTCAACGCTTCGCACACTAAAAGGCAATTTTAACCCAAAAAGCCTGAAAGCCGATAAAACATACATGGTGGTAGTGGACCAAGAGCAAAACCCGCATTTTTGGGTTTACGAAGAAAGTCCGCATAATTATGTAGTAATTGATTTTAGGGGAAATCCGCATGTTTATAGTTGTGCCAAAGAAATAGAACGCAAACTTAGTTTGGCAACCGGAGTAGTGCATGGGTCTTTACATGCCACCCTGAGCAATAATAACCTTAACCCCGCCTTAGCTGCTGAATTGGCAAAGGTGTTTGCTTATTCTATTGACTTTTTTAAATTAAAAAAAGGCGATAAATTTAAAGCCATATACGAAGATGTGCAGATAGACGGGCAATCGGTTGGGATAGGTGAAATTAAAGCAGCTTATTTTGAGCATAAATCGGAGCCTTATTATGCGTTTGCATTTACACAAGATGGGCATCGGGATTATTACAATGAGGAGGGTAAATCATTAAAAAAGGCTTTCCTGAAATCGCCCTTAAAATTTACCCGAATTTCGTCTAAATATACCATGAAGCGGTTTCACCCCATTTTGCAACGTTATAAGCCGCATTTGGGTACTGATTATGCAGCAGCAAAGGGTACGCCTATTATGACCATTGGCGATGGTACGGTAATAGAAGCAGCTTACAGCGGGGGTAATGGGAAATATGTTAAAATAAAGCATAACCAAACCTACACTACCCAGTACTTACACATGTCTAAATTTGCAAAAGGCATTAAGCGCGGAGCGCAGGTTAAGCAAGGGCAGGTTATAGGTTATGTGGGCAGTACGGGTTTGGCAACGGGTCCGCACCTTTGTTTCAGGTTTTGGAAAAATGGGAAACAGGTGGATCCGCACAAGGAGAAACCGCCGCGCTCTAATCCTATTAAAAACCAAAATATGGCATTGTTTCAACAACATGCCGATTCTTTAAAAAACATTTTGGATAACCTGAAATATGAGGTGCAAGCCGAAGACCTAATGTCGCCGCTGTGATATTGGGTTGATGGGCGGTTAGCTTATGATACCTTTGTTTTTCAGCTCTTGGATAGTGGCATTGGTATAGCCCGATTCTTGTAAGATGGCATCGGTATCTTCGCCTTTTATGGGTGGAGCCCAGCCTTTTGGTAAATTGGTTTGGGTAAATTGCAATGGCTGATTTATGGCTGTAAATGCGCCGTAAGCCGGGTGTGTAAATTGGGTAAACATTTGGCGCTGTTCAAAAAGCGGGTGGTTGGCTGCTTCTTGTAAACTGAGGGCGGCTGTTAGGCAAATATCATAATGGGCGGCATCGGTTAACCACTCCTGACTGCTTTTTGTGAGGAATAGTTTTTTAAGCTCTAACTTTACCATTTCTGCTTCTTCGGAGTGGGGTATGATGGCATTAACCCAATGGGGGCGGTTTATCATTTGGCAAAAGCCTGCCCAAAATTTTGGTTCTAAGGCTCCCAGCGCCAGCCATTTACCATCGGCACATTGGTAAACGTTGTAGTTGGGTAAAACGCCACTGAGTAGCTGGTTGCCGGGTTTAGGAACTTTGCCCTCAGCAAAAAAGGTGGCAAAAGGAATAGAAAGCAAGGGCAGGCAGGCATCGGTAATAGAAACGTCTATATGGTCGCCGGTGTTGGTTAGGGTTCTATTTTGCAGGGCAAGCAAACAAGCTATGGCAGTTAGGTAAGAGCCTCCGGCAACATCGGCAATTTGTGCGCCCGGAATAGAAATGGCATCTTCCGAAATGCCGTTTAACCCCAGTATGCCCGATTGGGCGAGGTAGTTAATATCGTGTCCGGCTTTGGTGGCAAAATCGCCGGTTTGCCCGTAGCCGGTAACCGATACGTAAATGATGCGGGGGTTTATGTTTTTGGCTTCGTTATAGTGCAAACCCAACTTTTGCAATACGCCGGGTCTGAATGATTCCACTACTATATCGGCAGTGCGGAGCAGGTTGTAAAATATGGCTTTACCTTCGGGCGAGCGCAAATTGAGCTGTAAACTGCGCTTAGAACGGTTTACCGCCAAATAGTATGCCGATTGGTTTCCTATAAACGGCGGGTAATTTCGGGTATCATCGGGGTTGTGGGGGTCTTCTATTTTAATAACCTCTGCTCCCCAATCGGCAAGTAACATGGTGGCTAAGGGGGCCGGTAAAAGCCGAGAAAGGTCTAAAATACGCACGCCTTTTAGGGGTCCTGTTTGGGGCTTTCGGGTGGGAGTAGTTTCTTTTTGGGGTGATTTGGGAGTATTTGCCGGCGTTTGTTGTTGTAAGTAATCGGGCTTAAAACGCTTAAACAGTTTTAGGTACTGCATCATGGCGGCTATGTTGCTCACCTTTATTTTGCCGGTCATGTATGCCCACTGCGGATTTGCTTTTTCAGTTTCAATGTCTATATGCAGTTGTGAGGAGGTTTCTATTACACAATCGGGCGTATGGTGCAAACCATCAGAAACAGTACATTCGGAATGATTGATTTGAACGGTAAACTGTGCGGGTTGATTTCCGGAAAGGATGAAATGAAAAATGCCCGAAAACCCTTGGGCTTTTTCGGGTCGGAACCTATATGGAAGGGAGTAAAAATAATCGTGAATGGTCAAGTTTAAAGGTTTTGTCGTTTTCGGAATGTTGGGAGTTTGTTTGGAAATAATGGGTTTAGGAATTGGGGTTATTATTCATTAGTTTCCAAACAAGGGTGTTAATTTCTTGTTCGGTTTGGTGGGCTTGGTTTAGTATTTGTTGAGCTTGTGCGGTTATGTTTTGGGCAAATTGTTTATCTGAAAGGTCTTTTGCGTTTATGCACACGTTTAGGTAAGCTCCTTTTACGGCTGCTAAGGCACAATAGGCGCCTACACCTGCATCGGAAACAGAATTGGGATTACCATGCATTGCCATTTCCCTTATAATAGCCATGCTTTGGAGGGCAAGTTGCATAACTTTAAAAGGGGTTTGGGTGGCGTATTGAGTGGCAAGTTCTATGGCAGTTGTTCGGGCTTGTTTTTCGGCTTCGGTTTGTTTGGGTAACCTAACGGCATCTAAAATGCGGTTAAAGGCGCGGGTATCTTCATCAACCATAAAGAGGAGTTGGTCTTTAAGGGTTTGCCCTTGCTCAGCTAATTGGGAGAAAAACTCCCAGCGCTCGTCCCAACCGCGTTTATGCGAGGAAAGATTGGCAACCATAGTGGCAAGCGAAATACCTAATGCTCCTACATAAGCCGAAACAGAACCGCCACCCGGAGCGGGCGACTCGGAAGCTGTTTCGTTGGCAAATTGAGTTAGGGTCATGCTTGCCAATTTGGTTTCATCGGGCTTGTTTGCCCTAAGTACGTATTCTATTATTTTTTTGTTTGGATTGAAAGGGGTAATATCGTTTAAACCAAGCGATTTTACCGCTATATTGATAATTTCCTGCTCCGATATACCCAGCGAGCGCTGTTGTTTTTGCAGAAAATACTTGCCTGCATCTAACATGGCTTTTAGCGGCACTAAACCTACTATTTCGGAACCGGTAACCCTTATGCCGCGTTCTTGTGCGCTTTGGCATACTTCATCAAAGGCAATGTGTATAGGAGTAACGCTGATGTTGGTAAGGTTCATGGAAATTTGGGCAATACCGTATTCTTCTATATACCAACCAATGGCTTTTACCGATTTTAAAGCGCCGGGTTTGCGAAGGGGTTCGCCGTTTTGGTCGCGAATAATTTCGCCGGTTATAGGGTTGCCTTGTCTTATTACTCTGCCTGCCTCGCGCACATCAAAAGCAATGGCATTTGCCCGCCTAACAGAAGTGGTGTTTAGGTTAATGTTGTAAGCTATTAAAAAATCGCGTGCGCCTATGGCAATGGCTCCGGTTTTGGCTACTATGTGGGTAAAGTTTGCCGGACCAAAATCGGGCAACCAATCGGGGTTTTGAAGTTTTTGGGGCAATCCTTCGTATTCGCCGGCACGAACCGATGCCAAGTTTTTTCTTTCGGGTTTAGAGGCAGCATGTTCGTAGAGGTAAACCGGAATTTGCAGCTCCTCTCCTACTCTTTTACCCAATTTACGCGCATACTCTGCCGCTTCGTCCATAGTAATGCCCGATATGGGTACTAACGGACAAACATCCGTAGCGCCAAACCGGGGGTGTTCGCCTTTGTGTTTGCTCATATCTATTAGCTCGGCAGCTTTTTTGATGGCTAAAAATGCGGCTTCTATAACCGCATCGGGGTTGCCCACAAAAGTTACAACGGTTCGGTTAGTGGCTTTGCCGGGGTCAACATCTAACAATTGCACCCCTTCTACGCTTTCTATTTGGTCGGTAATTTGCTTAATGATTTGCATGTTTTGACCTTCGGAAAAATTAGGCACACACTCTAATAATGTATTATTCATAAAATAGCCCTGTGTTTAAAATTTGATTTGTTGGCGCAAAGCTACGGCAATAATATGGGTTGGCAGTAAACAGCCAACTACTTTTTTATGCTGTGCAATGAGTAGCAAACAAGGCAACCAATCCTGTTTTTTATTAAATATATTTATACACAATGTATATCTTTGCTGTTGCAAAAGCGCACATACCTAAAAGCCTATTACTGCCCGATGCGTTGCTAAAGGAAGGTTGGTTAATAAATAGGGGAAACAGGCAAAAAACCGCCCTAACCGGTTAATTAGGGCGGTGGTGGTAAATGATTTTGGAAACACAACCAAAATATTGTTATAGCATTCTGATTGCCTAATGTTATGTTCCTTTTCAGCAAAAAACCTTAGTCATTTTAAGGCTTTTTTTTGAAAATCCGAATTTTTTTTAGCCCGGCATTGGCGATATGGTCAATTGTAATTAACCATAATAAATGCCCGATATTCCGGTATGCCAATTGCTTTCCCATTCCAAACAACGCACCGCTAACAACCTTCTCCTAACTTTAGCAATGGTTTAACACTTAACCTTTTCATCATTTTTCTTGATAAAAAGTAGCAAAAAACGCACTATTATCTGATTACTATTGTAGAATAGACAACCTATACCGGCATGGAGCGGTAAAAATCGGGATAAAAAGAATTTTGTTTTAATTAAAAAACTCCTAACTTTGCACACTAACCTTATTTTTTATACACACTTATTGGCAAGGTATGTCATCACTTAAAACCACTGCTGAAAATGACTGTAGGAATTTTGAAGCCGGAATGCGTTTAGCAGAGGCTAAACAGTTCATTACAGAGGCGCGTTTTGAAGATGCGCTTAATTTGCTGGCTACCTTAGAGCCTTTACTGAAATTGGAGGCTGACCCACACAATTACATTGTTTGTTTAATTTACAAAAGCGATGCACTCTGCCGCAAAGGGGAAATTACCAAAGCTTTGCAACTGATAACTCACACGGTTAAATTAGCCCTAAAAAAGCTGGGGCGTATGCACTTAACCACTGCCGATGCTTTTAATATGTGGGGCATTTGTTGTTATTTTAATGGCAATATAACCCAAACAGGTGTTTGGTATATGGTAGCGCTTAATATAAGAATGGCAGTAGTAGGGAATAACCATATTAAAGTAGCAGATAGTTATGCTAATGTGAGCGCCTATTATAGCCAGATTAAAAATTACCCTAAAAGCATTGAACTTGTTACAAAAGCCATTCACATTTATGAAAAGTTACCCAACAAAAATTTTAATAATTTGACTAATTTGGCTAAATTGCTAAATAACTTAGCAATTTATTACCGAAGGATAAATAACCGAAGCCTTGCTTATACTTATTACCATAAATCGCTTAGATACAAGTTAGCTATGTTTGGCGAAAATCACCCCGATGTGGGAGATAGTTACCAGAGTTTAGGACTTTGTAAATATGCAGAAGGGGAGTTTTTGGCAGCGCTTGATTATTTTAAGCGTGCCTTGGATATTTTTAAGCAGTTTTATCCTGAACAAAGCAGGGTTTTGGTAGATACCTATGCCAATATTGGGACTTGCCACCAATACTTAGACGACTTTGACCAAGCATTGGTTTTCCTTCTGCACGCTTTATCTATTCATAATAGTTTACCAAATGCCACTACACATCATACATTGTTTAATTTGCTATTTTCCATTGGGCAGTGCTATTACGGACAACGGCTTTACAAGAAAGCATTATCAATTTACAAAATTAATTTTAAATTTTGGCAGCAAAACCCCAATAAAGCAAGTATTGACCTGAAAAGTTTAACTTTAAATGTTGGCAATGTTTATTACCGGCTCAAAAAATACCCGCTTGCTTTAAGGTATTACCATAAATCGGGGGTGGCAGTATTAAAAAGTTCTGTCGTTAATTTGGCAGAATTAGGCATCTGCTACTTAAACATAGGCAATTGTTGCATTAAAACTGAAAAATATAATATTGCTGTAAAAGCTACTAAAAAGGCGCTCAACTTTTTAAATAAAGCTACTATTGTAAACAAAATTAGTGTGGCAGATGCCTATAATAATTTGGCTACTACTTATACAAAATTGGGCAAATTCAAAAAAGCTTTGCACTACAGCAAGTTAGCTCTTGGGCGTATATTACTGCAGAAGTTAGCAAATAATCCGTTGGCATTGCCCCATAAAGTGGAAGAAAATTTAGAAAACGAAGGGACAATTTTGATGCTTTTAAATAAGGCAAAGATATTATTTAATATCTATCTTAAATACCCCGCCAAAACAGTTTGTTTATGTGCATCGGTAGCCCATTTACAACTATGCGATGCATTGATTGAAAAAACCCGTTCTTCTTTTTTAACAGAAGGCAGCAGACTTGAACTTGCCAAAGAAGCCAAAAGGGTATATGCTTTTACCCTAAAAGCGCTGCATACCGCTCAACAACATGGGGTAAACCTAAGCGCTTATAACCACAGGCTGGGGTACAATTTACCCCATACTGTATTGCCGCTTGCCCATTATTACATGGAAAGGAGCAAAAATACGTTGTTGCTTGCTCATATAACACAAGCCGAAGCCAAACTGAAAGCTCAACTTCCGGCAGCGGTTTCAGAAAAAGAACGAGAGCTGAATAAGCAACTCTTGCTTTTATCTCGATTATTAGAAGAAGAACATAACAAAACTGCCCCCGATGAAAATAAGCTCAACCAATGGCAACAACAATACTTTGCCCATAAAATGGCTTATGATGAACTGCTTGCCCAAATAAACCAAGAATACCCCCATTACAGCCAACTTAAACAGCAATACCATATACCTACAATAAATCATATACAGCAAGCAATGCCTGCCAATATGGCTATGATTTCATACGTTACCGGTAAACAACTTACCTTTATTTTTGTAGTTACCCACCATAACTGCACTTTTACCGCCACTCCCTTAGAGCAGGCTACCAAAGATGCCATTAAAAATTTTGACTTTTTAATTCAGAACGATTTTGATACTGAGGCTTATACCCAAGCTGCGCATCATTTATACCAATGTTTGGTAGAGCCGGCGCTTGCAAACATACAAGCTACCAAAGATGTAACCTCTTTGCTGTTTTTGCCCGATGAAAAAATTGCCGCCATTCCGTTTGAAGCCCTGCTTTCTCATGCACCTGCTAAAGGAGGTAAATTTGCTGAACTCCCCTATTTAATAAACCGTTATGATATAGGTTACCACCTTTCAGCAGCCTTGTGGTATAAAGATGCAAATGCACAAACCAAGCAGCAATCTGTTATGCCCGCTACCCAACTTGGATTTGCAGGTTTTGCGCCCGTTTACCAAAACACCCAACAAACTAAACCCCAGCCACTGCCAAGTAATGCAGTGCGCTCCGTAAAGGTGGGCAATACCGAATTTGATGAATTGATTTACTCCGAACAGGAGGTTGCCGGTGTAGAGCATTTTTTTAGGCAAAAACAACAACCGGCGCAGGCTTACCTGCATTTAGAAGCCAACCTCAGTAATTTTATGCAATATGCACACAGAGCAAAACACTTGCTAATATCTGCCCATGCGCATTACAATAAAAAGTCGCCTAAACTGAGCGCCATCATTTTCTCGCCCGATAAACCTACCGATGAGCAGTGTTCGCTCTTATACATGCCCGATATTTACACCCTGCAACTGCAAAATACCGATTTACTTACCCTTAGCTGCTGCGATACCGGCATAGGTAAACAAGTTGCAGGCGAAGGAGTACTGGGTATAAACAGAGCTTTTTTATATGCCGGTGTAAAAAACATTATTTACACACTGTTTAAAGTGTATGATTATTCATCTTCGCAATTATCGCAAAAATTTTACGAACTGTTGATGCAAGATGACAATGCCGGTAAAGCCTACTTAGAAATACTCAGCCAAGCCAAACGTCAGCTTATACAAGAAGGCAAAATAGCTGCGCCCAAGCACTGGAGCGGTTTTGTATTAGTAGGGGCAGGCAGGGTAAATTTGTAACTGTACTTTGGTTATTGCCGCCTAAGCAAAAAGGCGCAGCCCCCGTTTAATGTGTAAATGGAGTTTTTTCTACCTGTTTTCATCAAAAAAAAGCACACAGTTAACGCAGATTAAACGGATAAACACGGGTAAAAATGTGGTTTGTGGGTAGTTGGTAACACAAGGTTGGAATTAAAATGAACGCCCGATAGAGATAAAGCTTGCGTAAGATTTGCCTGCACCGGTTAAAATGCGCAACAGATTACAGTGCGCTGCACCTGATAACAATACAGTTTGCTGCTGCCAAGATTGAAGGGCGCTGCCCCTTGTGTGTTACTCCCCCCTAAAATGCGCGTTTGAGGTTTTGCAAAAGTGCAGCGCACCGAAATATAGGTAGCTACTATGTTAAATACCCCATTAACAAGGTGCAGCGCACCGTAATTTATCACCCTACCTGTTTGAAATCCTTTTGCGGTAAGCCTTTGAGTATGCTCATAACTCCAACCCCATGTTATTTTAGGGGCGTAACCATTAATTTTCGTAGAAAAACCAAATAAAAAAATGATTAGCTGGGCGTAGCCCTGAAATTTTACCGTTTAAACACCCTATAAATATCGGTTTTTAGAAGTTACCGTTAAGATTAGTATTTCACCAATTTAAATGTTTGCCCGATGCGGGTAATAGAAGCGGGAGTATTGGGGGCAGAAAAGCAGATTTGCAAAAAATATAAACCCGATGGCAAATGCTCCGGCACCTGTACTGTTGCCAAATGACTACCTGCCGAATAAACCTGCTCGGGCTGGGCATACACTATACTGCCGGCGCTATTGAACAAGGTAATTTGTGCAGCGGCTTGGCTTGTTAGGAGCAGGGGAGCGTTTATGGTATGGGTAAACGGGTTGGGATACGGTGGGTGCAAGGTAAAAAACGGCTCTGCGGCATCGGGTTGTACGGTAAGCGGGGTCATATTGGAGTAGCCCGGCGTGGGGTAGGGTAAAATTTGGAGTTCGCCCTGTCCATCGGGCAGCAGTCCTTGTGTTATGTTTTGCTGTTGTTGTCCGTAGGTAATGGTGTAAACAGGTTGCTGCTCTATGGTAAAAATGCCTATGGATTCGCCGCCGGCGCTGAGTTTAAAATTGGCATGGTGGGGTCCTTGGCTTCCGTTTTCGTCTGCCCAAATGAGCATAAAACCCTGCGGGGCAATTAGGGTATCGGGCATACGCCATTTGGTAGGGTTAGAGAGGTTATCGGTTAAATAAAAATTGCTGAGGTTAATGGGGGTAAAACCGGCGTTGTAAATTTCAATCCAGTCATCAAACTGCCCAAACTCATCGGGTATGGTGTTGTTGGTAGCCATAAATTCGTTTACCGTAAGCGGATAGGGGCTTAGGGTTAGCGCTACTTGTCGGTAAGAATTTTGCAGCAGGGGCTCTCGGTTGGTAGCGGCATTGGCATCGGCTGCGGTAAAGTAGTACTCAATGGTAGCCGGTGCAGTAAGCCCGCTGACTGCAATGCCATAAGTGCCATCATTGGCAGCGCCATCGGCTTGTGTGCCGTTGTCTTGCATGGTAAGGGAGGAAAAAGCGCCGCCGTTTATGCGGTAATAAAAAGTAACCTGTGGGGTAGCGCCGGCGTTGTCGTCAAAAACGCGGCAGGTAAAATAAATGGTTTGCCCCGATATGGGGTAAAGCGGCGTATGTTTGGGGCTAAGTATAACCGGCGCTATGTTTTGGGGAGTGAGTTGAATAAGCGCATTGGTTCGGCGGGTAGCAATATAGGGTTTTATGCCGTAGGTTACATGCCCGCCAAGGGCTTGCTCATAGCTGTTGGTAAACTGTGTAATGGTAAATCCATAATCAAGGGTTCTAAAATTATCGGCTTCGGCAAAAGGGGTAATCATGACCCTTAAAGCATCTATGCGCGGAAACAGTACGCCGGTAGTAGCAGCCGTTTGGAGCAGCATGTTAAAGTAGTAGCTAAATCGGCGTCTAAACTCCTGCACATTGAGCAGGCGGGTATGCAGGGGCGGAAAATTGGCTTCGGGAGCCCAGCCATAAACATTGCGGCTTGCCCAGTCTATGCCAAACCAGTCAATACCAAAGGTATTATCGGTATCATAAGGTATGTATTCAAACTTGCCGGTGGCGGTATTTTGGTATAGGTAGTAGTTGTTAATGTTGTAGTTGTAACCGTCCCAGTTGGCGGTAAAGATATCTAATGCCAAAAGGCGCAAAAAATTATCTACATTAAAAAGGGCATCTACCCTGCCGGCAAAATCAGCGTCAAGGGGCGAGTTGAGGGCGGTAACAAAAGCAGCCAAATCTGTGTAATCATCGGCGGTTTCGTTGGTTTTGAGTTCATACACTCTGCGCCCGAACATTTCTAATTTATAGTCGTTGGCATTAGGACCCAGATATTCGAGCGATGCGGGGTAAAGGCATTTGTAAAGGTTGCCGTTTTTGTTGCCATACCATCGGGCGGCAAATTCTTCGTCAATATGTTCTACGTTAATGTAAAGCCCTCTGTACTGGTTGTTTACATATAGGGCAACGTGGTTGGCACGGGGCGCGGGAATGCCTAAATGGGCGGCTAAATCCCAGTACAATTTGGCGCGGATAATGGCGGGGTCGTTATGCTCGCCGTTGAGGTTCATTTTTTCGAGGCTCTTGTACCTATTGCCGGGGGTAAAACTGTTGAACGATACTTTAAACGATTTTTTACCCGATGCAAGCGAGGTATTGCCCCGAAGCCCAAACCCGATGTTTTGAACGGTATCGGAAAAAGCGGCATTGGTAAAAACAAAGGTAGCCGGATACTCCACATCGCCGGTAGAGGCATTGAGCATGGCGGTAAAATCGGCAGGGTCTATAAAAATGTCTATGCGTGGCACGCCGGTATCATTAAAGAGTATGTTGGCGGCATCGGTGGCGGGCAACTGATAGGGCGAAGGTACTATTTGTGCAAAAAGGCGGAACGGGGCAAATACACCTACATAAAACAAACAGGCAACAAGCAAGAGGCATTTTTTTTTCATGCGGCACATAATTTGGATAAACTTGGCTTAATAAGGAGCTAAGATAGGCATTTTTGGTAAATGTGCAGCTTTTGGGGCACAAAAACGCCTTAAAGGGTGCGCCCCACCCAAGCCGTAAGCCCGCACAGCAAACAAAAGATAGCGGTTACAGCCCGGTCATGGGCAGTTATGGGCAAGTGGTATTGGGCTCGGTGGTAGGTAAAACATCGGGCTTCCATAGCCATAGCCAGCTCATCGGCACGGGTAAAAAGGTTTTGCAATAAGGGCAACAATAAATTCCTCATTCGTTTTACCTGATTTTTTACCCTATTACCCATTCGGGCAGTTTGGGCGGCATTTATTTGTTGGTAAGCATCAAACAAGGCGGGTATTTGGGCAAGGGTGAGGCTCAGCAGCACACCCACCACTGCCGGTACGGGTTTTGGCAGGGGGTGCAGATACCACGCCACTGCCTTGCTGATTTCACTAACGGTAGCAGTGGCAACCATTAATTGACTAAACACCAAAAACAGCACAAATTTCCAGCCATACCCTATGCCGTATTGCAAACCCTCTTGGCTAAGGCGGGCTAACACTCCCTTGGGGGCAAGGGGTGTTCCGGCTTTGGCAAGCGCCGGCACCACAATAAGCATGGGCAACCAAACCAATAAAACCGGCAGCATTTTTTTTACCATACCCGCCGGCTGTTTGGCAAGCAGGTAAATGCCCGCCAACAAACTGCTCATCGCCACTAATCCGGTGTAGTGCCCTCCGTAGGGCTGTAGCAATACAGCTATGGTAAATGCAGCCATACACAGAAATTTACATCGGGCATCTAAAGCATGTATAACCGATTGCCGATAGGTATATCTAAAAAGCACTAAGTCAGCCATGTTATACTGTTAAGGGGGCGTTGGTGATAATGGTAGGGCGGTTTTACCCCATACTTTTCTGCCTGTGGCAGTACGGTTTGGGGGGTGCCGTCTAATACCATTTGCCCTTGGTGCATAATGGCAAGCCGGGTGGCATGGGCAAGGGTTTTTTCTAAATCGTGGGTAATAACCAAAATGGTATGCCCGTTTTGGTGCAAGCTCACTATTTGTTGCAAGGTTTGCACTACACCCTCATAATCCAATCCGTTAAAAGGTTCATCTAATACAATCATGGCGGGCTGCATGGCTAAAATACCAGCAATAGCCAACCGGCGTTGTTGTCCGCCCGATAGCTCTAAGGGGTGTCGGTTTTCTAAGCCGGTTAAACCGGTAGTTTGCAGGGCTTGGGTTACTCGGTGGTTTATTTCGGAGGCGGTAAGGCGCAGGTTTTCGGGTCCAAAAGCCACTTCTTCATACACCGTTTGGGCTACCATTTGGCTTGCGGCATCTTGAAACACCAAACCAATAGTTTGTCGGGCAATGAGCAATTGCCGACTAACGGGTTTTCCCCATAGCAGTACACTACCCGATGTGGGTTGTAGCAACCCGTTGAAATGGCGCACCAAAACCGTTTTGCCCGACCCATTACTGCCCGATAGCACAATAAATTCACCCTTTTGGATTTGC
>DDVC01000007.1:28930-37239 GCA_002345145.1 Bacteroidetes bacterium UBA2322
TTTTGGATTTGCAACAGTGGTTCACTCATAACCGAGCAGACGAAGTGGGGTAAATAAGCGGTTGTAGTTGCCGGGCAAGGGCGGTAGCTACCAACATTTTTACCACATTAAACGGTATAAACGGCAAAAAACCCGCCGCCAACGCTTGTGCAAGGGTTAACCCCAACTTGTACTGAAGCCACGCCACGCCCAGGGTAAATATAACCGCGCTTCCGGCTACCAATGCCGCCAAATGCCAATACCACTGCGTTTTACCCTGCGCTATACTGCTTACCAACCATGAAGATACCAAAAACCCGAATAAATAGCCGCCGGTGGGTCCGTAAAAAGCCTGTATGCCGCCGGCGCCGCCGGCAAAAACCGGCAACCCCACCGCACCCAGCAGCAGGTAAATGCCCACACTTAGCGGCGCCCAACCCCTGCCAAGCAATAACCCGGCAAGCATTACCACAAAATCGCTCAGCACTATGGGCACTTCGCCAATGGGAAGGCTGATGTACGCTCCTACTATGGTAAGGGCGGTAAACAAGGCAGTGCGTACCAATGGGCGCAAATTGGGGGCAGATTCCATAAGTTTTTGTTGGATAGCGGTAACAGCGCCGCAAAGATACACGCCAAACTGCAATGACAGTTGTTTTTGTTTATTTAGTTGCCCGCTGCCAACAACCCAACAGTCCGGAGTTTGTTTTAATTTAGTTTATAAATTACCCCAAATCTCCCTACCAACCAAATTTTTTTTACCTATTTTGCCATAAAACACCCCCAACTTTGGCAAACCCTTATGCTGCAAGGTTTTACCTCTACCCAAGAGATACATAGCGGTGCAGCAGCCCCCAAATATGGCACAACAGATGAATTTGCCATTTATAGTGGTAACAAGGTAAAAAGCATAAATTTAGTTCTGCTCCTCTGAACTTTTTTTGAACCACTTTGTTTATTAAGCAATCAATGTTTAAACACTGATACTTTAACCTTCCGAATTTATATCACACAAAACATAGTTGAATCATGAAAAGCATTAACTTTTTTACCCTCGTAGGCGCAATAGCCGCCTTTGTTTTAATGAGTTTTGGTTTGCCTGCGGGCGAGCGCAGCTCGGTAAGTATTGATACCCAAAAAAGCAAAATAGGCTGGACGGGCTACAAAGTTACCGGTAAGCACACAGGATTTGTAACCCTAAAACGCGGAACCTTGTCGTTTGAAGGCGACAAATTGGTAGGTGGTAATTTTGAAATTGATATGAACACCATTACTTGCACCGATTTGGAAGGTGAATGGGCAGACAAATTGGTAGGGCACCTCAAATCGGACGACTTTTTTGGGGCAGCTAAATTTCCGGTAGTGCGTTTCAATATCACTAATGTAATTGCCCGAGGTCCTGTGGGAGAGTACAAAATTACCGGCGACCTTACCATTAAAGAAACCACCAAACCTATTAAGTTTAACGCCAACGTTACTACCAATGCCGATAAAACAATGGTATCGGTTGCCAAAGTAACCATAGACCGCAGCGACTATGATGTTCGTTATGGTTCGGGCAGCTTTTTTGACGGTTTGGGCGATAAAGCCATTTACGATGAGTTTGACCTTGACATTAACTTGGTTTCAAATTCCCGATAATCGGGCTTATTCTTAACCCATTAAAAAACCCCCGCTTTCTGATTTTTTGAAAGCGGGGGTTTTTAATTGCGTTTTAAGGTTGTTTTACTCGTGCAGTTTAACCGTTTTGCCTTTGGTTCTGAAACGCATGTTTAGCAGCTCAACACCCAAAGAGAAAAACATGGCAAAATAAATATACCCCTTGGGTACGTGCTGATGGAAACCTTCTGCCAGCAGCATAAACCCGATGAGCAGCAAAAATGCAAGCGCCAGCATTTTTACCGTTGGGTGCTTATCTATAAAAGCGCTAATGCTGTTTACAAACACCAACATAACTACCATAGAAATAACCACCGCTATAATCATGATTTCCACGTGTTTTACCAACCCCACGGCGGTAAGGATAGAATCGAAAGAAAAAACCATGTCTAACAACACAATTTGCAAAACCACAGAACCAAAACTGCTCACGGTTTTTACTTCCTCCGAATAATCAGCGCCTTCTAACTTGTGGTGTATTTCGGTAGTGGCTTTGTAGAGTAAAAACAATCCGCCAACAGCCAAAATAATATCGCGCCAGCTAAGGTCAAAGGCTAAACCAAATTGGTTAATACTGAGTACAGGTTCGGTTAGCCCTATTATCCAGGTAATACCCAGCAGTAGCAAAATCCTAAAACCCAATGCCAAAAATAGCCCCAGCCGGCGGGCTTTTGGTTGTTGGTGGGCAGGCAACCTACCCGATATGATAGACAAAAAAACAAGATTGTCTATACCCAGCACAACTTCCATAAGTGTAAGGGTAAGTAAACTCAGCCAAACTTCGGGCTGTAACAAAAAGTCCATACTTTTGATAAATTTAAAGTGAATTGGTTTGTTGGTAACTTTTTTTGCTGTTACTTTGCAATGACAAAAGTACAGCTAATTTGGTTACAGCAAATAATTGCTGCTTTTTTATGTTTCTTACTCGCTTAAATTACTTCAATATGACCAGCGAAATTTCGGGTTTGCTCATCATTTGCCTAATGGGGGTATTTGGTGGTTTCATTTACAGTTTGCAAAAAGGGCAAATGGTATTACCCCATCGGGAAAACAAAAACAGTATTAACTTGGGTTTCATTGCCAACTGTTTGTTTGGCATTGCCGGTTCTATTGTTATTTTTATGGTTATTCCGGGCGATTTTAAATTTGGCGCATTAGATACCACTCAGTATGTTAAATTTTTAGCTACTGCCCTGCTGGGCGGGTGGGGCGGCTTACAAATTATAGAACGCGCTTTTTCTAATACCGTTTCTACCATTGAGCGCAAAATGAAAGAACGCGAAGAATTGGAAAAATTAAGCGCAAAAACACAGGAGGAGCTATCTTTGTATATGAACAGCTCCACCTCCGCCCGAATTTCGGAGAGGGAAATTCAGGATAAATTAGCTAATTGCCTGCCTACTACCCGAAGCGCCATACTCAGCGAAGCCCAAAAAGTGCGCAGCGAAACATGGAACAACAACAAACCTAAAATGGAGCGCACTATTCCTATTTTTGAAGCCCTTGCCGATGTGGCTGCCCCCGAAGAGCAATCGCACCAAACTTTTGGGCAATTGGGGTTTGCACTGAAAGACCAAACTAACCCCAATTATACAGAGGCAAGAGATAACCTAACCAAAGCTATTAACCTGCGCGACCTGCAACGGGCTACCGGCTTTGTGTGGTATGAATTTAACCGTGCTATTTGCAATATACACTTAGACGCCAATTTTAAGCGCGAAGCCCCATCCGAAAACAAACTGCGCGAAGAAGTTATTGCCGATTTGCGCACTGCTTTTGCTGATGCTTTATTATTGGAAAGATTGGAAAAAAACGCCAGCTTATCGGGTGGTGACGCCGATATTTTTGCCATTAAAAAGTGGCTCGATGCTAATAATGTAAGCGGCGCGGCTATTGGTATAGGCTGGTTAGACGGAGCGGCGTAACTCATTTTATCCCAATTTGTCTGTATTTTTTTACCCTTGCCACTGAATAGACCGACATGTTGGTTAAAAACTCACTTTATCGGTAGTTTTGGTTTTAGAAAACATTAAACTGCGCTTGGTTTTACCTACCGAAAAATGTACGATATTGGTTTGGGCTTCGTAAATTTCGGTCAGCAAACGGTTAGTGAGTTTAATGGTTTGGGGCGTTTTCACCCCTTTCACCTCCATATAAATCCAAGTGGCATCGGCGCTTTGCTCTTTGCCTACATACACCCAGTTTACCGGCTTATCGTTTACCTCCATAAAAATACTGCTTTTGAGGTACTGTTCCAGCGCTTCCGCAGTTTGGGCTTTCTCTCTGTCGGTGCCAAGGTAGTAGGTTGTGCCGCCCTGCTTTTGCAAGGCAAGGTCTAAATCGTCTGTAAAAATTTTGCAGCTTATTTCCAATGACTGTGTGTGCGGATTATAATCCACCTGCATCATGCTCACATAAAACTGATGAGCCGATGCCCCTAAAAAAAGTACCCATAACAAGGGTAAAATCCACTTGTGCATAATTCTATGTTGGGGGTTAATATAAACAAGATGCAAAAATAAGGCTTTTTTTGTTGCCTTAGTGTAACGTTGTGGTTTAACTGCATACTGCAAATAAATACACCCGCCCAATAACCCGATCTAAACAAAAAGGCGTACATTTACGGTAAAGTTAAAGTATATGCGTTGCTTCATTATCACCATACTCTGTTTACTTACCTTACAATCTTTGTATTTGCAGGCACAATTGCCGGCAGCATTTGATGCCGTGCCGTTGCCAAAACAAGATTTGCCGGCGGTAAACAAGCATTTATCTGCATACCGGTTATATAAAATACCCACCAAAGAAATAGCTGCCTTTTTGCGCAGTAAGCAGGGCAGTACCGGCACATTTAGCCTTCGGTTGGGCAGCGAGTATGCGTGGACTTTGCATTTAGTAGCTCATGATGTGCGCAGCCCACAGTTTAGCCTTGTAGAAATAACCAATAAGGGCAGCCAAACCTTACCCACTCCGCCTGTTTATACCTATAAAGGAACGCTTGCAGGTGGCGGCGAGGTGCGGCTCTCTATAGACGAGGGTTTTGTAATGGGATTTGTTACCACCGCATCGGGCGAGGAAATTTGGATAGAACCGCTCAATTATCGGCTTGCTGCTGCTCCCGATGAGGTTTTTGTGGTCTATAATTCGGTTAATGCCATCAGTACCCACCCTTTTACCTGCCATAGTATGCACCCCGATTTGCTGCCTCAAACCCATGCCCATGCTGCCCAACCCCGCCAATTAAACGCCTGCACAGAGGTGGAAGTGGCTTTTGTGGCTGACTACCTCCTTTATCAGGAAAAAGAAACTACCAACCGTGTTCAAAAACAACTTACCGCCGTACTGAATGCCGTACAACCCAGCTATGACCAGTTTAACGTAGAACTGATTATAACCCAAATAATCATTTCTACCTGCGAAACCTGCGATGGTTTTAGCAATACCTTAGACCCGGTAGCATTGCAAACATCGTTTAGACAGTGGGGCAATGCGGGGGGTATTACTGCCGGTTTTGATATTGCCCAGTTATGGACAAATAGAGATTTTACCGGCTCTGTGGTAGGTATTTCGCCTGTTGGTACGCTTTGTACGGATAACCGGTACAGTTTGGTGCAAGATTACAGCCCCAATTTTAATGCCCTGCGTGCCGTTTCGGCTCATGAAATGGGGCATTGTTTTGGGGCTACGCACGACCCTGCCAACTCGCTGTTTCTGATGCAGCCCACCATTGTGCCTTCGCTTACCCAGTTTTCGGCAAATTCGGTTAGCCAAATCGCCGGGCATCTCAGCACCCGCACTTGTTTTACCCAAAACTGCCCCTTTTGCCTTGCTGCCACCGACATAACTTATAATGCCGCCACTGCCACCCTCACATGGGAACAAACAGCGCCCACCTGCTCGCTCAAACTTAAACGACAAGGGTTTACTACCTTTATACTCCAAACCGTAGTATCGGGCAGCTCTTATACATTTAGCGGCTTATCGGCATGTTACAATTATGAGGTAGAGCTGCAACCAATTTGCGAAAGCGACATTACCGCCTACCCGCAAACCTTTGTAATTAACGCAAGCGCTGTACCCACTGCCGTTAGTGTAAGCCAATCTGCTCCCGGCGCTGCCACCATAAACTGGTTGGGCGGTGGCGGATTGGTAAACCTGCGCATAAAAGAAGCGGGCAGTTCGGTAAATTTGGTAAACACACTGCTCACCACCAATTCCTACACCATAAACGGGCTAAACCCCTGCCGCTCTTACACCGTAGAACTCCAAAGCGTTTGTGTTGGGTTTGCCATGGGTAATGTGGTAACTACTGCCATCAATGCTGTTCAGCCATTAGTGGCTTATGCTACCATGACCTCAGCCACTACTGCCAATGTGGGTTTTATTACCTACACTTTTCCCGATTTTGCTTACCTTCTCCGCCTCAAACAGCAAGGCAGCAGTACTTGGCTGTTTGAAACCCCTGCACAAACGGGGGTAAATTACCCTGTAACCGGCTTGCAGCCCTGCACCAACTATGAACTGTATGCTTATGCCAACTGTGGAGCCGAATTGGGCGTGCCGCGTGTATTTCAGTTTAAAACAGCAAACATCTTTATATCGGGCGCTACTCCTCAAAATTGCCAACCGGCAACGGCTACCTACGATTTAGCCCTTACCGTTATTCACCAGCAACTGAGCGGTCAGTTTACCGTAAATGTAGCCGGAAACAGCTATCCACAAACCTATGCCACCAGTCCGCAGCAGGTAATCATTACCGGGTTGCCTGCCACCGGCGCTGCCTCAGTGCCGGTAACAGTGGCAGATGCCGCCAACCCTTCCTTGTGTTCGGGCAGTTTTAGTTTTGCCGCCCCGCGCCCGCAGTGCAGTTGCTCTGTGGTATATGCCGAACAGTTTGATGCCTGCCTTACGCCGCCCGGCTGGACTAATACGGCTATCGGGTTTAATGCCACCGCCTTGTGGCAGTTTGGTAAAGCGCCGGCAGATAACAGCATAAACGGCACCTGCATGGCTTATTTTGATGATGATGCCTTTGATACAGATGGCGGCGAATCGGTTATGCTGGAATCGCCGGTATTTAACCTTTCTAATTACCAAGCTGCCACGCTTAGGTTCGATTACAATTTTAATACCATAGCCGGTTTTTTCAGGGTGCGCATTTGGAACGGCGCTACCTGGATAGACGGATTGCAAATTTACAGCGGCAACTGTGGTTTTTGGGGCTGCACCTACCCCAAAGCCGAAATAGACCTTACGCCTCACCTTAACGCCAACCTGCGGGTGCGTTTTATTTACAACGATGGCGGGGGGTGGGATTGGTATGCCGGTATAGACAATGTAGAAATTTGCGGTTTTTCGGGATTAAGTGTTTGCAATGCCGGTTTTAACTATCCGGCGGGCAACTCGTATTGCAAGGCTCAGGGCATTGTTTACCCCATGATAACCGGAAATCAGGGCGGCACGTTTGCTGCAACGCCTGCCGGTTTGGTCATTGATGCTCAAACAGGCGCGGTCAATCTTCCCGAAAGCGCATCGGGCAGTTATACCATTACCTACACATCGGGTAGTTTTGGCAGTTGCACGCAATCTGTTATATTTACCGTTTTGCCTAATTGTTCGGTAAAATTATTTGCTAAGGTGATGCTGCAAGGCGCTTATAATGCCACCACTACCCAAATGAACACCACCCTCTTAATGCAGGGTTTGCTGCCCATAACCCAACCCTACAATACCGCGCCGTGGAACTATGCCGGCGCCGAAGCCTATGCTTCCTACACGCAGTTGCCTTCTAATATGGTAGATTGGGTATTGATAGAACTGCGACACGCTACTACCCGCGCCCTCTTGCAGCAAAAAGCCGTATTACTGCTTGCCGACGGCTGGCTCATAGAGGTAAACGGCAGCAGCAGCGCCGGCATTGAATTTAGTGGCATAGCGCCCAATACACCGGTTTTTGTTGCCATACGACACCGAAACCACCTGCCCATTTTGAGCGCCGCCCCCGTAACCCTGCCCAATAACGGCAATACCTACGATTTTACCCTTACAGCCAGCCGCGCCATGTATAACCTGCAAGCCGAACTGGGCTCCAAAGCCGGCTTGTACTTGGGCGATATTGATGCCAACGGGGTTATTAACTTTGCCGATATTAACCGATACCGCCTGCAACTCCTGCAACTCAACGCTTACCGTACTGCCGATGTAAACATGGATGGCAGTGTTACCGTTCCCGATTTTAACACCCTGCTGCCTAATGTGCGCCTATTTTCTAATACTGAACTGAGGTATTAAAAGTGAAGAGTGAAAAGTGGGTAGTTTTGGTAGATAGTTTTGGGTAGTGGGCGCTAACTTCTAACAACAAAGGCAAATACGAAGTTTTGCTTCCACTTTTTGCGGTAAATCGGCACGTAGGGACGGCGACTTATCGCGTCTAAATGCCGATTTATCAGGGGTTGCTTGTGGGGATACAAGCTACGGCAAATTTTTATTTTTCAAAATACATCCTTTAAAAACGGTACAAGTACCGTTGCGCCCTATCTTGTTTGCTGCACTGTAGTTTGCACAATGAATGTGGAAAACGGTACAAGTACCGTTGCTCCCTGTAAAATTTTTCACTTTTTACAGTACAAGACGCACGGCCGTGCGTCTCTACTCCACCATTATTTTGCCGC
>DDVC01000031.1 GCA_002345145.1 Bacteroidetes bacterium UBA2322
TTTACCCGAGTTTATCCGTTTAATTCACTTCCTCAACTTTTCACTATTCACTCTTCGCTATTCACCTTTACGCCTTCTACCTCCTCCAACTGTTGTAACAGCAGGGGCAGTTTTTTTTTGGCGGTACGCAGTTGCAAATAGCATTGGTTGTCAAAAACTTGTTGCAAAATTTGGGTAGGGAGTTTTTTTACCAAGGTCATTACCGTGTTCATGGCAAGGTAGTCAAAATAGATGTTTACAATAATTTCCACTTCTTTGATAATCAGTTGGGCTGTATCTAATGTGTTTTTGGCTGCAGCCTTGTAAGCGCTTATAAGCCCCGATGCGCCTAGTTTAACGCCGCCATAGTAGCGCACCACAATAAGCATTACATTACTCAACTCTTTTGAGTCTATCTGCCCCAAAATGGGTTTGCCGGCAGTACCAGATGGCTCGCCATCATCATTAGCGCGGTAGTTTTGGCGTTTATCTAACCCAAGCCGGTAAGCATAGCAATGGTGGGTGGCTTTTGGGTGCATTTTTTTAACCTCTTCTAAAAATGTGTCCACTTCTTGCAAAGAATAAACGGCTTGCGCATAGGTAATAAACCGGCTGTTTTTTTCTTTTATTTCGGCGGTATGCGGCTGCGCAAGGGTAATATAGGAAGTACTCACAAAATACAAACTTGGGGTGAAAAACAAAAGTAACAAATAGGCAATAATCCACTAATCAATTACTGCGTTTAGCCGGAGGCAAGCATTAGCCCAATGGCAGCAATTGCTAAGGCTACGCCTGTTAGGTTAATTACCGATAAGGTTTCGTTAAACAATAGGCGCGCGGCAATGCCCGATAAAACAACGGTAGCCATATTGTTTACAGGAAACAAAACCGATGCCTCCCAACCCGATATGGTAAGAGCCTGTAAAAAAAGATAGACCGAAAAATAATTGGGTATGCCCAGTATAATACCGGCAACTATGTTTTTTTGTTGCAGGGGTTGGCGCAAATACAGCAGCCATAAAGCGCCCAGCACACCCGCCACCCCAAAGGTGAGCATGGTAAACAAATGGTGTAAATGGGCATGAAGGTATCGGGCTTGCGCAAAGTTGAGGATAATTTCGCCTGTTCCGCTTAGTAAAAATACAGCTACCGGCAACAACATTTCCCTGTGCCCCAGTTTTTTGGCTGTACTATCGGACTTAAATGAGGCAAGCACCACCGCTCCCAGCGCAAATATGATGCCCATTACCTTAAACGCCGTTATCTTATCGGCATACAAAAAAAAGGCTGCCGTTACGGGCAGTACCAATGATGTTTTTCCCGCCACCGAAGCCACCGTTACCCCGTTTTGCTGCACGGTATAGGCTATGAGCTGAAACCCGGTAATAAAGATAGCCCCCAGCAAAAAACTAAACGGCAACCACTTAAAACCCATATAACCGGCAGCAACAGGCGCTAATCCGCCCGATACCATACCCATTACCACACACACAAAATAATTAACCACAATGGCTTGCAGTATGTGTATGTTGTATGCCTTAAACACCCTAAACAATACAAACAAAACAGCAGAACAACAAACAGTAAGCAGCAAGGCTATCATGCTAAGATATTGCGTTACACAAAATAAATGGCTCTAAACAACCCCGTAAAGGTACGCCTAACGGTGGTAATTGCAACTGCTCATCAGGGCTCAATATGGTAACATATCCGGCATCGGGGCTCATACAAATCCTTAGCGCCCAACACAATTTGGTCGTTTATTGCCTGCTTTCGAAAAGAGTGACTGGCTAAATTTCCGCAAACCATACAAATGGCGTGCAGTTTGGTAATATATTCTGCCACAGCCAGCAGTTGGGGCATGGGTCCAAAGGGTTTACCCAAGTAATCCATATCTAACCCTGCCACAATGACCCGTTTACCGTTTAGCGCAAGTTTTTCGCAAACTTCGGTTAGGGCAAGATCAAAAAACTGCGCTTCGTCTATGCCTACTACTTCGGCATCTGAATGAAGGCAAATATCGGCTATTTCAAACGCTTCTTGCACCGGCACCGATTGGATAACATTGGCATCGTGCGATACAATGTTCTGATCATCGTATCGGGTATCTACCAGCGGCTTAAAAATCATTACCTTTTGGTTGGCAATTGCCGCCCTTTTTAACCGTCTTATCAACTCCTCGGTTTTGCCCGAAAACATGGATCCGCATACTACTTCAATCCAACCTTTTTTAACCTGTGGTTCTAAAAACATGATACCTGAAAAACGTTAATTTTAAAATCTAAACTTCTTTTGCGAGTTAGGAGTTATGAGTTATGAATTGTGAATTAGGAGTTAGGAGTTAGGAGCGGTTAATACCTCCTTTTCACTCTTCACTTTTCACTACCTAAATTTTGGGAGTTGGCATATACGGTAAAATAGTTGTTGCGGCAAAAGGCTAAGAGGGTGATGCCTGTTTGCCTGCAAAAATCAACCGCCATAGAAGAAGGCGCCGATACTGCCGCCAAAAACGGAATACCGGCATGGTAGGTTTTGCTCACTATTTCGTAAGAAATGCGCCCGCTTACCAGCAGGCATTGCGCTTGGTGCAGGTTTTGAGTTAAAAGAAGGCTGCCAATGGCTTTATCCACTGCATTGTGCCTGCCAATGTCTTCTTTAACGATTAACAATTGAGCCTCAGCATCAAAAATGGCGGCGGCATGAACGCCTCCCGATAATTTAAAGGCTTGCTGATGTTGGCTCATTTGGTTAAACATAGCTGCTACGCTATCGGGATTCAGAGGCTTTTGGGCAACAATGATTTTACCCGATAAACCGGTATCTAACTCGGTTTTGCCACAAATACCGCAACTGGAAACAGAAATAATGCTGCGTTTATCGGCATAATTTTTCAGCAGCAGGTTTTCGGGCGCTGTAACGTTTACCTCCGTAATATGCCCCTGTTCACTGCGGGCAAGTACGGCTATATGGGGGTTCATTTGGGTATCGGTATAAATTTGTTCGGCAAACAGGAGTCCACGTATTAGTTCGGTTTCATTGCCCGTCGTGCGCATGGTAATGGTAAAAGGCTTATGGTTTATGCTAATACTAAGCATTTCTTCGGTAGCCAGCGTATCGGCTACCGGGGTAAACGCCCCATTTGCGTACTTGTGAGCAGTATAGGTTTGGGTGGACATTTTTTGTAAGTAATAATGGGTTAGGGATTAATGCTTAGGGGGGTAATTTGTAACGCATAAATAACTCCACCTTTTCTTTGCGTCTTTGCGAGAAACAAAAATCGGGCTGGCAGTCTTAACTCATAACCCTTCACTTTTCATACATCAATGCCTTGGGCAACATGATTAGAAAAGGCAAACAGCTATTGCATTCAAGTTTATCATAGCTTTCGCTAAGATAAATGTTTCTATAATATTTACCTATGTGTCTTAGATAGTATTTTTCCGACTGAATACACCAAGCAGATGTTCCCAATTTTTGTGTCAAGAATATTTTCTCCAACAAGCGTGCTGTACAACCGTTGCCATCGCGGAAAGGGTGAATTTGGGCAAAACGCAGGTGAATCATGGCAGCATAATAGAAAACCTCATCAATAGTTAAGGTTGCTTTGGTTAGTGTTTTAATATCTTCAATCAAAAGCTTTAACTCGTGTTTAACCTCTGTTGCCGGTACGCTATTGTAAATCATTACATCATTTTCATCACAAATAAATACATCGTCAGTTCTTATTTTGCCGCGATGTTGTTTGCTGTCTTGCAATAATGTTTGAGTAAGCATTTTATGAATTCGCATTAGGTTTTGCCAGCCTATTGATAGGTTTTGTGCAAAACAGTAAGTGTTGTAAAGGTCATGTAATTGGCGGTGAAATTCAGAATCAGGGTTTGTTGCCACCTCCACAGAGTAATAATCGTCAGGCTTACTTATGCTTCCATCAATTACAAGTGAGTTAACAGCCGTACCCATGAATACCTTTTGCAAATCGAGAGGGATGTTTTGGAGCTTCTTCATGTATTTTAGGAGGGGGCAAGGTTGCTGCCGTAGGTAGTAAGGCAAGTATTCCGAAGAAAGGAGTTGTAAATTCAAAGCCATAATAATAGAGTTTACAGAATAAACAAACAGGTTAAATTACGACAGCCCACTAATAACCCCATTGTTATCAATATCCATTTTTTCGGCGGCGGGATTAGCTGGCAATCCGGGCATACGCATCAATTCGCCCAGAATAGGGATAACAAACCCGGCTCCGGTGGCATACTCAAACTCACGCACATGGATGGTAAAATTGGTAGGCTTACCTACTTTTGTTTCATCGTCCGAAAAAGATTTTTGTGTTTTAGCCATGCACACCGGCAGTTGGTTAAGTCCTAAATCGGCAATAGTTTTGAGCTGTGCTTTGGCTTTGGCGGCATATTCTACCCCATTTGCGCCGTAAATTTGGGTAGCTATGGTATGTATTTTTTGCTCTACCGGTAAAGCCCAGTCATAGAGCGGCTTAAAACTATTTTGCGGGTTTTGGGTAGCCTGCACAATGGCGTGGGCAAGTTGTGCGCTACCTATACCGCCTTCTGCCCAGCATCGGGTTACTACGGCTTGCACGCCTTTGGCAGCGCAGAGTTGTTGCACTAATTCGGTTTCTTGTGGCGTATCGGTATAAAAAGCGTTAATGGCAACTACGGGGTTAATGCCAAACTGTCGGCAGTTGTCTATGTGTTTTTCTAAATTGGCAAATCCTATTTCAATAAAATGGGCATTGGGCGTATTATATTGGTCTTTTTTAGCGCCGCCATGGTGTCGCAGGGCGCGCAGGGTAGCCACCAGAGCTATGGCATCGGGTTTAAGCGCGCCGTATCCGCATTTGATGTTCATAAATTTTTCTGCGCCCAAATCAGCGCCAAAACCTGCTTCGGTAACTACGTAGTCTGCTAATGAAAGCCCCATTTTAGTAGCAATAATGGTATTGGTGCCTTGGGCTATATTGGCAAAGGGTCCGCCGTGCAAAATAGCGGGGTTGCCTTCAAGGGTTTGCACTAAATTGGGTTTAATGGCATCTTTTAGCAGCAATGCCATAGCGCCCTGGGCATTGAGCTGATGGGCAAAAACGGGTTGGTTTTGGTAGGTAAAGCCCACCAATATATTACCCAATCGTTTTTTAAGGTCTTCAAAATCTTTGGATAGGCACAAAATAGCCATTACTTCCGATGCAGGGGTAATGTTAAATCCGTCTTGCCGGGGAATGCCATTAGCTGTACCGCCCAGCCCGATGATAATGTTACGCAGGGCGCGGTCATTCATATCCATAACCCTTTTCCAAGTAATGGTGCGTGCGTCAATGCCCAGCGAGCGGTTTTTGCTTTGGAGGTTGTTATCTATAAGTGCAGCCAGCAGGTTGTTGGCTTTTTCAATTGCGGCAAAATCGCCGGTAAAATGCAGGTTAATGTCTTCCATAGGAATAACCTGTGCATACCCGCCGCCGGCAGCGCCGCCTTTCATGCCAAAAACCGGACCCAGCGAAGGCTCGCGCAAAACGGCAATGGCATTTTTACCTATATGGTTTAGCCCATCGGCAAGCCCTATGCTTACGGTGGTTTTACCCTCGCCTGCGGGCGTAGGGTTTATGGCAGTAACCAGTATCAGTTTATGTTGGGCTATTTTTTCTTCGTTGAGCAAGGCAAGAGGCAGTTTGGCTTTGGTTTTGCCAAAATAGTGCAGGTCATCAGCGCTAATACCCAGCCGGGCAGCTATCTCTTTAATGTGTTTAATGGGTGCGGCTTGCGCAATGTGGAGGTCAGAAGGTACAGGTGTTTGCATTTGGTAATGGTTTATAACATGGTGCTTTACCCCATTGTGCAGGGAGGTAATTTTTGGGTAAAGATAGTATTTTTTTGATTGCAGAGCAGGGGTACGCTTTATCTATAAAAGCATTTAGGAGCAGCAAAATAGGCTCTGGTTTTATTTTTAGCAAAGACCCAAAAGCGTGCTGCGCGTTTAGTTTTGTTCACCATGCAAACCAGCCCTGTTTTGGCGTAAAAATACATCGGGGTAATAGCGGCAATCTTATTGTTTTTCCCAAATTTCTACTTTCAGGTCGTCTAAATAAATAGGAAACGAACTGTTGTTTAGTGCATATACTTTTACCATAGTGCCCGGCGGGGCATTGTGTGGCACTTTAACCAGCATACTCACCTCTTCCCAAACCTTAGCCTTGCCACCCCAAAGCGAGTTATTATCATTGCCCAACTTGCTTTGTATGCGTACTGCCCGCCATTTTTTAAATTTAGGTTTCTCGCTGCGCATTTCTACCACTAATCGGCTCATGTCGTACCACGAGTAAACCCGCACAGGGCTGTAACATTTTGCCGAAACACGCAGGTACTTACCGCCCTGCACCTTTAAACTGTCTAAGGTAGCTGCCATGCCCGGGCTAAATTCTTGTTTACCGGTAAGATAGTAGCTTTTAGAGTTGTTGTAAGAAATGGTATCGGTGGCAAATGATTGAAAAGTAGTATCTTCAAAGGTATTGTGGTAAAGATTGCCGGCTAAACGAAGGTTATCTGGCTGCCACTCGCCCGAGTCAAACATCACCAAATCGGGGCGATCCAAGTGCGTTTTGCCAAAAATGGCGCGGTAAAAAGCGCTGTTGGCTACTTCCGACCACATTACACCCAAACTAAGTTGATAGGTTTGGAACAAATTGAGCCCTGTAAAAAACAACAGCAAAACAGCAAGTATTACCCGTTTTACCATTCCGGTATGCAAAACGCTAAAAGTATATGCCATGGGTATAGCCAGCAGCGCATAGGTTTCTACCATAGGACGAGAGCCAAACCCGTTTATATAATACCAACACCACCAACTATACGCAAAATAAATGTGCAAAGGCAAAAATAACATTGCCCCTATTGCAAAAGGATGCTGCCGCCTATAAAGCCACCAAAAACCCGCCAAAGCCAAAACCATAATAGGTGTGTATATGAGCCATCCGTTTGAAAAGCTCAACAAGCCACCTTTTATGTGCGGATGCAAAAAATCAAAGCTCTCTCCTTTGTAACTGTAGTACAGCCATTTGCCCGATTGCGCTTTCCAGTAAAGCAGTTGGGGCAAGCCGGCTACTATTGCCCCGCCTATGGCTGCGGCTATGGCTGCCATGTTTTGCTTCCAAAAGTTTAGTTGATTTTGGAGGTAACCTAATCTTCTTTCGCCATACAACAAGGGCAATAGTACACAAATAATTTCAACGGGTCGTATTACGGTAATAAAACCACAGGTTAAACCTACTATAAACGCCAAAATAAGTTGCTGCCGGCGGTAAAAATGTACGGTGGCATATAGCATACCGGCATACAAAGCAAATAAATAAGCGTGCGACATGCCGGGATTGTAAACCGAAAAGTAGTACAAGTTGCTGCCCAAAGCTACGGCTACTAATACTAATGCGGTTATGGTATCGGAAAAAAAATGCAGCAACAGCTTTCTAACAAAATAAAGACCAAGCAGAGCATAAAAAGTGCCCGAAAATAAAATGAGCAACAAATACGGAAACGAATAACCATCGGGCGGGTGGCTGCTTAGTTTTGCCCATACATGCGCCAACTGAAAAAACGGTATTTGCAGTAACGCTACACCCATGGTATATTTAAACACCTGCCGCCCATTTTGGGTAGGGTGTGCCTCGTGTACGCCAAGCGGATTATCGGGGGCCGGCGAGTGATTAACCGCATACTCATAGCGTTTGGCTACGGTGCGGTGCAAACTATCCAAATCATGATAAATAAACATTGCCGGCAAGTAGGCATAATAACCCCAACTATCGCCGCCGCCTATAATATGCCCTGTTTTCCAAGGGCTGTAGTAAGCAAATGACCATAAATAAGCCACTATTATCAACAAAAAAGTGAGCCGTGAAATCATAGGCTTTTTATATTTAGAAGGCATTGCTACAGTTGCTAAGCTTGCTTTTTTTTAGGATAGTAAAACCCACACTAAGGCAGCCTGTTACCAATCCTGCAATTCATCGGGATTGGGATTGGAAGAGGCAGTAGGTTCTTTTCGGCGTTCGCGCAGGGTTTTTTCGTGTTCTTCCGATTTTTCGTAAGCCTTAATTATTTTTTTTACCAACCTATGCCTGATAACGTCTTCTTCGTTTAGGTAAACAGTGGCAATGCCCTTAATGCCCTCTAAAATGCGAAGCGCTTTATCTAAACCCGATTTTTGGTTTTTGGGCAAGTCTATTTGGGTGAGGTCGCCGGTAACAATGCACTTGGCAGACGGACCCAAACGGGTTAAAAACATTTTTAGTTGCAGGTTGGTGGCGTTTTGCGCTTCGTCTAAAATAATAAAAGCGTTGTCTATGGTTCTGCCGCGCATAAACGCCAGCGGAGCAATTTCAATTACCCTGTTAGCCATGTACTCATTTAGTTTAGGAATGGGTATCATATCGTCAAGGGCATCGTAAAGTGGGCGCAGGTAGGGGTCCACTTTATCTTTAAGGTCGCCGGGTAAAAAGCCCAAGTTTTCGCCGGCTTCTACGGCAGGTCGGGTAAGCACTATTTTCTTAATGAGTTTATTTTTTAAGGCTCGCACTGCCAGGGCTACTGCGGTATAGGTTTTACCGGTTCCTGCCGGACCAATAGCGAAAACAATATCGTTATCCTCTATTTGGTGAACCATACGTTTTTGGTTGGGTGTGCGGGCTTTTATGGCGCTGCCGTAGGGGCTGTACAAGATTATATCTTTGTTGTGTTCGGTGGGCACGTTGGTAGGGGCTGTGCCGGCAAGAATCTCCTCTATATTGATGATACTTGCCGAGCCAAACCTGAACAAAAATTCCTGAATAGCCTGTACTTTTTCTTCCAATAATTTAACTTGCTCATCATCGCCTATGGCATTAATGGTGTTGCCTCGGTTAATGATTTTGAGTTTAGGAAAAGCACGGCGTATAATATCAAACTTAGCATTGTTTACCCCAAAAAATTCTACTAAGTTTACGCCTTCAATGGTTAGTTTAGTTTCTGCCAAATTAAGGTGATTGGGAGTTAAAATAAAATGCAAAGTTAGGTAAAACCGATAAAGGGTATTACCCGATGCACAAATAATTTAGGGCATAAGCACTTTTACCGTTTCTTTTTTGCCGTTGTGTTCATAAACCAGTAAATAAATGCCGTGCAAAAGGGTGTTTTGGGTGTTAATTTCGGCGGTATTAAATACAAAATCGGAAATAGGAACCGATGCAATTTGTTTACCGCTGAGGTCGGTAAAGTAACATTTATCGGTAGGTTGTATAACGTGTTGGTGGTGAAGCCTGATAATGAGCTGCCCACCGGTAGGCGGAATGGGGTAAATCGATTCTATGATATTGGTTTTTGCGGCGGCGGCAGTGTTTTGTGTTTTTCCCGAATGTGGAACGGTAATGTAACTGATAACGGCATTATCTTCATCAATTACGGAAAGCCTAACCGAATCGGATTGAAAAACCTCTACTTTACCAAAAGCATTTTTGAAATTGTTATTGCCCAAACCGTTTCCGCCGCCGTTCCAAATGCTGTTGCGCACGGAGGGGGCATTAGGAATAAGGTTGCTAAATAAATCTAAGAAATACGCCAAGTTGGTGCCGGTAACACTGAGTCCGCTGGCGTTTAATTCGGGTAAGCCTGCATTTTCGCCGTTGTCCATTACGTTGTGGTGGGTATCGCCGCTCAACACAATTACATCTTTCAAATCGTTTTGGGCAATAAAATTGAGCAGGTCGTTTTGCTCTTCGGGGTAGCCTGCCCAGTAGCCGGCAAAAGAGGCGGATAGCCTGAAACCGGTGCCTTCAAAACCGGCAATGGAGAGCGCTATGTTTTGAAAATTGAGGGCAAAATTGATGAGTAACCTGATGTTTTTATTAAACGGAACACCCCCCACTAAAAACTTCCAATCGGCGGTAGAGTTTTGTAGTCCGTTTTTGAGCCATTGCATTTGCTTATCGCCAATAATTTTATGACCGGGCGGCGGGTTAAAAGCCCATCGGTTGGTTTGGGCATCGTAGGTATAGGCTTGTGTAGGCACATCGGCATTAGAGCGGGTATCAAGAAAGAAAAACTCGCAGTTGCCCATTTTAAAACTGTGGTAAAGTCCTATGGAGGTATCGGGCAGTTGGGAATAACCCGGGAAAAAATCGGTATAACCGCGCATTACATTGGAGCGCATTATTGGGGTAATGGTATCATGGGTAAAAAAGTTGTAAACTTCTTGTGTAACAGGGTCTTGTGTAAACCCAATGCCCCACCAGAAATCTCGGGTAGGACCAAACCCGTCGTCATCATCGGGCACGTAATCAATAGGAACGGTAAGTAGCATTTCTTTCATTTGGAGTTCTTCGTAGTGTCTTCGCCATGCTTTTTTTACCGTTTCATAGTTGGCAGGGTAAGAGTTATCCAATTGGTAGCTGGGGTAAGTCCAGTCGCCGGTATGTAAAAAAAGGTGAGGTTGGTGCTGGGTTATTACGTCAAACACTTTCATATTAGGGGTTTCTTGGCAAGAACCGGTGGCAAAAACGTAGTTTCCCTTATTGCCATCGGGCGGAAAAGTGCGAAAACTGCCTTGTTTGGCATCGGATACGCCATTAAAAAGTACCCGATAGAAATAGCGTTTGTTGGGTTGAAGCAGGTTTAGCTCAACTATGGCGGTAGTATCGTTTTGGGCTATGGTTTGTGCGGCATAGGTGCGGGTTTGGGTAAAAAGGCTGTCTTGCGAAAGCTGTACCGCAAAATTTTGTGCCCATGCAGTGCGCAGGTACATGCGTGCACTGTGCGGAGTAAGCCCTCCTATGGCAGGACCATGGGTAATAAACTGCGCCCTAAGCAGAGGGGCATACAGCAAAATGAGTAATAGAACAACAAAATGGAAACGCATTGGTGGGTAAAGTGTTTTTTGGGTTCGGAATGTGAGCGGTTATGAAAGATTTGGGTAAAAATTAGCTCCGCTTATTGCGTTTTCGGATAAAATGGGTGCAGGCAAAAAACGGTTTCCAAATTTATGGGCAAGGTCATACAGGCGGGCGGTAGCTTTTTCAGCGCCTATGGCTTGTAGGTAGCGGAGGGGTCCGCCGGTAAAGGCAGGAAACCCAAGCCCAAGTACAGCGCCTAAATCTGCATCGGCGGCAGAGGCCACAATACCTTCTTGCACACAACGTACAGCTTCGTTAGCCATAACCATAATGAGGCGTTGGCGCACAATTTTGTCTTTAAACCATTGTATTTTGTTAAATGTGCCTGCAAGTTTGTAAACCTGCGGATTGGGCTGAATAGATATTTTTTGTTTGGTTTTTGGGTGATAGCGGTAAAAACCCGTTAGTTTTTTTTTGCCCTCCAAGCCATGATGCAGCATTTTTTGGGGCACAAAGGATGGGGTAAAAGCGTCTTTTCCTCTTGTTTGGGCAAAAAAGTCAAACAGATGCCCCTGCAAAACCATGTTGAGCGAGGCTATGCCTATTTCGTCCATAAGAGAAAACGGGCCTATGGGAAAACCCAACTGCATAGCGGCTTGGTCTATATGCCACATATCGGCGCCTTCTTGCAACATTAGCAGGGCTTCGTTTAGGTAGGCAGCCATGATACGGGTGGTATAAAAACCGGGCGAGTCTTTTACCACCATACAGGTTTTACCCTGCCTGCTGCCCAATTGGAGGGCGGCTTGGGTAACCCAATCGGGCGTGTGGGGGGTGGTAATAATTTCGAGCAATTGCATTTTTGTTACCGGCGAAAAGTAATGCAAGCCTATCACCTGTGCTTTAAAGTTGCTGTATCGGGCTATTTCCTGTATGGGTATGGCAGAGGTATTACTGGCATAAATGCAGCCGTTTTGCAAATACGATTCGCAGTGTTGCAGCACCTGCTGTTTAAGGGGTAAATCTTCGTAAACTGCTTCAATAATGAATTGGGCAGTTTGCAGGTTTTGGTAATCGGGCTGTGTGTTTATCCTGTTCATTACCTCCCACCGGTTAATGGGGCTGATGGCTCGCCTTTTAACCTTTAACGAAAGTTTGTGCCATATAACTTGCAAGGTTTGTGCAGTTTTGGCGGTATCTACATCAGATAAAATTACTTTTAGTCCGCTCAAAAGGCTTACCTGCGCTATACCGCCGCCCATAAACCCGGCGCCTAAAACGGCAACGGTTAGCGTCTGATTAGCCACACTAATGGTTTGTTTTTTTTGCTGAATATCTAAATGTGTCAGCAGCAGGTTTTTAGTTGCGGGGTGTACTGCCAACTCATCAAACTTAACCATTTCTGCCGCATAACCCACCTTAGCTCCGTGGCGGCACCCTATATCTATGCACTCTAAAGCCTTAAACGGGGCGGGATAATTGCCAAAGGTGGTTTGTTGGAGTTTTTGGCGAATGCGGTCAAAATAGGCATCGCGCATAAACCGATTAAGGCGCAGCAAACGGTCAATAGAAGCGGGTTCTTTTTGGTGTAACGATTTATGGTTTGCCAACGCCAGCGCTGTTTGTATAGCCACGTGCATTAAGCGGGTGGGGTGCGTTAGCCGGTTTACCAACCCTATTTTTAGCGCTTTGTAAGCATGTACGTTTTTGCCATACAGTAGCATATAAACGGCGTGTCGCATACCCACCAATTTGGGCAGCCTTTGGGTGGCACCGCCGGCAGGAATTAAGCCTAATTTAATATCGGGAAAAGCAAATACCGTATGCGGTTGGGTAGTAGCCAGGCGGTAATGGCAGGCAAGGGCAAGCTCTAACCCTGCACCGGTGGCAGCGCCGCTAATGGCTGCCACTAAGGGTTTAGCACCGGTTTCCATTTGTGTAAGCAGCCGATGTGCCTGCCTGCAAATGCTCTCTGCCACGCCCCATTCTGTAAGCCCTAAAACGGCTTTGAGGTCAATGCCGGTTACAAAATCTTTTTTGGCGCTGGTAATAACGGCGGCTTTTATGGCAGGGTTTTCTTCTATTTGTTGCAATGCCAATGCCAGTTCGGCAAGTAATCCCTGCGTAATGAGGTTATTTTTTGCACCTGTTCTGTTGAGGCAAATAATAGCCACACCCTCCGGGGTAACGGTTAGCTCTAAGCGGGTCATTTGAGCAAGTTGTTTTCCAGCGTATTGGCAATGTCTTCTTCGGTAGAGCGCAATTTTTGCCGGCAAAACTGCACAAGGGCTGATGCTGTTTTAACTTTTTCGGCAAGTTCATCTATGCCAACGGTTTCATCTTCTATGGCTTGCACTATGGTTTGTAACTCTTCTAAGGCTTGGGCATAGGTTTTATCTGACGGAATGTTTGGGGTAAATGGAGGATTCATAATGTCAAAAAGCTAATTTTTATGCAAGATAAGGCAGTATGGTTAATTTTACAAGCTCACGGCATCAAAACCTGTTTTGTATAACATTAACTTAACGCAAGTCCGGAATTATGAGCGGTATTCAAAGGATTACCTTTATTTTCAAAAATCGGCGCTAATCAGCCCCCACAGTGTTATCTGTATCTCTCATTCCGCACCCTGTT
>DDVC01000134.1 GCA_002345145.1 Bacteroidetes bacterium UBA2322
TCCCCTAATTTGTTACACACTCAGCTACTTTTATACGCAATTCTGTCCTATCATTAAATTGCATCTACCATTATGCTTGCACTTCTACTTATACTTTTGGCTTTATTTACCACAACTGCCAATTTAACAGCTCAAAACAGCCCCGTAGCAGCAAAAAATACTATTTCCGCTGTTACCTTTAAATTTTATGAGCAGCCGGTAACCATTAGCTACCACTCCAACATAAGAGTGCCTTTCAAAGGAGAGCACATCGCCGCCAATTTTGAACACTTTTTTAAGCAGTTACAAGTAAAAGATACGCAAACGCTGTCTCATAGTCTTATTTGGTACAAAAAACAATTTAACCTGAATGACTGGCTATTTTTTCAACTCATTTACCAAACTGTTTACAATATCTTTCCCAAAGAAACCGACACCTACCGCACTTTGTTCATGTGGTTTGTTATGGAAGCACAAGGTTATGAAACCCAACTAAACTACGACAAAAACGATATATACCTCAATGTATTTTCTGAAAAGAAAGTTTTTGACAATGCCGTTATTGAAGTGCCGGGGCGCGGTTGGATGGTAAACCTTTCGTCCTATTTGCCCAATATACAAGTGTCGCAAGTTGTAAATAAACCGCTTTCTTCTTATAAGCGGGTAAAAAACAATAAGCCCTTTGACTTTACCCTCACCAATTTACCTGAATTTGATAACTGTCAAAGTGTTCATAAAGCCTACTCATTTGTACATGACAACATAACATACAACATAGACATTAATTACAATAATCAGGCACTTTTTGTGCGTTTTAAGTACCCTGCCATTCACCTGCCTGAGGTTGCTAAAACGCCCCTTTCCGAAGAAGCTGTAACATCACTAAAAGAGGCATTTAAACCGTTAGTTCGCAATAAAACCAATTACGAAGCCCTTCGCTTAATTCTCTCTTTTGTGCGGTCGTTAGTGTATGGAGAGGATATAGATAAATATCATCAAAACAACATCATATTTAGCGCTGAGGAAACCCTTGCCTATCAATACAGCGATTGCGAAGATCGCGCTATCTTGTTTAAGCATTTGGCAAAACTGATTTTAAATCTTGATGTAGTGCTATTGGAAAAAGATGACCACGTAGCCTGCGGAGTGGCTATGGTAAATCTTGCGGGCGACAAAATCTGGCACAACGGAAAGGCATACACTTACTGCGAGCCTACCGGACCGGATAACCACCTTAAACCAGGCGAGCTTCCCAAAGGGTATTTAATACAAGATTTTAAAGTGGTAGAGTAGTTTTACCCAATGATTTTTGACGGTGTATTTTTACTTGGTTTTCCTTGCCATACCAAGTGTTGGTAATACTTAAGCATTAGTGTAACATTATCAAATCAGTTACAACTTGTGTATTTGTGGCTTTTCTGATAAGTTTATTATGCCCAAAACCGAGCGAGGCGAGGTATAAATTTTATCTTTGATAGGCTAAACTTAACACCGGCAGCGGTGTTTTATGGCAGTAAAACATTTACTTATGGTTTCTGCTAAACTTGTGCTCCCGCTTGGCATTGTGTGGTTATGGCTGCTGTTTGCTTGTAACAAAAACAATGACCTGCCCCAGATTATTGATACCCATACGCCGCAACCGCCTTTTACCTACTTGGCGCTGGGCGATTCTTATACCATAGGACACGGCGTATTGCCCGATTTGCGTTTTCCGACACAATTGGTGCAACAAATGAACCAACTGGGCGCTCCGTTTGACCCACCCCGCTATATTGCCAAAACCGGGTGGACTACCTACAGCCTAACCGGCGCCTTAAATGCTACCAACTTTGCCGATACTACTTTTTCATTGGTTTCGCTGCTCATAGGGGTTAATAACCTTTACCAAAACCGCCCCATAGAAGAGTACGCCATCCAGTTTGAGCAGCTGCTGCTAAGGGCTATTGCTTTAGCAGAAAACGATACTGCCCGCGTAGTGGTACTTTCTATTCCCGATTATGGCTATACTCCGTTTGGGGTGTATAACCAGCCCGCCATTAGCCAAAAAACCGACCAGTTTAATGCGGTAAATAAACAAATTACCCTTTCGTATGGCGTACAATATATAGACATTACCCCCATTTCGAGGCAAGGATTAGAACAGCCCGAACTTGTAGCGCCCGATAACCTGCACCCATCGGGCAATATGTACGCCTTATGGGCAGATTTGATAACAGAAGCCATCAAAGCAAAATATGTTTCTACCCCTTAGCCTGCATTGGTTTCCTTATCACCATGCTAATTCCACCGGTATTTTTTTAGTAAATACGGTCTTATTACAGAATAGGGCACGTTTACCCATACATCGGGCTGGCGCTGCGGGTTAATTTTGTAGTAAGGAAAGTAAAAAGAGATATGGTTGGGGAAAAGCAAAAAATTGCTATAATTTTGAAGCAAGGGAGCGGTAGCCTCTTTTATAAGCAAAGTATCGGGCGTTATTTGATTGGTTTGTTGTTTATCTTTAATAATGGGCTCAACAAAAGCGGCAATTACGGCAAGGTAGTTTGGTTCTGCTTGAAAAAGGCGGTCGAGGGTGAGGGCTTCACCCGATTGAGCATCAAAAGTATAAAATTGCTCAATATATTGTGGATAAGCTGCGGCAGTATTATGGTAAAGCGTAGAGATATTAACCGAAAGCAGGCGCTCATGTTTTAACCCGATGTTGGTTTTAATTTCCAACTCGCCGGCGAGTGAGTTGGTTAGGTCTGCCTGAGCAATTTGTTGGCTGAGGGTAATATCGGTTTTAAACTGCTCTATTTGTGATTTGATGTAATAATCAATAACCTCATTCATCCGATTAGCAGCCGTGCTATCGGCAGTTGTTTTTTGAATTTTGGGTAAGGCGGCAGCAATATGGTAAATGGGTGCCTTATTGTTTTCGCTTATGGTATTGGTGGTAATGGTATAACCCACTTTTTGGCACGAGGCGGACTCCAGCAGCACTATCAGTAGCAAGCATGTTGCATAAAATAAAGCTGTTGGTGAAATGGCAAGTGTGTTTTTCATGGTTTTGGCTGGTCCGATTTATTCTCTAAAATATCTTTTGTCGCTCCCCTCTGCATCTCCCCCCCCTGCCCCCCCCTCAAAGAAGGGGGGAGTTTAATGTGTCCGTTTTTTCGAGGTTTTTAGGTGCATTTTGCGTGGTTTTAACTTCTGTTTTCCGCTGAAATATAGTAAGCAAGAGAGTACAAATTGGCTCTGATGGTTTGGGGGCGTAAGGAAACGGTTATTTGGCAGCGCTAAGGTTAGGGTCGTTTAGAATTTTGGTAACTCTAAAATTCACCCGCGAATCGCCCGTTTGGGCAACTTGTTGCAGAACCTGCGTTTCGTTTATGGTGCGGAGTTTGGCAAGGGTATCAAGTTTGGCGTTAGCGGCTATGCGGGTAATGGCGTTGGTAAAGAGGTTTGCAGCAACAATAATCCACTGGTTTACCGTTATATCAATAAGGGCGGCTGTACCTTTTTCGGAGCGGATAATATCAATAATGGGGTGGTTAGAAAGGGTAAGCCGGGTTTCTTGCAGCCTGTTTTGGTTGCGGAGGGTGGTATAATCGGCGGTGCGTTTGAAAGAAGCGGCGCTATCGCCCACAAAAATCTGGGTTACGGTGGTGCGGTCGGCAGATAGGGTGCGTACTACTTCCATGTCAAGGTTGATGCGAATGTTGAGTGCGGGCGTTACGTACTTTCGTTTAGCGGCATCTATTTGGGCGCGCTGCACATCGGGTTCAAAGCCTGCCCGTACAAAAACGGCGGTAAGGAGTTTATTGGTGCGCAATTCCATTTCGGCGGCATTTCGGCGTAGGATTCTTCCGTCATTGGTTATTACCACTAAGTTAGCTGTTTGCACTATACCCTGCGCCGTATTTATGGCATACTCTACATCAATGCCGTATTTTTGAAACCGGCGCTGAAAAGAGGAGCCAAAGCGGGCTTTTAGCAGCCCCAGCATGGGCGCCAGTGTACCTACTGACCCTGCAAACTGAATGAACCCATAAGAAAAAATAGCTTTGTCGTAAGAGTTAATGGCATCAAATTTACCTTCGTTTGAAGATACTACCTGAAGCACTTTTGCCTGTGTGGGTGTAAGCCCCAGTTGGGCATACTCCTGAAGTGGTAAACTGCCCGGATTAGCCTGCCCTACATAAGTAATACCCTGCGTACTAACGGTATGGGTACTAAAAACAAAGTTGGTAAATACTACTTTTTGTCTGCCCGATGCTGTTGGCTGCGTGGTAGGCATGGCTATATGGTATTCTGTAAAATCTCTGAGCAGCCTAAAAGTGAGGTCGCTGTCATTGCTGCCTACTACGCCGTCTATTAAAGTTACGGCATTGTTAAACAAATCGGGGCGGGTGCGCCATTGGCTCAGGTTTCTTCGGGTCTGAAAAAGCCTGATGGCAGCAATGGTTCGGTTTAGGCGGGTTTGAGGTATGGCTTGTGTAGCTCCTTCGGGCGGAATTTCGGCTATTGCGTTGGTTTCGTCTAAGAGTTTTAGGTCTATGAGGCGTTGTTGTACTTTGAGTACATCGGCAGGCAGGTTGCCGGCATTGGTAGCGCCTACGGGTGCGGAGAGCCTATTTCCCAAAATTTCGCTTCCTTCCAGTTCAATGAGTTCAAACTCTGCTCTTGCTTCTAAAATGGCGCTGAGTGTTTGGGGTGTGGGTGGCGCTACTGCGGTATTGAGGTACATGAGTGTTGGGTGATTGGGTCTAATCAAGCCATCGGGGTTATTGGTAATACCCGGCACTATGGCTGTTTGAAAAGCCATAATGGCGGCTATGGTTTGCGGAATATGTTGTTCCTGCACATTTTGGGCATCGTTAAAGGGGCGTTCATTGTTTAGGTCTGCATCGGGCAAAAAGCCGAGCCGGTTTAGCTGCTCTTGAATGCGGCGCACATCGTCGGCGTTGTTTCTTCCACCCCTTCCTACGGAATCGGTAAGGTTTAGTGTGTAGTTAAACGGCAGCGGGTTGTTGGTTGGTAAGGTGGGAGTAGTAGTAGAGCCGGTATTGTTGTTATTTTGGGCATTTGGATAACCCACAATAAGTTGCTGCCCTATTACCAAGTTATCGGAAGTGAGGTTGTTCCAATGGCGAAGGTCGGTTACTTGCACATTAAATCGGGTGGCAAGGGCAAACAGGGTATCGCCTGCTGCTACGGTGTAGTATGTTGGATTGGAATCGGTTTGGGGTGGCGGCGGGGGCGGGTTGTTGGTATTGGTGGCGGTATTTTGGTAACCCACAATCAGTTGCTGCCCTATTACTAAGTTATCGGAACTAAGGTTGTTCCATCGGCGAAGGTCGCCTAATAAGGCTTTAAATCTGCCTGCAATGGCAAATAGGGTATCGCCGGTTGTTACAGTATAATAAATGGGTGTTGCACCTGTTTGGGGGGGCGGCGGGGTAACGGTATTGTTAGTATTGTTATTTGGCGGCGGGGGCGGATTTACGGTAGTGTTGTTGCCCGAAGAGGGGCTTTTACCCACAATGAGTTGTTGCCCTATGCGCAGGGTATCGTTGGTTAGGCTATTCCACAGGCGCAGGTTAGCTACTGTGGTATCAAAAATAAAGGCTAACAGATTGAGCGTATCACCTGCTTTAACGGTGTACCATTGGTCTTGGCTGCCGCTGTTTGTGGTAGTGGTGGTAGCGTTTTGCCGGGCGGGTACTCTTAGGGTTTGCCCTAAGGTGAGGCTGTTGTTAGAGAGGTTATTGAGGCGTTTTATTTCATCAACGTTGGTATCAAAGCGTTTTGCTATACTCCAAAGGCTGTCTCCGGCAACTACTGTGTAGGTGGCGGTATTTGCTGTGTTTGGGGGAGTTGTAGTGTTGTTTACCCCAGTGCCGGCGCTACCCTGTGATGGGATGGTAAGCACCTGCCCCACTCTAAGGTTATTGGTAGTGAGGTTATTAGTTTGTTTTAGGGAGTTAATGCCCACGTTGTAACGGGTAGCAATACCCCAAAGGGTTTCGCCTGCCGCAACGGTATGGGTAATGCGGCTTTGCAGGCTACGGCTGGCAAAGTTCATGGCAATGTTGGCAGGCAGTAGTATTTGCTGCCCGGCAGTAACTATGCCGTTGTATAGTTGGTTTAGCTCTATGAGTTCTATCAGTGGCACCTGATACTGTAGGGCTATGGTAAATAAACTCTCTTTGGGCGCTACGGTATGTGTCATGGTGAAAGGGTTTTTGTGAGGCGGTTAAAAATAGCGTTGGCGGCAGAAAACCGCAACAGCCTAACAAATGTATGATAAATGTAAGGAAGTAAAAAAGAATTGCGGCAAAAAGTTGCCCAAATTGCGGTGGGGAATCAGAAATACCGGTTTTTAAATGATTTAGGAAGGTTTTTTCTTCGTAGAGGAGGGTTTATTCTTCGTAGAGCAACCATTTTTGTCGGCGCAGGGTTTCGGGAGGGGCGTTGGGGTTTTGTCTGAAAGCAAAATTAACCGTTTTAGAGGTTACCCACGGGTTGGTAGAAAAAGTAAGTACTTCGTTGTTTTTTTTTCGCCTTATGGTAATGGTGAGCGGTACGCCAATAGCAGGGCGAAAAATGAGGTGTTTGTGCTGCTGAAAATTACCAATGGTAATAGGTATATCGTTCATGGTAAGGAGCAAATCGCCATCTTGCAGCCCAAACCGGTCATTGGTAATTCTGATGAACGACATGTGTTTAGCCTTGTAATTGGGCACTACCCAAAACTGTCCAAAAGTGGCAAAGGGTTCGGTAAGGGTGGGGTAATAGTTTAAGCCCAGTAATGCGGCGGCGGCATGATAGGGCAGGTCTTTTTTACCTTGTATATAGTCTTGAAAAAATCGGGCAATGGCGGGGTGGCTTCGGGCAATGAGGGTATCGGTAAGGGTGGCATCGTTATAGACTGCTTGGAGTGGTTTATTGCTCAGTTTGAGCAATAATTGGCGGAGCGAAAAAGTATTGTTGCTGTTGTATGCCAGTTGCAAATCTAACAAAAAGGCAGCAAGGGCGCCGCGGTGGTAAAAATTAGGATACCAAAGGCTGTATTTGTTTTTTTTGAACAGATTTTGGCTCACATCGGTCATGCTCATGGGTTCAAAGGCATGTTCCATTTCTATTTTTTTTTCTAATTCTTCCCAAAAATCAGCTTCCGCTATTAGTTTGCTGCGCAGTAGGCAGAGCAGGGCAAAGTATTCGGTAGCGCCTTCGTACAGCCACAGGTGGCGGGTAGATTGGGTTTGAGAGGCTACGGCGCGGGCGCTTAGGTTGGTATGGAGCAGTTGGGGTAAAAACAGGTGCATTAGCTCATGTGCCACCATGCGCTGCACCAATCGGTATAAACTTGGCGAAAACTTAATTTCGGGCAGGGTATAAAAAGAGGCGGCGGCAGAACACATTAGCCCACCATACTCGCTCATGTTTAAGTTTTCGCCCCGGCTTTGTTTGGTAAAATAAAACAGAAAAGTGTATTCCTTAACCGGCAGTTCATTGGGCTGCTGCAAGGTATCGGTATCTAAATCGACATCGTGATAATGGTATTTTCCGCCCGATAAAGAAAGGAAGTTGTTTACCGCCATCACCACCGGTTTAAGTATATAGTACAAATCGCGCGATTTTACAGCGCCGGTTTCTGAAAATGTGGCAATGGTAAACCTTGCACCCGCCGTTTTAAAGCTAAAAGTATCGGGCAAGGCGTATAAAATAAGGTTTTCGTGAAGCGGGTCGGCAGCCGGTTTGGTAAACACATCAAGCGTATCGGTGTAGGAGGGCAGCCGCTCTAAATTGGTAGCTCCGTATAATTTGGGCGGTTTTATAACCTTTACCTGTACTGCCTCGTTTTCATAACCTTCAAAAAAGCCAAAGAAGCCGTTTCGGTTTAGTAAAAAAAAGTTGTTTTGCGGCTGTATGTGCGATAGGGTGGCTTTATTGCCGGTAAGTAGGTTTTCGCCTTTTACCTTATAGGTCAGTTTTACGTATCGGTTTACCTCATAAATCATAATGGCGTTGTTATCTATGAGTTCATATTTAAGGTGTTTGCCGGTGCGGTCGTAGGCGGCAAGGTCTTCTAACCATACGGTAAGGTGGTGATTGCCGGCTTGGGTAGCGGCGGCGGGTATGCGGTAAATGGCATAATTTTGTTGCAATTCGGGCGATTCGACTATTACCTGCACTTTATCTGATTGGGTATGCAGCAGGTTTATGGTAATGGTATAATTTGCCATTACCCTGCCCGAAAAAATAAAAAACAACCCTGCTGCTATTATAAGCAAATATGGGCGTAGGTGGTAATCAGAACTCTTGCAAATTAACGGTACGTGCATAAAAATAGGGGTGAGCATAACAAAAAATGCCGTTAGCATAATGGGCAACCGGTAAAAAGGCGGGAAGTAAATGGAGGGTAAAAATTTAAAATAGGGAGCGCCTACCCTTATTGCACTTACCCATACCTGCCTAAACAACGTTTTTTGCCGGTAAAACAGCTAATACAGCGGCAAAATTAGGTAAAATAATGGCATTTATGGGATTAAACCGATTAGCTGTAAAATACCCGATGTACTTTTGTGGGTTAAAAAGCTATAAATCCCGATATTGCAAATCATTTTTCAGCCAACCAAATATACTGCCTTATGCCAAACATAACCGTTACGCCTATTGCTTTTCATACTGCGGAGGTAAATGCGTTCATCAAATTTGCGTGGAAAATTTATAAAGATGACCCCAACTGGGTGCCGCCGCTAATGATAGATATGAAAAAACGCCTCAATCCTGATAAAGACCCGTTTTTTACCATTGCCACCATGCAGCTATTTATGGCTTACCAAAACGGAACACCGGTGGGCAGAATTGCAGCCATAGAAAACCGCTTGGCTATGCAGGTTCACCAAAATAAAACCGGCTTCTTTGGTTATTTTGAATGTATTAACAACCAAGAGGTTGCCAACGCTTTATTTGATGCTGCCGAAAACTGGCTGCGTGCAAGGGGGTTAAACATGGTGCAGGGTCCGGCTAACCCATCCATTAACCATGAATACGGTTTGCTCATTGACGGTTTTGACGACCCGCCCCGCCTGATGATGACCTACAACCCGCCCTACTATATAAACCTTATTAAAAACGCCCAATACCAAGAAGCGCAGGAGCTGTATGCCTATAAACTTGATGCCGCCAATGTTGATGACAACCCTAAACTGCCCCGAATTGCAAAAGCCGCTGCCCAACGTTACAACGTAAGCATAAGACCTATTAACCTAAAAAACCTTAAACAAGACCTCTCTATTATTAAGGCTATTTACAACGAGGCTTGGGAAAAAAACTGGGGCGCCGTGCCCATGACCAACGAAGAAATAGATGCCCTTGCCAATGACCTTAAACCCTTAGTAGAGCCTAACTTAGCTGTTTTTGCCGAAATAGAAGGCAAACCGGTGGGGTTCATTTTGGCTGTTCCCGATTACAATTATATTTTTAAACAAATGAACGGCAGCCTGTTTCCGTTTAACTTTATTAAACTTTATACCCAAAAGAAAAACATAAAGTGGGTGCGCATTATTATTATGGGCGTACTGCCCCAGTACCGCCGGCGCGGTATAGATGCGGTCATGTACCAGCATGTAATAGAAACAAGCCGTAAAATGGGCATTTTATACGGCGAAGCCAGTTGGATTTTGGAGAGCAATGTAATGATGAACAGAGCCGCACAAACCGTGCTAAACGGTACTGTTTATAAAAAATACATGGCTTACGAAAAACAACTCCACATAAATGCAAATGCAACGGGTGTAACTCCGGTTTGATGTAAAATGGCATACAAAGTCCGTGCTGCCGGCATGAGTTAAAAACCGGCAGCAATTAGCACACAGATAACACTGATGCGGCTGATTATCACAGATTTTTGAAAATAACATAGAGACAGAGCATGCCCTGTCTATACTTAATTGGGTAAATGATTGCAGGATTGCGAGATTTTGGATTACAAATTACAAATGGGTTTAGTACCCACTACTGACTACCAAATAGCAACTACTGTATCTGCCACAAACCCCACTTTTACCCGCGTTTATCCGTTTAATCTGCGTTATCTGTGTGCTTTTTTTGCTGAAAACAGGTGCGAATATCTCCATTGCCTGTTTTAATGATTTTACTTCCATATTCAATTTATAAAACCCATTAAATACCTCTTGGTTATTTTACCATTCTGCAACAGCTATAAACGGCAGTTGCAACTTAGGGTTATTGCCTATATGGTTCAGGCTTTGCACTGTAACGGCACGGCTGCTATGCCCAAGTTTTACCCTCCCCCTTTTTTTCTTAATCCCACTTTCCGCACCCCCATTGGCGTTTTGAATAATTAACCCAATATCGGGCTACCGGCAGTTGATACCTGCATAGCGTTATGTTAAGTACCAAAAAGGAAGCCTATCAATAGTACCCGATGTTGAACGCCCTATCACA
>DDVC01000246.1 GCA_002345145.1 Bacteroidetes bacterium UBA2322
ACGGTTTGCAGATGAGTTTATGCCTTCAGACCTTATCAATGCTGCTTAACTAAACACAACCGATACCTCATTTACAACCCAAACGCATTGGCATTTACTCTATGTATGGCACTCATGGTGGTAATTAGTGCGCAATTGATAAAAATCATTTGCGGAAGTAACTTATGTTATGGTTTAACGCTTAAAAACAAGGTAACTTTGAAATAAATTAGTTACTTAGTTTTAAATCATTTACCATGAAGCAGTTCACCTTTCTTTTTCTGTTTAGTTTAGTAGGGGCAATAGTTAGCAATTTATTTGCTCAGGCTCCGCAGCTCATCAACTATCAGGCGGTAGCACGCAATACAAACGGGCAGATTTTGGCTAACCAAGTTGTATTGGTGCGGTTATCGGTAAGTCAAAGCACTGCCGGCGGCACCATTCAGTATCAGGAAACGCACAATCTTACCGCCAATGCACAAGGATTAATAACCTTGCAAATAGGTGGAGGTACGCCAAACAGCGGCACCTTTACCGATATTACCTGGGCAGACGGACAACCCAAATTCCTCCAAATAGAACTCGACCCCGATGGTGCAGGTGTTCAACCTTTTGTGAACATGGGTAGCCAGCAATTGGTGAGTGTGCCGTATGCAATTTACAGTGAAAACACAAGGGAAATTAGAAAAAATAGCAGTAACCTTACAGTAGCATCTAATTATGCACTAACCGGAACCAATAATACGGCGCTTGGCTTACAAGCATTGAGTAATAATACCACTGGAACAGCTAATACAGCCGGAGGCATTTTTGCCTTATTCTCAAACACAACAGGAATCAACAATACTGCTTATGGCAATTATGCGCTTAATAATAATAACCAAGGAAACTTCAATGTTGGTATAGGAAGCAATGCACTAAATTACAATACAAATGGCGGCAATAATGTGGCAATAGGTTATAACAGCCTTTTCTGGAACACAGGTGGTCAATCTAATTTGGCAGTAGGGTCAGAAGCCTTACAAGACAATACCACAGGAAGTTACAATGTAGCAATGGGCAGAGGGGCTTTGTTTTCAAATAAAAGCAACAATGCAATGACCGCAGTGGGTTATAATGCCCTGTATTATGCCGCTAATGGCACCAACGCACTAACAACTAACAATACTGCCGTAGGATACGAAGCGCTAAAAGGTGGTAGCAATGCCGCCAATAATACCGGAATTGATAATACAGCAGTAGGTTCGCAATCGCTTCGATTAAATACTACCGGCTATGTTAACACTGCTATTGGTTCTCAAACACTGTATGCCAATACCACAGGCGCTGCCAATACCGCGGGGGGGGCTCAGGTTTTGTACGCAAACTTAGATGGGGAGGGTAATACCGGTTATGGGCACAAATCTCTTTTTGCAAACGTAACCGGCGATCAGAATACCGCTACCGGTTTGTTTGCACTCTTTAGCAGTCTTGGTTCTTACAATACTGCAAATGGCGCATCATCGCTTTACAATAACACATCGGGCAATTACAATACCGGCGTAGGGGCTTCGGCACTTTTGGGAAACACTACCGGAATTAATAATACTGCTTTGGGTTATGGAGCTAATGTTTCAGCAGGCAACCTCAACAATGCAACCGCCATTGGCGCTTTTGCTTTGGCAGGAGCCAGCAACTGCTTAGTGCTGGGTAGTATAAATGGTGTAAATAGCGCTACTGCCGATACCAAAGTGGGTATAGGCACTACCACCCCAAGCAAAAAATTTGAGGTGGCGGGTGGCGATGCCCTTATTCATGGGCTTACCATAGGTAAAGGCGGTGGACTTATTTCTACCTGTACTGCCGTAGGAGCCAATGCCTTAAATGCCAATACTACCGGCGACTGGAATACTGCCTATGGATATAATACCTTGCAATTAAATAGTACCGGACACAGAAACACTGCCACCGGAGCAGTTGCTTTAAATAAAAATACTACCGGCTACCATAATACCGGTATTGGTACTGATGCTCTAAGAGAAAATACTACCGGATTTCAGAACACCGCCTTAGGATATATGGCATTGGTTAACAACACCACCGGCGATTACAATACTGCTATTGGGGTAAATACCGGACCTACCGGATCCTCTGCGGCTAATTTACAAAATACCACCTGTGTGGGCATTGATGCAACAGTTACGGCAAGTAATCAGGTAAGGATAGGCAATGCTTTTGTTACCTCCATAGGCGGACAAGTAGGCTGGTCAACCCTAAGTGATGCCCGATTTAAAGAAAGCGTACAAGAAACCGTGCCCGGATTGGCTTTTATTACCAAACTCCGACCGGTTACTTACCAAGTAAACAGAGCCACACTCAACAACTATATGGGCGTTATAAGTAGTTTGCCGGCTGAGGAGCGTAACGCTAAAAGCGAGGTAATCACCGGTTTCCTTGCCCAAGATGTAGAGCAGGCTGCCCATGCAGCAGGCTTTGATTTTAGCGGGGTGGATAAACCTAAAAACGACCATGACTTGTATGGGCTCCGCTATGCCGAGTTTGTAGTGCCCCTTGTAAAAGCTGTACAGGAGCAGCAGCAGATGATTGAAGAGCTTAAAAACCAAATAAACAAGCTACAAAGCCAAATCAATCAATTAAACAAATAGTTATTACTACCCCCCCAAAAGCCAGAGCCGATTTATTCTGTCCTACACGCTGTTTTTCTGAAAAAAAGGCATTAAAACCCTAAAAATGCACCCCAAAATCTTGAAAAAACGGACAATATAAACTCCCCCCTTTTTTGAGTGGGGGCTGGGGAGAGAACAAATCGGCTCTGCCCAAAAGCCGCTTTAAAGCTACAAACCGCATTTTTTTTCTTTGCACAGGTGAGCAAATAGGTTTAACTTTGCTAAAAAAAAGTACCTTTACCCTCCGCAATAAAGCACCAGGGTTATTTACTCGCCCACCTAAAAATTACCCGATATGAAAAAACTTAGTTTTCTGATTCAGATAGTTGTTTTTTGCTGCCTAAGCCTGTATATACAGGCACAATCCCTATCGCCGCAGGTAGTGGCATCGGGCGGCACAGTGCTTACCGCCGGCGGTTACTCGCTTGCCTACACCGTAGGCGAAACAGCTACTGCCACCCTCTCATCGGGCAGCAATATACTTACACAAGGTTTTCATCAGCCCGATTTACAAACATTGGTAAAAATGCTGGCAAAAGTGTATTTACAAGGACCCTTTAACGGCGCTACCATGAACACCTCACTCCAAACCGCCCCTTCTGTATTTCCCTTGGCACAGCCCTACGGCGGCGCACCTTGGAACTACAACGGCGCCGAAAACCTGCTATCGGTGCCGGCTAATGCGGTAGATTGGCTGTTTGTGGAGCTGCGCGATGCCAGTTTTAACCCCGTTGCCGGTGGTAAACGCGCCGTACTGCTGCTCTCCGATGGCACCCTGCGCGATGTGGACGGCACTGCCGGCGCTACTTTTACCGGCGCAGTACCCGGCAATTATTATATAATAGTGCGCCACCGAAACCACTTAGCAGTGATGAGCGCCGCACAAATAACACTGCCCAATGCCTTAGCTTATGACTTTACCACCGCCGCCGCACAAGCATTTGGACCCAACCAACAAAAAGCCCTAACCGGTGGCGCGTTTGGCTTATACGCCGGCGATTTTAACGCCGATGGTGTAATTACCGTTGCCGATTTTAACTTTTTTAGCGCCAATGCCGCCCTCATTAACGTGTATAACGATGCCGATGCCAACCTTGACAAACAAATAACCGTAGCCGATTTTAACCTCTACCAGCCCAATGCCAGTACCATAGGCATACAACAAGTAAGATATTAAACAACTATTGGCTACTACAACTGTATTAAATTCAACGTTACCCCCAACTTTTAGCGCTAAAAATTGGGGGTAACGTTTTTAAGTGGTCAGTTAAATTTTTAGTTGCCCGCCACCGGCGCATCACCTTGGAGCAATTGGTGCCCTTGTAGCATTTCAAGAGCTTCGGTGTTGTAGTGGTTAAATTCGTCAGATTGGAAAGGGGTGTAGTTCATTTGCCGGAGGGCGTTTATGAGTTTTTTGAAAAAGGAACGCACCTGCACAAAATCGTCAAACGTAAGGAATTGCCGGCAAATAGTGAGGCAAAGGCGGGTCATATACTGCTGGCGGTTGAGCGGAGTAAGCTGGTCAATAGCATCAAAGGCATCTTGCTGAAGGAGTACAAAATCAAGTAGTTCGGCACGCCAAAAATGGAGGTGAAAATCGGTCGAAACACCATCATCGCCCAGTATATTAATTTGGTCGGCGGCATCTTTACCTTGCAAGAGTATGTTTTTAAGTTCTTGTACTTCTGCTAACCATGTATTACCGGCTATGGGGGCTATGTACCGGGCAAATTCGGGATATTCTATATACTTAGAGTAGCTTTCTATGGGGTCTATGGCGGGGTATCTTTTGCTGTCGGCACGGCGTTGCGATAGGGCATAAAAACATCGGGTAGCTTTTTTGGTAGCCTCGGTAACGGGTTCTTTAAAATTTCCGCCGGCAGGCGAAACCGTACCCACAAAGGTAATGGCTCCGGTATGTTGGTTGTAGAGTTCTACCATGCCTGCCCGGGCATAAAAATTAGAAATAACGGCAGGCAAGTCCACCGGATAAGCATCGGGACCGGGCAGGTCTTCTAACCTGTTAGCCATTTCGCGCAGCGCCTGCGCCCAGCGCGAGGTAGAATCGGCAAGTAACAGCACGCTTAGTCCCATGTTTCGGTAATACTCGCAAATGGTCATGGCAGTATAAACCGAAGCCTCCCTTGCCGATACGGGCATACTGGAGGTATTACCTATAATAACTGTGCGCTCTATGAGTTGTTTACCGGTTCGGGGGTCAATGAGTTCGGGAAATTCGGTAAAAATATCTACCAATTCGTTGGCACGTTCGCCGCAGGCAGCCACCACCACTACATCGGCATCGGCTTGTTTGGCTATAGCTTGTTGCAGCACTGTTTTACCACACCCAAACGGACCCGGAATAAAACCGGTGCCTCCTTTCATAATAGGGTGCAAGGTATCTAAAATGCGAATGCCGGTTTGCAGCAGTTGTCCGGGGCGTATTTTTTGCCGGTAGGCTTTCAGGGGCGTTTTTACCGCCCATGGTTGCACCATAGTTACGGGTATTTGCGCTCCGTTTTGGTTGGTAAGTACGGCTATGGTATCTGTAATGGTGTAATTGCCGGCAGGGGCTATCCATTGCAGGGTGTGGGGCTCGTTGGTAAGGGTAAAGGGCGCCATAATTTTATGCGGCAGCCCATGCTCCTGCACTTCGCCCAGCCAGTAGCCGGCTTGTATGGCAGCGCCCGGTTGGGCAAGGGGTTCAAACGCCCACAAACACGCTGTATCTAACGGATATGCCTGTTGCCCGCGCTGTAAAAACAAGCCTTCCAATTTATCTAAGTCGTTTTGCAGCCCGTCAAAATTTTTAGAAAGGAGCCCCGGACCCAGCGCTACTTCGAGCATACTGCCGCTAAAAGTAACCTTAGCGCCGCTTTTTATGCCGCGCGTACTGTCAAACACTTGTGCATAAACCGTTTTACCGCTTATTTTAATTACCTCGGCAATCAGCGTTTGCCCTTGATCATCGGCGCTGATATAACAAATTTCGTTTTGTCTTACTTCGCCTTGCGGCTCTATCAGTAGCAGGTTGGCAATAATGCCTTTAATGAAGCCGGTGGTGTTCATAGTTGGAGTTTAAGAGGTGGTGGGCAGGTAAAAATGGCGGTTGGGTTAGGAGGTAGGGGCAAAAAAGGCTTTTTGGAGTATATCTTCTAAAAGCGGCGGTTTGGCAGATTGCCGGTTTAAGTGTGCCCACCGGTTGGCAAGCTGGCGCTGAAAGGCGTGAGCAATAATGCGTTCTATGCTGAAATAGTAAAAAAAAGATTCCGATTGGAGGAACTGCCAAATGAGGGTATCCAACAATTTTTCCCGATGCAGGGGATTTTCGTGTGTCCAGATTTCGGTAAGCTGCGCCAGTGGCACCAGCGATTCCTGCTCTGCTTTTGCCCTATATTTACCGGTCAGATAAGCCGTATATTCGGGCGCTACTAAGTGTTCCGACAAATCGGGTAACCCATGTGGCACGTACTGCATGAGGGAAAAATTGCGTAGTTCGAGGGTAAATTTTGCCCATTTTTGCAGGAATGTGTTTGGGTATTGGAGTAAAAAGAAGAAATAATCTTGGGTCAGTTGTATTTCGGTGAGGGCATAAGGCTGTGCACTGGCGTGGTGCTGCCAGTGTTGTAAAATAAACTCCTCAATGTAGGGATAGGGGGTTAGTTTACCGGCGGCTATCTGCTTAATTTGGGAGGCAGAAAAATTGCCATCGGGCAAAAAAGGTTGTTGGGTTTGGTAAAGGGTATTGAGCAGGTTGGCATGGTCTATGGGCATATAAACCAAGCGGAGCAGGTAGAGGTCGTGGGGGTCAATAAAATCGGCAAAATGGTTGGCAAGGTTAGTTGGGAGCAGTTCCTCAGTAGTATCTAAGGAGATATTGGGCAGGCTGCTTACAATGCCGGCATATTGCTCCAATGATGCAGTAGGGTTACTCATGGCTGGGGGGTTCTTTAAAAATTTGGGCTATTTCGGGGTGCATAAACTGGGCAATAAAGGCGGCAAAGTCTTCATCGGTAAAAGAAAGCACATAGTTATCATCGGTTTTACCAATTTTAAAACCGGCTTTAAGGTTTGCGTTGGTATAAATGACAGGCTCCGTGTGCAACAACTGGGCAATTTGGCTTTGGAGGTAGTGCAAGAGGCTTTCTTCGGTGGCAGGGCTTAACTGTACGGTTAGCTGACCGTTAGGCTGGGGATATATACCCGATACTACCGTCAGCAAAACAGCCGCCAAGTTCTGTGGGTCTTGCAGGGTTTGGGCAATGGGTTCGTTAATGGTTTTAACCCTAATAAGTTGTGCAATATCTTGTTTAAGTTTTTGCAGGGCTTGGTTAATAACCATTCGCAGCTCGGCGTAGGTGCGCTGCGTAAGTTGTTGAGCGTCTTTTTGGGCTTGGTCTAAAAGAGCTTGTTTTTCTGCTTCGGCTTGGGTTACAATGGCTTCGGCTTTTTGGCGTGCTTGCTGAACAATGGCGGCGGCTTCTATTTCTGCTTTTTGAATGCCTTCATCGTACAGTTGTTGGGTAAGTTGTTGCAGTTTATTATCCATGAGTAGGTTTGTAATGGTAAGCGGCAGGGTAAAAATAGGGTAAGTTTATTTTTTTTACAAACAGGCAGGCAGTTTTTTAGTGCGGGTAAAGTTATGTTTTATTTGTCGGGTTTTTCATCGGTAACCAGTAGTCGGCGTAGTTCGGCAACATTGTTTTGGTTATTAGGGTTGTTGAGGGCATTTTTAATGTCGTTTTTTTCTTTGGTGGTAAGGTGCAGGCTCATGGCAGCTTTTTGGCTAATAAGAGAAGGAGCATATTCAAAGGTAATCACCTGAAGCCTGCCCTGCAAAACCTCATCGGTTACGGTAGCCATATAATCGGCATAATTATCTTGCACTTCTTGGGTCATAAACACCGTAACGGGTTTTACCACCTTTTCTATCAAACTTTCGGTAACGGGTTTAACGCCCCTATCTTTTTCGCCCGATAAGATATTGATAACAATAACCTTACCTGTGTTTTGGTTTATCCAGTCTTTAAAAGTGTATAAAAAGCGGTAAGAAGTTTCAAAGCCGGTATTATCTCTAAAACCCGCATCCATTACCTCTACCGATGGGCTGGAAGGCAAAAAGGAAGACGGTAAAATATACGGAAAAGTGGCGCTGAGCCTAACAGCAGTACTAAGCAGCAGGTTATGGGCATCTTGCTGTTCAAAAAACCGAAGGCAGTCCACCCCATCGGTTTCAAAGGTATCATGGGTAAACAGGTAGCGGTTGTGGGCGCGGGTAAGGTAAGCCACCGGCTGCGAGGATATAAACAGTTTTCGCCTATCGGTAACAATGGTGGGCGTAAAAACCAACAGGGGTATTTGTGCTTGGTATTCTGCCTGGTAGTAATCGCTGATGCGGCGGTTATCCATGTTAATAATACCCTTAGAGTTTCGGGCTAATTGTTTTTCAAACATATAGGCGCGGTTTTTCCGGTAGGTATAACCACCCGTTTCAAAGGTTTGGAAAGGGTAAAATAAGTCGTTTACGGCAATAGAAAAAATCATAGCATTAAGGTAGTCTTCCGATACGTCATGGGCATACTGGGGGTTATGCAGCACAATTTGGGGTTGAGTAGTCTTTTGCAGGTAAAAAAGCTCATGCAGGTAAGCGCCGGTAATCATACCACCCGATGCGCCCGAAATGAGCATAGTTCTGTCCATAAGTGTACCTTGCAGCAGGCTGTCGAGGCGCTGCAAAACGGTCATGCACCACAGCGCGGCTCTAAGCCCGCCGCCGCTAAGGTTGAGCAAAATCATATCGGGCCGATGACCGGGCGGGGTAATGGGTTGATTTTTTTGTTTCCACGCGTCTAAAATGTGCAGGGTATGTTGTATATCCCGATGAATAATTGCCGTATCTGCCATAGCCGCTATGGTTTTAGAGTTGTAAGCAGCGGGTGGCGCATGGTAGTTTAAGCCATAAGCCTTTGTGTCGTAGTTAAAAAAGTCGAATCGGGTAAAAAAATTAATGACCAGTATAATAACTAAAAACCCCACCGTTCGCCAGCCTTTGAGCCAAAAGCTAAAAGCGCCCGCCAACCCCATCAGCACCGAAAAAATAAGCAGTACGCTTGCCGCCGCCGGCAACTGAAAAGCGGGCTCATCCATTAAAAAACCCAGCCCTATTAAGATGCACAGCGCTACGGCTTGTATAACTAAGGCATTGGTATGGTTTTGCTGAAAAACGGCTTCTAAACTTTGGCGGCTGTAGTGTTCGGTAAAGCGTACCCGCCTAATTCTTAGTCGTTGTGTAAGATAATAGCGCACTGCGGTCCACTCATGTTGCGATTTTGATTGTTTTTGCTGGCGTTTATAAGCAGTGTTGATGCCGGCAGGTCTAAATCGGGTTTTGCTTCCCGATAGTTGCAGTTTTTCTATGCTTTTAATGGCGTTTAACAGTTTGTTTATGTTGGTATTGGTAAGGTAAAAATACAAGGCAAACAGCAGCGTCATGAGGATGCCACCCAGCAAAAAGCCGCCAAAAAATGTAAACAGGGTAATGGCAGGCCGGAACTCAAACAATAACTGAAAACGAAAAATGCAGCTAAAATAGGTAAGTATAAACGCCAGTGGAATGAGGCTGTTGTTGATGCAAAAATGGTAAAACGGACTGTGTAGCGCACCCAAAAACGGAAACCGAAAGCTGTTCATCATATAGGTGGCTATATTCCAGGTAATGAGGAAAAACCCAAAAGCCAACCCTACCCAAAAAAAACCCCAGAAACTTACCTCGCCCAAGTACTCGGGGTCTAAAAACAGGTAAGCGCCCCCCAATTTGCCCAAAAAGGCATTGGTAACCACCCCAAACAGGAATACCCAAAAAAATAATAAAAGTTTATTTCTTTTAATATGCAATACCAGCAACTGAATGGGAAACGAATAAAATATGCCGGTTACAATAGAATACATACTGGGTAAATGAAGTGGGGGGGTTACAGCCGTAAATTACCTTATTCACTTGCAAAGATACTCATTTAGGCCATAAAGAGTGCAGCCTCAATTTGAGGTGAAAATCGGGGTATTTTAGTAACTACTTAGGTAACTTGCCCGCCCTGCAAGTTCATGGCGTATTTATAGGTTAATTGATAAGATTTAGGGCAGCAATTCGCACACGGATAACACGGAGGCGGTTGATTAGCGCTGATTTTTGGAAAATAAGAGCTAAGTCCCTAAAACTCCCCCTTCTTTGAGGGTCAGGGGGAGAATAAATCGGCGCTGCCCTTGGGGGGCTACCCTCCTCCCCATCAGCCGCCGCCTACCTCAGCAGCGTTACATTACCCTTTACCGAAAACGCATTGCCGTTGGCAAAGGTGCCGGTGGCGTAATATACATATACGCCCAGCTCGCAGTTAGCGCCTTTAAAAGTGCCGTTCCATGCATCGGCGGGGTTATGGGTTTCAAATACACGCTGCCCCCACCGGTTATATACGGCAAGGTAAAGAGTGGCGATATTGGGATTTCGCACAAAAAACAGGTCGTTTATGCCATCGGCATTGGGCGAAAAGGCGTTGGGAATGAGCAGTCCGTTTTCGTCGGGGCAATCTGGGCTGAGGGTGGTAATGGTAGTAATCAGGCTGTCGCAGCCGTTAATGGCGGGCAAGGTTAGGGTAACGGAGCCTACCTCGGCAGTGTTGCAAGTGGTTAGGCTAATGGTGGTTTGCGGGCTGGGCAGCAAGGTGGTAATGGTAGTAAGCAGGCTGTCGCAGCCGTATTGGTTCAGGAATACATCGGTAAAAATGCCTTCTTCGGTTGGGTTACAAGTGGTAAGGTAAAGGGTATCGGCATAAGAAGGCAGTAGGGTAAATACTCGGGTAAGGAGGCTATCGCAACTGAGGGTATCGGTAAACACGCCCGCTTGCAGGGGATTGCAAGTGGTCAGCAGCAGCGTATCCCAAACCGTGGGGTTAACAACGATATTGACGGTAAAAGTTTGCAGGGCTGTGCAGCCAAAACTATTGCTCACGGCAAGGGTGTACACGTTGCTTTGCGTAGTGTTGAGCCATGGATTGGGGCAGGTGGTGCAGCTAAGTCCGGTGGAGGGTGTCCAGAGGTAATTGTAATCCGAAATAGGGCTGCCGTTCCAGAGTTGCAGGCTCAGGGTATCGCCAAAGCAGAGGGCGGTATCTAATTGAGTGGGCAGCAATACAGGCGGTGGCGCTATCCAAACTTGTACGCTATCGGTAACGGCGCAGCCGGCGGCATTGCTGATAGTAACATACCAAGTACCCGATTGGGTGGGCGTAATGGTAGGATTGGGAATGAACGGATTGTTTAAGCCCGATGCGGGCGACCACACATAATTAGTGCCGCCCGATGCGGTGAGGTTACCGCTTTCGCCCTCGCAAAGTATAAGGTTACTGCCGGCAGAGCCGGTTGCCGCCACTATGGTTACTTCGTTTTGTGCTACGGCGGTACAGTTGCCATCATTGGCATACAGGGTAATGGTGTAAGTTCCTGCATCGGGAAACGTGTAGGTAAACGGGTTGCCTTCGGTTTGCTGGCTGTTGTTTACCATCCACAGGTAAGCATTAGCCGTACATTGCGGCACAAAGGTAAAAGAGCTGCCACTGCACAGGGGCGCGGCGGGCAGGGTAAAAGAACAGGTAAAAGCGCAGGTATTTACCACACAATCAAGGCACTCGCTTTGGCGGTTGAGTGGCGTATCGGCAGAGGCAGAAGCAAGGGGCTGTGGCGTAAGGTTTATGGTAGAGGTGCTCATATTGAGCGGCAGTTGCGTCCATATTTCGGGCTGTGCGGTAAGGGTGTAATCGGTAAGCAGGCAATCTTCCATGTCTTCGGCAGTTCTGATAAGGATAAAATCGTTGCCGCCAAAGGGTGCGCCGGTTAAGTTGGCAGCCAGTATCATGGGGGCAAAAGCCGAGTTAGGGTTGTATTGAATGCCGCCGTATCGGGCATTTACCGGGTTGCCTGCCGCATTGCTCACTACCTTAGCGCTTATCAGATTGCCCGATGGCGAAAATTTGGCAAAATAAGCCCGATACGGTCCGGTGGTTGATGATAAAGACACTTCGCCGCTCACATACAAATTGCCCGATGCGTCTTCTACTATATCAAACGGATAGCAATACCCATAAGCGCCCGAAGGAAAATATCGGGTAGCCCACTGTATATTAAGGGTGGTATTAAACTTGAGCAGTACGGCGTATTGGTTAGAGCCGCCGGTGTTTCGGTAAACGGTAAGCACATAACCCCCATCGGAAGTGCGGATAACGGAGCGCCCCTCAGAGTAATACGCCGGCACCGGTTTGTATTGGTGCATTTGCAATACGCTAAGGGCAGAGCTAAGGTGTATAAACGTAATGGTACTGTCGTGTTCTATTTCGCCTGCCATATACAACCCGCCCAACCCATCGGGGGTAATGTTGCCCATTTGGTCATCGCCATAGTTTAAGGCAAGGGAGTTGAGGATATTGCCTGCTCCATCAATGCGCAAAACCCCAAAATCGTCAGATGTGCCGCCGGTGTTGTTGTACCAGCCGGCAATAAAATACGTATCGCCCAATGAAGGCACAATGCGGGGGCTTACCTGCCGCCCTGCACCCTCATAGCGCACTGCCCATATCAAATTTCCGGCGGCATCTATGCGGTTGGCATACCATTTAGCGTCGGGTCCCCAAGGGTCTTGGTTTACCCCTATCAAATCGCCATTGGGGGCGGTAACGTAGTGTATGCCCGGATAGGTAAGCCCCGGGTAATTTTTAGCCGTTACCACATTGCCGGTGGCGGTATTTACCACCGATAGGTGCGGAGAGCCCGAGCCCAAATGCACCGTTTCGGTTACGGGGTTGTACGATTGCAAAAAGTAAACCCAGCTATTGCCGGCATCGCCATATATGTTGCCAAACTTACACATATCTTCGTTGCTGCTTACCGGCAGCACGTTTACCACTGCCTGCCCCGTTACATTGGCAGCACAATAGGCATTGCCCGCACTGAGCAGGGTATAAGTAGTAGTATCGGCAGGGGTAACGCTAAAAAAGTAGGGGCTTTGAGTAATATTGGTAAGGGTGTAGGTGTTTGCACCATCGGAGTAGGTTATGGAGTAGGGCGGCGACCCATTAAAGGTTACTTGCAGGCTAAGGGTAGAACCCGCCACTATATTGCCGCCGCCGCTGAGTGTGGCGGTAGGCGTGCCAATGCTGATGTTTTGGCTTTGCGAAGCCGTGCCAAAGGTGTTGGTAGCGCTGAGGGTAATGGTATAATTGCCCGATGAGGCGTAACTCACCACAGGGTTTTGCAAATTAGAGGTAGCGGGAGCGCCGCCGGCAAAAGTCCACTGCCATTGGGTAATTTGACAACTTTGGGTTTGGTTGGTAAGGGCAATTGGCTCGCCCGGGCAGTAAATGGGGTAGGCATAACCAAACTGCACCAATGGCGGGCTTTGGAGGCAGGTAAAAACAGCTTCGGCGTTTATTAAACCGGCTCCTATTTGCCCCACATACAACGGATTTTGGGCGTTTATGTTAATGGCATTGTTTTGCAGGCAGGCAAGCGCCGCATCGGGCGTAAGGGCGGGATTTAGATATAGCATCATGGCGCAAACACTGCTCACTAAGGGGCAAGCCATAGAAGTGCCGCTCATGGGTCCGTAGGCGCTGTTGTTATCGGCAAGGCAGCTCATAATGTCCACGCCGGGGGCGCAAATATCAATGGTAGCGCCGTAGTTAGAAAAACCGGCTAATTGGTTGGCGCTGTTGGTAGCCGCCACCGATATAACATGGTTGTACGAAGCCGGATACATGGGTATAGCTACGTGGTCGTTTCCGGCGGCAGCCACACAAACAATGCCTTGTTCATGGGCAACATTGAACAGGTTTTGATACGTTTGCGAAAAACCGCCTCCACCCCACGACATGCTGATAACATTAGCTCCCGATGCTATGGCATACTCCACGCCGGCAAAAGGGGCGGTAAGCGCGCCCATAGTGCCTATTTTTACCGACATCAGTTGCACAAAACTACCGGCAGGTGAGGCTATGCCCAAGCCGTTGTTGGTAGCGGCGGCGGCTATACCGGCGCAGTGCGTGCCATGCGTATCGGTTAGCACATCGGGGTAGGGGTTGTTATCGTTTAGGGCAGCGTCCCAGCCGTTTATATCGTCTATATAACCGTTGCCGTCATCGTCTATGCCATTGGCGGGTATTTCGCCCGGGTTTACCCATAGGTTGGGCAGTAAATCTTGGTGGGTAGTGAGTACGGCATCGTCCACTAAGGCAAGCACCACCCCCTGCTGGCACTGGGGTATGTTGGCAAAATTGCACGAGTTGGCAGTTAGCAACTCCCATGCGGCGGGTGTGTAGGTATTGGTTAAAGCCCACTGCTGGGCAAACAGGGCATCGGAGGGCGTACAGTCAAACAAGTGGTATTGGGGCACCTGCTCTGCATAACGCACATAGTTTAGCTGTTGCAAAGCGCCGGTAAACCGATGTGCCGAAAGGGAAGGATTGAACCGAAGCACATACACCTGCCTAAGCAGCGGGTGCGGCAGTTTAAAAGCCCGATGCAAGGCGGTAGCTTGGTATTGTTGCAGGAGTTGGTATAAATCGGGAAAACTGTTTTGCAGTTCTTTGTTCTGTATCGGGTCATCGGGTTGCCACTCAAACGAGCAGTCGTTGTCAAACTTTACAAATAATTTTCCGCTTTCATACAAAGCATATTGAGCATAGAGGTTGCCAAAAACAGACAGCCATAAGCCGGTGAGGAGGGTGTAGCGGTGTTTCATAACTAAAAATGCGGTTGGTGTGTATAAATATATTGTTGTTTGCGGGCTACATACATGGCATTACCCTGTTATTACGGAACAGGTAATTGCGCAACTTGCGGCTGCAAGGTTTCACAAATATAGACATCTATTTTTAATGTTGCTTTTTTTAGGTAAACATAGCGCTTTTTACGCCTTTTATGTCTGTTTTCAGACATTAGGCTATGGCGTTTTTAAAGGCAACAGCATTTATTATAAGCCAATTTTTGGGAAGGCTTCATTTTTGGCTACTTTTTTATACTGAAACCCACTTTCCGCACCCCCATTGGCGTTTTGAATAATTAACCCAATATCGGGCTACCGGCAGTTGATACCTGCATAGCGTTATGTTAAGTACCAAAAAGGAAGCCTATCAATAGTACCCGATGTTGAACGTCCTATCCCATCGGGATGGCTGCAGCCTTGGTTTGAAGTATAAGATCGGAAGA
>DDVC01000078.1 GCA_002345145.1 Bacteroidetes bacterium UBA2322
ATGGACAGCGCCTAAGTAGCTACTGTTTTAAAAAATCTGTACCAATCAGCCACATCTGTGTTATCCGTGTGCTAATTGCTGCCGGATATGGGTATTTAGTAGTTGGTTGTGAGTAGTGGGTACTAAAAAATAACAACTAATTTGCGTCTTTGCGTGAAATCTAACCAATTAGCCGGCAAATACGGCATCAATTTGAATGATAGGCAGTACCTAAGTAGCTACCCACTGCGTTTACCCCAGCCTTTCCTTAATATCTAACCGGTATTGTCGGGCGGTATCGAGGGCTATATCGTATCCGGCATCGGCATGGCGAAGCACACCCATAGCGGGGTCATTATTAAGTACGCGGGCAAGGCGGAGTTCGGCATCGTGGGTGCCGTCTGCCACTATTACCATACCTGCGTGCAGCGAGTAGCCCATGCCCACGCCGCCGCCATGGTGAAACGATACCCAACTGGCGCCGCCGGCAGTGTTGATAAGGGCGTTTAGGATAGGCCAATCGGCAACGGCATCTGAGCCGTCCATCATGGCTTCGGTTTCGCGGTTGGGCGATGCCACCGAGCCGGTATCTAAGTGGTCGCGTCCTATAACTATGGGGGCGCTCACTTTGCCGGTGCGCACCAACTCATTAAAGGCGAGGGCGGCTTTTTGGCGGGCGCCCATGGGCAGCCAGCAAATTCGGGCGGGCAAGCCCTGAAACGCTATTTTTTCCTGCGCCATTTTTATCCAGCGCACCAAGCCTTTGTCATCGGGAAAAAGTTCCAGCAGTGTTTGGTCGCAGGTATGTATATCTTGCGGATTGCCCGATAATGCCACAAACCTAAACGGGCCCGACCCCTTGCAAAACAACGGACGAATGTATGCCGGCACAAACCCCGGAAAATCAAAGGCATTTTGTACGCCGCGTTTGTCTTTAGCCTGCCCGCGCAGGTTATTGCCATAATCAAAGGTAATAGCGCCGCGTTGTTGCAGTTGCAGCATTTGGGTTACGTGTTTTGCCATAGTATCTAAGGCTCGGCGGCGGTATTCATCGGGGTTTTGCTCGCGCAGTACAGCTATTTGTGCGCCGGTGAGCCCTTCGGGTATATAGTGCAACTCATCGTGTGCTGAGGTTTGGTCGGAAAGGGTGTGGGGTATGATGTTTCGGTCTAAGAGGCGTTGCAGCAGCTCAACCGCATTGCACAGTACGCCTATGCTAATGGCTTCGCCGTTTTGGGCAGCCGCCACTGCCATATCAATAGCCTCATCTATATGGAGGCATTTTTTGTCTAAGTAGCGGGTTTCTAAGCGTTTATCTATGCGCCATTCTTCGGCTTCGGCAATAAGGGCTACACCTTCGTTCATGGTAATGGCAAGGGGCTGTGCGCCGCCCATGCCGCCCAATCCGGCAGTAACATTTACGGTGCCGCGCAGGGTTCCGTTAAAATGAATATCGGCAAGGGAGCGGTAGGTTTCATAAGTGCCCTGCACAATGCCTTGGGTGCCTATGTAAATCCAAGAGCCGGCGGTCATTTGCCCGTACATCATGAGCCCTTTTTTCTCTAACTCGTTAAAATGCTCCCAAGTAGCCCACTTGCCCACTAAGTTAGAGTTGGCAATGAGTACGCGGGGGGCATCTTTGTGGGTGGGTAAAATGCCTATGGGCTTGCCCGATTGAATGAGCAGGGTTTCGTCTTCGTTTAAATCTTGCAGGGCTTTTACTATGAGGTCAAAGGCTTCCCAGTTTCGGGCTGCCTTGCCTCTGCCGCCGTAAACCACTAAATCTTCGGGTTTTTCTGCTACCTGCGGGTCTAAATTATTGAGCAACATGCGCAGGGCGGCTTCTTGTATCCAGCCCTTGCAGGTGAGTTGGCTGCCACGGGGCGCGCTTAAATGGGTGTGGGGGAGAAGGGTGTTAGGGAGCATTTATTGGGGGGTTAAGTGGGTTATGATTTTATGAGTAAGTGCTATCCATTCAGAGTCAGGTGAAGTTAATTGGGGTGATATTTGGTCAAATGCTATATCTTCAATAGGAGCATTTAGCTTTTTCTCTGTTACCAAATCAACCGGGTAGGTTTTGTAGGTAATGCAATAAAAGTCGTTAGCCCAACCTTTAATTTTATTGCCATACGAGGAGAAATCTTCTTTTAAGATAGAAAGTTTGTTGAAATACGCATTATCTTTTGTAGCCAACCCGATGGCGTACTCACCTTTAACAAATGAGGCAATTCCTATGAAAAGGAAAAGTTTATCATTTTGTTTATGCCTAACTAAAACAAAACGTCCGCTGGAATTCTTATTCCAAATAGCGTTGGGTTTTTCCGTTAACAAGGTAACCAACTTTTTACTCAACTTGAGCAACCACTCGGGTGTAGGCAACTTCTTATTTTCGTTTTTATTTTCATTTTGCGGTTCGGCATATCTTTTTTGTAGCCACTCGGTTTGTTTACCTAACTGCACCAAATGCTCGGCAAAATCTTCCAAGTAAATTACCTCCCTGTGTTCTTTAGAAAGCGAAGGTATTTTGCTCAATACATTTTCTGCTACTTGTTTATGTGTAATGTTCACAAACACTTTATCAGGGTCCTCTAAGGGAGCAATAGATAAAATGAGAGCAATTTTATCTGTTTCGGGTAAATCAATAGAATTGTAGTAATCTTTCAAATCATTTTTAAGATCACCTCTCATTTTACTCTCAACTATAATGGCTTTGTTAGTTTCTCCTGATTTCCCTCTTATTACTATGTCTATTCTACCACCCTTTTTAGTGGATACTTCACGCTGCGCATCAAAAGGTTGAGTTAAATCAAATGAAAACGATTTTTCCCCCTTTGTACTATAATACGCTTTTAAAAAGGCTTCCAAAACAACTTTGTTCACCTCTTTACTTACTTTTTCTGTTAAAAAGGTCTGATAGAAATCGCTTACAAAATTTTCCCTATGCGCCCCTTTAATGTGTTCAAATATATTCACTGATGCCCTTTTTATTTTAATAAACCAATTTGCTACTCGCAAAGTTAGGTAATTCTACAAAATACACATGTGTTAGGTTTCATAAACCCTTAAATAACCTTAAAAAAAACGGCATCACCACCCTAATCAACTGCCCTAAACCAAAAACCCCCTACCTTTACCACCTCCTCTCCTCACAAACCTAACCTCCTGTTTTATGCAGCACACCACTCCACCACAACAGCCCGTTTTACCCGCTATTTTTCATCGGGTATGCCTTTTTACCTTGTTGAGTATATTGGCATCATGCAACGGGCAACCCCAAAAAACGCCGGAGCAGCAATTGGAGCTTATTGGCAAACCCGCATCGGGATTAGATAAGAATACAGATGATATATTCCAAGACCGGCACGGCAACTATTGGTTTGCCGATAACGGAGCGGGCGTATATTGGTACAACGGCAAAAAACTGTTGCACATAACCGATAAAGAGGGATTATGCAGCAATTTTGTTTGGTCGGTTCAGGAAGATGTAAACGGACATATATGGTTTACCACCCGCGATGGCGTTTGCCGTTTTGATGGCGCTGTTATTACCAACTACACCGATACCATTAAAAATGCCCCCGCCGGCGCGCTGCACTACACCCATCGGGGCGGGCTTTTTTTCGGGCATTTAAATGGTATCTGCTTTTACAATGGCAATACTTTTACCAATTTTACCATTCACCCCGATAACTATATACCCGACCCTACCACTATGAGCAGACCTTATGCCGTTTACAGCACCCTTGTAGATAAAGCAGGTAATATATGGTTTGGCACACAGGAAAGGGGTGTTTGTTGCTACAACGGAAAATCGTTTACCTTTTTTGCCGATAAAGGATTAGATGCCGCCGCCGTGCGCACTATATTTGAAGACAAGGCAGGAAATATATGGTTTGGCAATAACGGAGCCGGCTTGTTTAGGTACAGTGGCGATACCCTTGTTAATGTAACGGAGGAAAAAGGATTGGCTAATCCCGATTTTTTAAAGTCGCTAAAAGAAAAAGCAGGCACCTTAGCCCGAGTTTTTGCCATAAACCAAGATAACAACGGCAACCTGTGGGTGGGCACTATTGATTCGGGCGCATGGCAATACAGTGGCAACCAACTCACCAATTACACCACCCAACATGGGCTTACCGCCAATGCTATATGGAAAATTTACAAAAACCAACAAGGCGAGCTGATGTTTATCAATAACGGCGAGGCAATTTACCGGTTTACCGGCGCTGCTTTTACCAAAATGGTGTTTTAGCGCGCCACACTACTTGGTGCAAAATGGGGCGCAGGGGTGCAGGTAGGCAAGCCAAAATTTTACTACCTTTGTACGCCTAAAACTTGCCGGTTGAAGCTCAGAGTATATAGTATCTTGTTGCTGATTTGTTTTGTTGCACCTTTGGCAACAAGCTACTTTGTTTTGCAATGGCAGAAAAAGCAGCTAAAAAAAGAAATTAAGCGAAAAATCATTGCCGGCATAAACAGAGAGGAGCTTGTTTTACTAAAATTTACCGAGTTCCAAAAACAAACACAGCTAAGGTGGGAACACAGCAAAGAGTTTGCGTACCAAGGGCAAATGTATGATATTGTAGAAACCCAAACCGTTGCCGATACCACTTACTACTGGGTTTGGTGGGATAACAAAGAAACCCAACTCAATAAACAATTAGAGCACTTGGTTGCCCGGGCGCTAAACAACAATCCGGCACATAAAGAAAAACAAAATCAACTGTACCGGTTCTTTACCTCGCTGTTTTTTGCAGAACCTGCCCCTCAAAATGCGTTTACCACTTGGGAAACGGTTTGCCCATACTATTTTACCACAAAACGGTATGCGGCGGCAGCTAATGCGCCTCCCTCGCCCCCACCCCAAATAAGTTAAACATTTTACCGCTCCACGCTTTTACGCTTGCTCTCTGCTCCTTTTCAGGAAGCGGATTAACTTGTTTTGGGGGTTTATTTCCTTTGTATTAAATTTGGGTGCAACATTATATGCTTAATGTGCATACCTATAAGGTTATATGCCAAGTTGCCCAAAATATGCCAATCGTTTTGTTTAACTTAACTTTTACAACACAAAAACAATGAACAAATTTTTCATACTTTTCTTTTTGCTGGGATTGGTGTATAGCGCTAATGCCCAAACCTTAACGGTTATTGACAGCCAAACGGGTAACCCCATAGACCGGGCAACCCTAATGAGCGCCGCCCCCCAAGCCTTTACCACCACCAATGCGCAGGGGCAGGCTGATATTTCGGCATTTAAAGACTCCGAAAAAATAGAAATTCGGTGTCTTGGTTACAAAACCGAGATAACCAATTTTGACCGGTTACAAAAAATGAGTTTTGAGGTATTGCTAACTGCATCGGCTACACAGTTTGATGTTATGGTGGTTTCGGCTACCCGATGGAGCCAAACCCTGCGCAAGGTGCCTGCCAAAATATCGGTCATTTCTACCAAAGACATTGCCCTTCAAAACCCGCAAACCGCAGCCGATTTATTGGGCGCATCGGGCGAGGTGTTTATTCAAAAAAGCCAGCAGGGCGGCGGAAGCCCCATGATTAGGGGATTTTCTACCAATAGGCTGCTCTATACCATAGACGGTATTAGGATGAACTCAGCTATTTTTAGGGCAGGAAATATCCAAAACGTTATTTCGTTAGATGCCTTTACCATTGAAAATACCGAAGTGCTGTTTGGCCCGGGCTCGGTTATTTACGGCAGCGATGCCATTGGCGGGGTGATGAGTTTTCAAACGCTTACCCCCCGATTGTCGCTATCGGGTAAGCCGCAAATATCGGGCAATGCCGTGAGCCGCTATTCATCTGCCAACAGCGAAATAACCAACCATTTTGATGTGCAGGTAGGCTGGAAAAAGTGGTCTTCTGTAACCGGCTTTACCCATTCAAAATTTGGCGATTTGCGAATGGGTAAACACGGTCCCGATGAATACCTCAAAACCTACTATGTGCAGCGCATAGACAGCATTGACCGAGTATTTGAAAACCCCGACCCCCGCATACAAAACCCTACCGGATATACACAAATGAACCTAATGCAAAAAATTAGGTTTACGCCAAACAAAAAATGGGATTTTCAGTACGGCTTTCACTACTCAGAAACCGGCGACTATGCCCGATACGACCGGCTGATTGAAAAACAAAGCAACGGGCTGCCGGTTTCGGCTGTGTGGAACTATGGTCCGCAAATTTGGATGCTCAATAACCTTACCGTTACGCACACCGGCAACAACCGCCTGTACAACCAAATGACCATCCGTTTAGCACAACAATACTTTGAAGAAAGCCGCATAGACCGAAGGTTAAATAACCACCGTTTGCGCACCAATTTAGAGCAGGTACAGGCATACTCGGTAAATGTGGATTTTGAGAAAAGCGCCAACAAACACCAATTTGTTTATGGCGCTGAGTATGTGCTAAACGATGTTACCTCAACCGGAACTGCGGTAGATATCAGAAACGGCAACCCCATACCGGTGCCCGACAGGTATCCGGCTTCGGAGTGGAGCAGCTATGCCGGTTATGTGAACTACCAGTTTTTGGTTTCGGATAAATTTACCCTCCAAGCCGGAGCAAGGTATGGCGCATTTCATATCCAATCCGATTTTACCCGACAACTCGATTTCTTTCCTTTCGACTTTACTACCTCTACCCTAAAAAATGCTGCCACAACCGGAAGCATAGGCTTGGTTTTTACGCCCGATGAAACATGGAAAGTAAGCATAAACGGCAGCACCGGTTTCAGAGCGCCCAATGTGGACGATATAGGCAAGATATTTGACTTTGTAAGTGGCGAAGTAATTGTGCCCAATACGGCATTAAAAGCAGAGTACGCCTACAACGCTGAGGTGAGCATAACCAAAATAATAGGTAATGTGGTAAAACTTGATGCAACCGGTTTTTACACCTATTTAAACAATGCCATGGTTAGAAGACCTTTTCAGGTAAACGGTCAAGACAGCATTTTGTATAACGGCAATTTGAGCCGGGTATATGCCATACAAAATGCAGCTTATGGCACTGTTTATGGGGTTAATGCCGGTATAGAGGTAAAACTGCCCGGCGGGTTCAGCCTTGCATCGCGCTATAATTACCAATTGGGTAAAGAAGAAATGAACAATGCAGAACTAAGCCCATCAAGGCATGCAGCGCCTGCTTTTGGCGTAACACGTTTGAGCTACCAAAAAGACAAACTCTTTATGCAGTTATACGTTATGTATAATGCCCAAGTGAGCTACGAAAACCTGAATCCCGAGGAGCAGGGTAAACCCGCCATTTATGCCAAAGATGCCAACGGAAACCCCTACTCGCCGGGCTGGTACACCCTCAACTTTAAGGCTATGCACCAGTTTCATCAAAACCTGTCGGTTAGCGCCGGCGTTGAAAACCTAACCGACCAACGCTACCGACCCTACAGCTCCGGTTTGGTAGCGCCGGGCAGAAATTTAGTGATTTCGGTAAGGGCTAATTTCTAAGATTGGCGGGTAGTTGTTAGTGCGTATCAGTTTCACTTTTCACTTCCCGATACTCATTACAGGCTACCAAGTATCCGTAAGGGCGGCGGTATCAAAAGTGCCGCCCTTATTTTTCCCGATACCCATTATCAACTACTGATTACCAAAGGTAAACCATTAGTCAAAAGGATTTTTAAATGCCGGATTATTTACAAAAGCCGTATCGGTAAGCGTGTGCAAAAAGGCAATGAGGGCTTGTTTTTCATCGGGAGTTAACTGTTTGCCTATCCCGCCAAAATCGGTTATCATTAAAATATCCAATGTGGGTGAGGGCTTTATGTGGTCGCTGTAATGGTCAAGAACCTCATCTAAGGTAGCAAACCTGCCATCGTGCATATAGGGGGCGGTTAGGGCTATGTTTCGGAGGGTGGTGGTTCTAAAAAGCCCGTTATCTTCGGGTCTTCCGGTTACTGCGCCCAGACCTTTGTCTGCAAACTGACCACCCGGCGGTACATTATCTAATCCGTTGTTGTGAAACAAATTATCGGTAAAAAAACGGGCGCCATCGCCATGGCAGTGGAAACAGTCGCCGCCGGTTTCGCTGTAAAAAAGCTGAAAGCCGAGGTCTTCCTGTTCGGTAAAAAATACACCGGTTCCGGGAGTACTTGCCAAGTCAAATTTAGAAGCGCCGCTGATGAGCGTTCTTTCAAATTGTGCAAGCGCCTTGGTTACTTCGGTGGGGGTAATTTCTTTTACCCCAAATGCTTTGTAAAAATCAATCCGATACTGCTCCACTTTCATCAAGTCGCAAACAGCTTCTTCCCATGTATTGTGCATTTCCACAGGATTGGTTATAGGTTCAAGGGCTTGGGTTTCCAATCCTTCGGAGCGTCCGTCCCAAAACAGGCGGTTAGTCCAGCCCAAATTGATAAGCGCCATAGAATTTCTGTTTCCGGGTACGCCGTCAATACCCACACTAAATTTTTTACCATTATCGGTAAAAGCATAATCTATATTATGACAACTTGCACATGATTGGGTACTATCGGCAGATAAGATAGGGTCATAAAATAGCTTTCTGCCCAGCGCTATGCCCTCTTTTGTTAAGGGGTTGTTGGCAGGCATAGGCATGGTTTGCGGAAGCGTGGGCGGAATAACCAAATTGTGGGGCGTTGGTGCATACGAGTACAAGTCCCAGTTAATAACTAAATCTTTGCCACATTCTCCTACAGGGCTAGGTTGCTCTTTTTTGCAAGCTCCCACAAAAAAAATGACCAAAACAGCAAAAGCAGTCAATACAAAAGTTCGGTACCGGTACAGCATAAGAAAGTAAACAGTTGTGGTAAAAAACAACACAAGATACGTCATTTATAATAACGCCTAATGGGTAAGGCTTGTTTTAACATCGGGCAGCAAGGTGTTTCTACAAGAGTTTGGCACAAGGTATCTGCATTTTTATATTTGGCTTACCTTTGCGCCGTTTTAGCCGGCTGCATGTTGAATTTTGTGTAGCCTTTGTTTCATTTTAAGTAAATACTACCAACCAAATTGCATTAAACTACCTCCTACAAATTAGCGTCAATATGAGTATGCTTAAATCAATTGTCAACTTTAAGAAAGAAATTGCCCTGCCTGCTATAAGTGGCGGCAGTGTACGTGCCCTAATAAAAACCCTGCAACAAGGCAAAGTGGGTAAATCTTTTTATGGCAGAGCAATAGCAGCTACACTGTTGAGCCTGATAACCGAACCTTTCCGAATAGGTGAGCGATGGCTTTACAACAGTCGTTTTGACCGCATGTCGCTCCAAAATCCACCCATCTTTATCATTGGGCACTGGCGAAGCGGCACTACACACCTGCACAATTTTTTAGGGCAAGACCCACAAATGGGGTTTGTATCCACCTATCAATCAGCTTTTCCTGAATTGCTTTTTGGCCAGCCGGCCCGCTTTATTTTTGAAAAATTTATGCGCTTTGCCCTCCCACCTAAAAGACAGGGTGATAATGTGGTGATGAACCCCGATTTTCCGCAGGAAGAGGAGTTTGCACTGGGCAATATTCATGGTCTTTGTTATTACAACTTCTGGTATTTCCCCTCTCTAACCGACCGGTTTTACCGCCGTTATATAGATTTTGAGGGCATAAGCCATGCAGAAATGCAAACATGGAAAACCGAATATGTGCGCCTTATTAAAAAAGCCATTGCCAATACACGAGGTAATATGTTTGTATCAAAAAACCCGCCCAATACAGGAAGGATTGAAGCGCTGCTAAATATGTTTCCCGATGCCAAGTTTATCCATATTTACCGCAATCCGGTAGAAGTTTTCCTTTCTACCCACAAGTTCATTACCAGTATGATGCCCAGTTTGCAATTAGCGTCATTTACCGATGAACTGACAACCAATAACATACTATCGGTATATGGCAAACTGATGCGTAAATACCTCGCTACCCGCTCCCTAATTCCACCTCATCAGCTCGCCGAAGTGCGCTTTGAAGACCTTGAAACCGAGCCGCTCAAAGAGCTGCAACGCATTTACCAACACCTACACTTGCCTAATTTTGATAAGGCCGCCCCTTTTTTTGAACAGTATGCCGCCACCCAAAAAACATACAAAAAAAATGCTTTTTACATAGAACCCAACCTGCTTCGTCGCATTACCACCGAGTGGGATTTTGCCATGCAAGAATGGGGCTACTCCGTACCGGCACATATTACCGTTAAACAGCCGGCTATGTTTAGCAGATAGGTAACAGGTTATAGATGCAATTTCTCGCAAAAACGCAAATTAGTGGTTAGTACTATCTACCCTCTACCATAGTTTAATTCATGCTTGTATGTGCGTGTTATTTGTCAGTCATTGGCAAGTAGTTTCACTTTGTGAACTAAAAGCCGTAACTTTGCCCGCTTTTTAGATTACAGTAAAAAAATTAAAGAACCGCGCTTATGAAATTTAAAGACATTGTAGCCGTGAGTGGTATGCCCGGTTTGTACGAAATGGTATCGGCAAAGCCTAATGGCGCTGTGGTAAAATCGTTGGGTGAAGCTAAAACCCAGTTTGTTTCTAACCGATTACACACCTTTTCGCCCTTAGACAAAATCAGTATCTATACTACCGATACCGATAGCGAACTGTTAGGTTAGGTAATACAAAAAATACAACAATACGAGGCTAACGAAGGCGTAATAGCCCCTTCGCACAAAGAAGACCCTAATACCCTCAGAGCTTTCATGACCAATGTGCTGCCTAACATAGACAACAACCGTGTATATGGCAGCGACCTCCAAAAGCTCATGAAATGGTACGCCATCCTTAAAACGATAGAGCTTACCTTTGAACCCGAAGATCTACCGGAAGAAACAGCGCCAAATGCTGAGGAATCAGTAGATTCTGCCGCCGCCGAGGTAACCCAAGCACAAGAAGAGCAAACAACCGAAGAACAAACTGAGGAGAACCCAGCCAACTAACCCTATACCATACCTGCTTGCCCACAAAAAAACCGAATAGTAGCATTAGTCAAATCTTGGGCATGGGGTGGTAATTCCTCCTCTGTCCAGGGGTGGCGCATACCAAACACATGGTTGGCATCGGGTATAGGGAACAGCAAACTGTTGGGCTGCCATTGGTTTAACAATTGTGCTTCTTCAAACAAAACCACCGGGTCGGTAGTGCCATGCACAATAAACAAGGGGCAAGTTAGGTTTCGGGCAGCTTTTTCTATGTTTAACCGCTCGTAATTAGCCACTGTATCCTCATACAATTGGTAATACAGCGGCAGTTGCTGCCCCGTGCGGGTATTTTTAATGTGTATTACTCCTTTTTCGCGCCATTGCTCAATGGCATTGCCTTGGCTTATGTGCCGGTGATAGGAGCAAACGCCCGCCCAAGTAGCAATGGCTTTAATACGTGGGTCTTCGTGTGCTTTTAGTATAGTAAGACCGCCGCCTCTGCTGTGTCCGGTAAGGAAAATCTGGTGTAGGTTGCGCTCCTTTGCGGGCACCGCACAGTGAGGGCTGCAAAGCCAGTCAATTACCACGCCCAAGTCATCTAATTCTATGCTGTAATTGTTGTTGCCAAAAGCGTCTGGGTCAGCAAATTCATCGGGCTTTTCGGGTGTAGTGCCATTGTACGAAAAATTAAACAACACAAACACAAAACCGGCATCGGCAAACTTTTGAGCAATTACATGCCATGCTCCCCAATCTTTAAACCCCTTAAACCCATGCGAAAAAACAACCATCGGTTTGGCTGTGTGCGTGGTGCGGTAATACACATCGGCAAGTATGGGTTTACCGTGTTTGCCGGGCAATACTTTGTTGAGCAATTGGTTCATAAACAGTACATAAAATAAACTAACAGCAGGCATTAGGATAAAAAACCAAATTTGGCGCTAAACCATTTAAAACTTAAAAACCCTTTACCCCTGCCCTTTGTTTAAAATACCCGATAACCTTTTTACCTTTGCACACATGAAAATACTAATGGTTTGTATGGGCAACATTTGCCGCTCGCCTATGGCAGAAGGCATTATGCGCCATAAGGCAGAAAACGCCGGACTAAACTGGTTCATAGACTCAGCCGGCACAGGCGGCTGGCATAGCGGCGAACCACCCGACCACCGCGCTGTTAAAAAAATGCAGCATTACAACCTAAATATTGCCAACCTCCGCGCCCGACAAATTAAACTAACCGACTTGAAAGCGTTTGACCTTATTTACGTGATGGATATGCACAACTACAACGAGCTGAAACGACTGGCTATGAATAACCCAACACTGCTCAATAAGGTTAAACTAATACTCAACGAAGTTAAACCCGGAAAAAACCTGCCCGTGCCCGACCCCTACTACGGCGGCGATGACGGCTTTGAAACCGTTTACCAACTCCTGCAAGAAGCCTGCAATGTTATAGTGCAAAAGTATGGAGAGTAGATGGTAGTGAAAAGTGAATAGTGAAAAGTGAAAAATCGGTATTTACTATATGGTAATAGGTAGCCAAAACTAACAATTCACAATTCGTAATTCGCAATTGATAACTCATAATTAACAAACACACTTCATGAAACCCTCTTTACCCAGTGGCACCCGCGATTTTAATGCTCAGGAAATACGAAAACGGCAATACATCATCAATACCATTAAGCAAATTTACGAGCAGTTTGGTTATGAGCCATTAGAAACCCCCGCTATGGAAAACCTGACAACCCTAATGGGTAAGTATGGCGATGAGGGCGATAAACTCATTTTTAAAATCCTGAACAACGGCTTAGATAACCCCGATAAACGCACACAAATAACTACCGATTTTGAACAAATTTTATCGGGCAAAAACAACAAAGGCATTACTGAGCGAGCCCTTCGGTACGACCTTACCATACCTTTTGCCCGATATGTGGTGATGAATTTTGGTAAACTTACTTTGCCCTATAAACGCTACCAAATTCAACCTGTGTGGCGCGCCGACCGCCCCCAAAAAGGCAGATACCGCGAGTTTTACCAATGCGATGCCGATGCCATAGGCACCACCTCACTACTTACCGAAGCCGAATTGGTGCAAATTTATGACACCGTTTTTGCCAAACTGGGCTTTAAGGTGCGCATTATGGTTAATAACCGCAAAATTTTAGCCGGCATTGCTGAAGTTTGTGGCATGACCGATAAGTTTACCGACCTTACCGTAGCTATTGACAAATTAGATAAAATAGGACCCAATGGCGTATCTGCCGAACTGTCGTCCAAGGGTATTTCAGATGAAAACTTGCAAAAAATTTTATCGTTTATTCAGTTTGAAGGCGACTATATAGAAGTATTGAATTTCCTCACCAAAAAACTCTTGCCCTCTAAGGTGGGGCTGCAAGGTATAATAGAGCTGCAAGCGGTGTTTAGGTATTTAAACAAAATTGAGCTTACCAATACTGTGCAAATAGACCTTACCCTTGCACGAGGGCTAAATTATTATACCGGCTGCATTTTAGAGGTAAAAACAGAGGAGGTAAAAATGGGCAGCTTGGGCGGTGGCGGCAGGTATGACGACCTCACCGGCACATTTGGACTAAAAGGCGTATCGGGCGTGGGTATTTCCTTTGGCTTAGACCGCATTTACGACGTACTGGAAGAACTAAATAGGTTTCCGGCATCGGCACAAACCGGTTTGCACGCTTTGTTCATTAATTTTGGGGGCGAGCTGGAACAGTACGCTTTTACCACCCTCCAATCTTTTAGAGCAAAAAACATACCCGCCGAAATTTACCCCGAACCTGCCAAACTCAAAAAACAAATGGATTATGCCAACCACCGGCAAATACCCTTTACCATTTTTTGTGGCGAAACCGAATTGCAATCGGGCAGGGTTTCGGTAAAAAACATGCTTACCGGCGAGCAATTGGATTTATCTGTTGCTGAAGCAGTAATGCTGATGGAAAAATTGTAAAGTGCATTATCACTACCTGCCCACACTTAATAAATACAAAAGCCTCCAAATGACTGGTGCATTTGGAGGCTTTTGCAACTTAGGTAATTTTATTGAACAGTAAACATTCACAAAATTAACGCTGGGGGCTTTACTTTACTTATTTTCAGGAGTAGTTTGTTCAGCCGGTTTGGGGCTCACATTGCCCAAAATTTTAAGTACATGCACAGCGTTTTCAGTTTCATTGGTATTGAGCGTAACCGTTTTTTGGAAAGCTCCCAAACGGTTAGTATCGTACCGCACCTCAATTTTACCTGTTTCGCCCGGAGCAATGGGCTCTTTGGGGTAGTTAGGTACTGTACAGCCACAACTTCCGTGTGCGCTGTTAATGGTTAAGGGCTCGGTGCCGGTGTTTTTGAACATAAAAATGCGCAGGGGCTCTGAACCCTGTTCAATTTGACCGTAATCAATTTCAGTAATTTCAAGGGTCATTACCGGACCAGCTCCGCCCGATGTTTGAGCTTTTGTTTCTGTAGCAGGAACGGCAGGAGCAAGGGCGCTAATGGTTTCCTGTTTAGACTGGGCAAAAAGAGCGCTACTTAGTAAGAGCGCAAAACAAAAAGAAAAAAATGCTTTCATATTTGGTCTGTTATGGTTGAAATGTAAAAAAAATCACTCAAAGTTATGGAATGTTTTTATTTGTGGCTACAATTAACACTTATTTAACACTGCGCAAATTAGTAGCGTATGGGTGTAACGCCAATAGCGCCGGTATTAGGGCGAATGAGGTTGTTAAAATCAGTTATGTTTACATTGCCGTCCATATTGCAGTCGCTACGGTTGTAGGAATTAGGCAACGATATGGTAGAACGGTAAATGTTAAAATCGGTAAAGTTAATTACCCCGTTTGCGTTAATATCGCCGCCTTTAAGCCCATACAGGTTAAGCGTACCTAAGCGCGCCGCCTGTGTAGTGCCGCCCCTTATATTTCCTTCTACCGACATGTCAATAATAGTACCTTCGGGGTCAATGGGTTGCGAACTCATCAGCGCTAAGTGGTTGCGATGCCTAACTACCACATTGTAATTGCCCGATGCGGCAAAATTGAGGCCTATATTTAAATCGGTGTCAAAAATCAGCCCAAACCTTGAAAGCAATCCTGTTTGGCTTTCTACCACCGCATTGGTGGTGGGGTCTAACAGTTGCACCAATACCCAATCTACCACTCCGGTAGGCATTTGGGTTATAGTTGTAGTGGGGGCGTTCCACGGGGCAACATTGTAGGGGGCGGTCAAAGGTAAAATAGGATTAAGCGTAGCAAACATAGAGGTATCGGTAGAGGCGGTATTGTAAGCGCCTTCCAAATACATAAACAACACCAACGGCGAGGGGCAGGTAGTAGCTACATTGCCGGCATAATTAGTTACGGTTGACCAATTGATGCTAACAGTAGCAAAACAAGCGCCGCTATTGCCCGAAAACGTAACAGTGGTAGTACCGCCCGATGCGTTTATTTGTGATTGGGTAATTTCTAACCACAGCACTGTAGCATTAGTAATGGTGGTGGCAGGCACTAAATCTTCGCCTTGGTAGCGAAAAAGTGAACCGTGCGTGGTAGATACATTGTAAGTAACACAATCTTGCCCCAGTACAGCCACCGGCACAAACATGGTATGCTCTGGCAATACGGGATTAGGAAAACCGGTTACAAAATTTTCGCAAAAAGCAACCGGGGTAGTGCTGGTTATAGGGTTGCCCGATGCATTGTAATCAACAAATGTGCCGTTAGAGGTACAAGGGCAGTCGGCTGGGCAAGTACAATATGTTTCGCTGGTATTACATACTGCATTACCACAAGTGGCAGGGGTACAGTTGGTGGCATTGGTAAGGGTAATGACTAAAAAGCCGTTATCTTCTTGTACTAAGGTGCCACAAGCATTGTATGGAGTGATGAAAACGCGGTGAATCCCATCTACCGAGGCGGTAAAAGTAGCGGTACAATCAAATATGGCTGCAACAAAAGCGCCGCCCGGTCCGGCAACAGCTATTTCGGGTAGCCAAGAACCACCACCACCACACACAGAAACAGTGTAAGTATTGCCTGCAATAAGACTCAGTTCATACACCTCGCCCCCCCAAACCTGCCAGGCAAAACTTCCGCCGTTGGCTTGGTAATATGTAGAGCTGTATGATGTGCCTACCGGACCACACAAGGGCACAGGAGCGCCGGTTATTTGGGTTACCTGAGCAGGCGTGTAAACATAACCGGGGTTGGCTACCGTAAAACAGCCTCCGCCTTGCTTAAAAGCCGTTTCTGCTTCACTGTCTTGCAAGTGCAGTATTTGGCTGTTTTGCCATGCCTTGCCCTGTTTTTTGCTATCTTGTAAGCGTATTTTTTCAGGCGTAAGGGTTGTTGCCGCATCATTTAATACCCGCAGTGAGGAGGCAGTTTGTGCCTTACAAATGAATCCGCTCAAAAGTAAAATAATCAGTAATGTTGTTTTTTGCATAGAAAAATCGTATTGTAAAAAGTAAGGAAAAATAGATAATTTTTTTGATGCCGTAGTTTGAAGCAGAAAAGAACACAATATATAGTACTGCACCAAAGGGTTAAATTACATGTGCCGATAGGCTAACTGTTTTGAGATAGACCTTCGGCACATGTAAAAAAAGCAATTAAAATGTAACAACAGCCAATTAGCTATGAAGTCCGAAAAGGTATTTAAGGTTGCTTTGTAGTGTTTACTCTTTTACCAATTTAGCCACTACGGTTTGCTGTGCGGTAGTAATACTAACCATGTATATACCGGCGGCGTAGTTAGCCACTTCTAAGAGTAGTTTATTAGCGCTGTGGGTTTGGGGTATAACCTGCTTATGTACCAACTGACCGGCTACATTAAATACTTTTAGCTCGGCGGTTTGGTTATCGGATGCAGTAAACTCAATGTTTACCGTTTGTAGGGCAGGGGTGGGGTATATTTGGGTAATAGCTAAACCGGTTTCGCCTCTGTTTAAGGCAACTATATTGGGAGCAGTAGTTTTCGTACCGTTAAAGTCGGTTTGGCTAAGGCGGTAGTAGCTCATGCCTGCGGGGGCATTGGCATCGAGCCATTGGTAGTGTTGGGTAACAATGCTGTTGCCTTGTCCTTTTACGGTAGCAATGCCGCTAAAAGTTTGCCCGTTATCGGTAGAGCGCTCTAAGGTAAAGAAGTCGTTATCGGTTTCGGTGGCGGTAGCCCACAAAAGCAGGTTGCCGTTGGTTTGCACTCTACCGGTAAAACTGAGCAGTTCAATAGGCGTTTTGTAGCAAATAAACTGTTCATTGGCAGTGGTACCGGTGCAACCAAAACCGTCAGATACTACCTCAAAACTGTAGCCGGTAGTGGTTCCTTGTGCAATGATAATTTCCACAGTTTCGCCGGCATTAAGTGGTCCAAAATAATCGCCGTTAATAATATAAGAAGCTGTGTTGTCATAGGCAGGATAACCGCCGGCAACAAACAGTATAACGTGGTAATCGCCGGTTAGCCAGTCGCAAAATTCATTAATAACCAACGAAACCGGCGCTAAAAATACAATGGGTGTGGCATTGGAGATATGGGTACAAGCGCTGCCAAAATCGGGCAAACCGGGAGTACTGCCTTCGGGACCGGCAATGGCAACGGCAAAATAAGTGGCATTAGCCATTAACCCATTGCCCGAAAAACTGCCCGATGCACTTGTGGCTACTAAAGTACCGGCTACATCGGTAGGGTTGGTGCATAAGCCGTAGGTAAAAATAGCGCCGCTGTTGAGTACTTCATCAGCGTTGTTGGTTACATTGGCATTATTGCCGGCGCATATTACCTGCGTATCCGGGTTCATGGTGCCGGCAAAAGAAGGCGTGCCGGTGTTAAAGGCAAACAAAGGCGCTGTAACCAACCCGTTTACCACCGCAGCAGGTATAACCTGTCCGCCATAACCAAGGCTAAATGAGCCGGTTCCGGGCAGGCAAATGGTGAGGAACGAGGGGCAAGCCGTAACTGATAAAGTGGCAAATACCTCTCCGGTGGCATCATCAACTACGTTTACCAAAGCGGGGGCGGCAGGTGAGGCTTCGCAACCGCCACAACCCTCTACGGTAAGGGGCAATATAACATCAAAACCGGTGTTTTGTTGAACAAGGGTAAACGAAGCCACTGCCGAGCAACCGGTATCATCAACTACAGTAACGGTGTAGAAACCTTCGGCTAAACCGGTAATGGAAGATGCTCCGTTGGTTTCTTGGGTAAAACCATTGCTCCACTCATAAATATAAGGTGGGTTGCCGGCGGTAGGTGTAGCGGTAATGTTGCCACCATTGGGGTTGGCGCAGGTGGGGTTTACGCCGGTCATAACAGGAGCAGCACAGCAGGCAAGCAGTGCTTTAAACTTATACTCGGGGTCTTCGGGGCAAATACTGCTTATTGCACCCCAACTGCCGGTTTCGGAGTCAGAAAAATTGAGGAAGGTAATGCTTAGGTCGTTGTTATTTTCGCCCGGGGGGCACTCTAAGGTAGAAATGCTGAAACAAAAAGTCCACGAACAGCCGGTAGCTCCCACGTCGCCAAAGTTGTTGCCGGGGTTGGTATCTAAACCCGGTCCGCCCGATGCCGTTTCATAAAAGAACCCGGGACCCTGCGGGCCTATAGTGGCGGCGTAGGCAGAAGTGCCCTGAACCAAGTTGTACCACGACCATGTGCCGCCGGTACTACAACTTGCAGGCGAAGAAAGTCCAAGCGTACTCAAATCCCAACCATTGCCAAAAACGGGTACTAAGCCATGAAACCAATCGGAAGCATTTTGGTTATAACCGGCTACGGTAAAGCAAAAGTTAATGCTTTCGCCCGGGGGGTAGGTGCCCAACAGCGGCGGAGGCGATACATTAAGGGTTTGCCCCAGCATACAAATGTCGTCTATATTGTCGGCATAGTTTTCTATACATATACCAAACTCACCTTGGTCAGTAACGGAGCTTCCGCTTATTTGCAGGTAATATACCACGCCCGGCGCTACGGGAGCAAAAGTGGTATTAAGTGCACCGCCGGTGCCTACCTCGCACTCGCGCCCTATGAGAGCAGCGCAGGTGCCTTCGTATAAAGAAACCACAATGGTTTCGGTGTCAAAAGAAATATCTACATCAAGGATATTGCTTACGGCGGTAAAACTAAACCAAATATCTGCTGCCGGAGCCGGCGAGGGAGCGCCGCCTAAGCAAAAACCCTGGTTAATATAGGGTAGCTCGCCATTAGCGCCTATATTACTGCCATTTAGGCAGGAGGTTACGCCCGAAACAAGTGTAGGAAAACTGATGGCATCGGGGCACACATCGTTTACTACGGTTTGGGCGCTCAACTGCCCGGTCAAAGTAAACACAAGCGCAAATGCAAATAACGCCTTAAAAGAACGCGTAAAGAATGTTGCCATAAATGGGTGTTTATTAGCTTTACAATAATTTGCGCTAAATTAGGCATAAAGGCGTTTATGCACCAACTTTTTAAGCGGCAAATGTTACCCATTGGGCAATATTGCTTAAAAATCTCGAAAAATAGGGTTGATATTTCAAAAAATGCCGATAACCAACCCCCAATAGAACCGATTGTATTGGGACAAAGGCATTTATTTACCCGATTTTGGCTCTACCCATTCTGCCACAAAAACGTTGGTATCGCGGGTGCCGCCATTGTTTCGGTTGGAGGAAAAGGAAAATGTTTTACCATCGGGCGAAAACATGGGGAAGGAGTCAAATGCCTTGTCAAAAGAAATTTGCTCTAAGTTGTTGCCGTTTAGGTCAATCATAAAAAGGTTAAACGGAAAACCTCTGCCTTGGGTGTGGTGATTACTGGTAAATACTATTTTTTTGCCCGATGGGTGAAAAAACGGCGCCCAATTAGCTCCGCCTAATTTGGTTATTTGGCGCAGGTTGCTGCCATCTGCATTGCACACAAAAATTTCCATACTGCCGGGCGCTACTAAGTTTTGGGCAAGCAGCTCTTTATACTCGGTTATTTGCTCGGGAGTTTGGGGGCGCGAGGCTCTGAACACAATTTGTTTGCTATCGGGCGAAAAGAAAGCGCCGCCGTCATAACCCAATTCATGGGTAATGCGCTGCACACCCGACCCGTCTGTATTCATTACGTATAGGTCAATATCGCCATCGCGGGTGCTGGTAAACACTATTTTTTTACCATCGGGCGAAACGGTAGCTTCGGCATCGTAATACGCGTTATGGGTAAGTTGTTGTAATATATTGCCCTTTAAATTGGCAGTGTAAATTTCGTATTCGGGATAAAGCGACCATACATATTTACCGGTTTTGCGCCAGTCTATGGTTTGTGGGCAGGCTTCGTTGCTTTTGTGGGTAGAGGCGTAGAGAATGGTTTTGTTATCGGGCAAAAAGTAGGAGCAGGTAGTACGTCCTTTGCCGGTACTGAGCAGTTTGGGGGTAAATTTATCGGTTGGTTTTTGGGGTATAGCGCCATAGTAAATTTGGTCGCACTCGGCGCCTAATTGGGGGTTGGTAATTTGCATCACCAATTTTTTGCTGTCAAAGCTAAAATATGCCTCGGCGTTATCGCCGCCAAAGGTAAGCTGCCTAATGTTGGTAAAGTATTTTTCGTTCGGATATTTGAGCAGGGTATCGGTGGCGGTTTTAGTATTTGGTTTATTGCAAGCAGCCATGTCTGCCTGATTGGCAGATGGTTTTAAACAATAGACTGCTATTAAAATAATCAAAACGGTATGCAAAGAAATAGGGCGTTGCAACATAACAGTGTACTTTAAAGATAAAATTTTATACCCAACACATAGGCAATTGGGGCTTAAAAGGGTGCAAAAGTACGTTTTTTACCGCTAAAAGGGGTAAAATTTGGGTATTTTTGTAACGGGTGTGACCCGAGTTTGATGTAAACCGGTACACAA
>DDVC01000021.1 GCA_002345145.1 Bacteroidetes bacterium UBA2322
GATATTAGCATTTTTCAACTCCTGCGAAGAAGTGCCGCCGTACATTGATTTTACGCAAACCCTTTCCGATACTACCTATATAGATGCAGTAGAAACGCCCCAAGCCCGATTTGTGATATTAGAAGAGTTTACCGGCGTACGCTGCGTAAACTGTCCTATAGGGCATGAAATTTCCAAGGGTTTGCTTACTTCTAATCCGGGCAGATTTGCTTATGTAGCTCTGCACGCCGGTTTCTTAACCGCCCCCTATGCCGAAAGTCAACAGCAGTTTGTAATAGATGAAAGCACCTTTTTGTATGACTTCTTAGAATCGCCCGCAGTACCGTCAGCCGCCATTAACCGCGTAAAATATCCGGGCGAAAACTTCTTGTCTATACTGAACCCCAATGCGTGGGCTTCCAAAGTAACCCAAGAACTGCAAAAACCTACTCCGGTAAACCTACACTTAACCACCAATTATGACCCCGATACCCGAAACCTGCGAGTTACTGCCCGAATAAACTACACACAAACCGTTTCTGCCGATAACAACCTCAGCATTTACCTTGCCGAAAGCCATATAGTTGACCCACAACTTATACCCAGCGGTATTTCGAGTGCGGTAAAACCCGATTACGAGCACAACCACGTAGTGCGCGATATGCTCACAGCACCCCAAGGGTTATCGCTTGCCGGTATTGACAAAACCGCCGGAAGGGTTATCATAAAAGTATTTGAAACCACACTCCCCAATAACTGGGTAGCCGAAAATTGTGAAATTACCGCCCTTGTGCACAACGCCGGACCCGATAAGGAAATACTGCAAGGTGCATCGGTAAAACTGTTCCCCTAACCCGTATTTTTCTGAATTCATTACCCCCATTTTTCAACAACCTCTTTTATGGACACTAACTGGCAAACCGGTAATAACCCAACTAATTTTTTTGATAAGCCCAAACCTGCACCACAATATGCCGGTTTTTGGTTGCGCTTTGTAGCCTTTTTAATAGACAATATAGCGCTGGGGTTCTTTATGGCTATTGTGGTAACACCTTTGCTGAGGCTCTTGGGCTACGACCTCTCTTTTGATATGGAATACCTTAACTCTGAAGCAGACTCCGAAGAAGCAATGGCAGCCCTTTACGATTACCTCGTTATGAACATGGGTATTCAGTTTATTGTTGGCTGGCTCTATTTTGCCTACATGGAATCATCGCCCAATCAGGCTACACTTGGCAAAATGGCGCTCAGCCTTAAAGTAACCGATTTAGATGGCAACAAACTTGATTTTGCCAAAGCTACCATGCGTTATTTTGGTAAAATTGGTTCCGCACTTACCCTCTACATAGGTTTTCTGATGGCTGCCTTTACCCAAAAAAAACAAGCCCTGCACGATATAATAGCCGGCGCGCTGGTGGTTTCAAAAGAAACTCAAAAAAATTTTTCTGAACCCGATATTTAAATTTAAGCCTCCCATTTTCCTAACCCAACCTTTAACAAAACTTTCCAAGCCATGAAAAACAAACTTAACCTGCACTGGCTACTCCTGCTGGCAATTATAACCGGTTTTTACGGTTGTGATTGCGAAAAAGGGTCGGGCAATGTAATTACCGAAACCCGCAACTTTGGCTATGCCAATAAATTGCAGTTAATGGGTAATTATCAGGTTTACCTCTACCAAGACACCATTACCCAAGTAACCATAGAAGCCGAAGACAACATTATTAGGCTTATTGATACCTACCTTACCACCGATGGCAGGTTAATTATAGAAACCGACAAGTGTATCAGAAAACACCGCGAAATTAAAATAACCATATCCATGCCCGATATTAGCCAAATCAGAACAGACGGCTCAGCACGAATATGGGCAGTAAGCAGCATTACCACCAACGAACTGAAAATAGAAACCTATGGGTCGGGCAATTTAACGCTCACTACCCTAAACAGCTCCGGCATTATATTCATTGATGTATTCGGCTCCGGCGATATTCGGATTGACAACGTGAATGCGCCACAGTTGCGGTTAAAAATACATGGCACAGGCAGTTTTGCGGCTAATGGCAGCGTAGGAGTTTTTGATGCAGATATTTTTGGGTCGGGCAATGTAAATACCTACGGACTCACTACTGAGGTGGCAGATATTAGCATAGCCGGCACCGGCAATTGTTATGTATATGTAACCAACCTGTTAGATGTGCAAATTACCGGCAGTGGCAATGTATATTACCGAGGCAGTCCGGGCACGGTAAATATATTTGTAACCGGTACCGGCAGCGCCATTGCCGGGTAGTAGCCGGAAATGGCTGCCAATTTGTTCTCTACAGCAGTATTAGTTGGGTTACTCCAAGCCGGTATTTTATCCCGATGGGTTGTTTATGGTAAATGTTGCACCCTGTAAGGTAAATTTCAAAAAAATCTGAATTACGGATAGCGCCTGATAGATACGGCGCTTCTTTTACCCCTTTGCGAGCGCTATAAAAAGTACATGGAGCAAATAAAGTGCCTTACAACACAATAGCTAGTACGCTACCTTTTGTCCAGGGGGGCATGGGTGGTTCGGGGGTTTTGGAAGCGTAGGTTCCTTTAATGATGCCAAAAATAACCGGTATTTTGTAGGGTATGGGCGGGTAATCGGTGTAACCATCGGTGAGTACCAGCACGGTATCGGGTGGGGGTTGCAGGGCAAGGGCTGCCGTAATGCCCGCCACCATATCGGTGCCTCCTCCGCCCTGCAATTGTTTGATTGTAAAGCGGTCGGCAGAGTTGGCAACGGTAATGGGTTTATATGCCTCTGCATCGCACGGAATAAGGGTAACAGGTATGCGAAACGCCTCTAAAACGGCAAACACCTCTGCCAATGCCTGCGCTATATACTTGCCAGACATAGACCCCGATGTATCTATAACACAAGCCACGCGCGGCTCCATATTGCCGCTGAGGGTGGGCGGCAATATGGGTAAATACTGCGCCTGCCGCCGGCTGGGGCGGGCAAATGAGTAATTTAGGCGCATACCCAATCCTTGTGCAATGGCTACGCTCATCCGTTTTTTAAGTATTAGCCGCCAGTTTATTTGCGGTTTTAAAACAGCCTCAGCCCAGCGTTCCCAGCCTGCGGGTATATTGCTCTGCGTTTTTGCCGCTTTTTCTATCTCCTCTGCCACGCTGCGCCGCATCACCTGTATTTCTAACTCGCTCAATTCCTGTGGTTGTTCCTGTGTTTCACTCTCGCCCAATTCCCACTCGCGGGGATGCCCGTGTATGCCACTGCCCTCATCTTGCAAACCCTGCTCAAACAGTTGTATTACTTTTTGTTGCAAGGTTGCATTGTTTAATAGTTGGCGGTAGTACCACTCCACTATTTGCCCTTCGGGCAGGTTAAAATTTTTTGGGAAAATACCTTTAAAAGCCACCGGCGCTTGAGTGCCTTGCCAACGGCTGTCGTTAATTTCTAAATCGGCGGCAATGTTCCACAGTTGTGGTTCGGCGTTAAATTCTGTAGCGCGTTCGGCGTGTTCGCGCAAGATATGTGATATCTCGTGCACCCACAAAAAAGCCAACTGCCGCAAAGCGGCTTCTTTGCTGCCGGCAGTGGAATTGATAACGGCAACTGCCTGCGGGTTAAAAAAAATATCCATATTTACCGATATGGCAGCTACCGGTACCGCCCCGGTAAGGCAAAGGCGGCACCGGAACAAAGCGGGCGCAAACCAAGGCAGTTCCTGCACAATATAGGCGCGCGCAAAACGCAACAGGTTAAAAACTTCGGTAGGGGTCATGGCGGGGTTATAGCCGGTTTTTGGTTTGTATTTGTTCAATGGCTTTTTGCATGGTGCGTATGCAGCGGTTATTGGTGGTTTCTTTGGCAAGGGCTTCCTGCAAAGGGGCAAGAGCGGTAGCATTGCCTATATTGCCCAGTATTTCGGCACATGAATACCGTTTAAAAGCCTTGGTGCTTTGCAGTTCGGCAATAAGTAGTGGTATGACTGTATTGCCTAACTCGACCAAGTCTTTGGCAGCATACTTGCGCACCTTCCGATGGCCAGCCTCCAATGCGGTGAGTAGCCGTTCTACAGCACGGGCATCACCTAACTTGCCCAGGGCAGAGGTAGCAACAAAGCACACCCACCAATTTTTATCTTTCAAAGCGGTGATGAGTGGTTCTACACCACGGGCATCACCTAACTCGACCAAAGCTTTGGCAGCATACTTGCGCTCTTCCCAATACCAATTGGAGGATAAAGTGTTGATGAGCGATTCTATGGCGCGGGCATCCCCTAACTTGCCCAAGGCTTTGGCAGCATACCTGTGCACCCACCAATGATTATCCTTCAAAGTGGTGATGAGCGGTTCTACAGCGCGGGCATCACCTAACTTGCCCAAGGCTTTGGCAGCATACCTGCGCACCTTCCAATCATCATCCTTCAAAGCGGTGATGAGTGGTTCTACAGCGCGGACATCCCCTAACTTGCCCAAGGCTTCGGCAGCATAACTGCGCACACACCAATCTTTATCTTTCAAAGCGGTGATGAGCGGTTCTACAGCAC
>DDVC01000055.1:0-238 GCA_002345145.1 Bacteroidetes bacterium UBA2322
TCCGGCTGGTATGTAGTCAATATCGGATCATCAGACGGTCAAACGGCATTTGGCTGGTATTGGGTACCCAAGCAGGTACGCGGACGTGGAAAAGGTGTAGAGTCGGCAAGCATTACAGCAATGCCCAATCCATTCAGCGCCCAAACCAACCTCCTGTTTAGCGTTCCCGATGCTACGCAAGCAACCATTACCCTTTATGGTATCAATGGTCAGTTTACCCGCGAGCTGTTTAGCGGCA
>DDVC01000055.1:629-3883 GCA_002345145.1 Bacteroidetes bacterium UBA2322
GGCTTTTTGTTTGTGAATATTAACACTATCTTTGCACGCGGTTGGAATTATGGTCCTGCTCAAAATCTTATAGCGAAAGGATTTTAAACAGGCAGGGGGGTATATTTCGGTGTGCTGCACCTTTTTAACTGAGCATTTAACCTGTTGCTACCTATATTTCGGTGCGCTGCACCTTTCCAAAACCAAAAACACCAGTTTGTGGGGGTTGGTGAGTAACACACAAGGGGCAGCGCCCCTAAATCTTGGTAGAGCAGAGGTGTTCCGTGTTTTTAAAAGGTGCAGCGCACCGCAAATTGTTGTCCATTTTAACGAGTGAACGCAAATCTTACACAGATTTTATCTCTATCGGGCGTTCATTTTAATTCCAACCTCACACTATCTTTGTGCAAAACCCGATACCATGGAAAAAAACAATACCCTCACCGCTGCCGAACGCATACACGATGCTTTGGTTAATAAATGGGAAGTTTTAGACCTTAGCAACCTCCAGCTTACCCGCTTGCCTCCCGAAATAACCGAGCTTAAGCGACTCAAAACCCTATACCTCCACAACAACCTATTCACCTCCCTCTCGCCCGAAATAGGCGCTTTAACCAATTTGGAAGTGTTAGACGCATCGGGAAATCCCATAACTCAACTACCGCAAAGCATCAAAAAACTCACCAATCTGGTTTTCCTCAATCTGAGCAATAATAAACTCAATAAACTGCCCAATGAGTTTGACCATTTGCGCTCCTTGCAAACCCTGCACCTCAGCCAAAACAAATTTAACGATATTCCCCGCTCTATTAAAAATCTGCCTAAATTAGAATGTCTTTTTCTCAGCGATAACAACCTGCACCGCTTACACGATAGTTTTGATAAATTGACATCGTTGGTTGAGCTGCACCTGCAAAACAACAAATTAGACAAATTAGACAACTGCCTCATAAAACTTGCCAGCCTGCAAACCCTCAACCTCAGCCATAACCAACTTACAACCATTCCAAAAGATATTGGTGAGTTGCAACAACTCCGCCACCTCAACCTTGCCCACAACCTGCTCAATGCCTTGCCCGCCGAACTGGGTAAACTCACACAACTTCGGCGCCTTAACTTAGCAAATAACCGCCTCTCCAACATTCCGCTTCAACTGGCGCATCTAAACAACCTAAGCAATACCACCGATGAGCCGGGGTTAAACCTGCACAATAACCGGTTTGCCATTCCTGATGAAGTGCTGGAACGCGACCCCGCCGATATTATCCAATACCTTACCGACCTGCAACTATCTAAAAATACCAAACCTCTGCACGAAGCTAAGGTTATCTTTTTGGGGGCGGGGGCAGTGGGTAAAACCTCGCTCATTAAACGTCTTATTGACGATGATTTTAACCCTAACGAACCCATTACAGACGGGATTCAGATAAAAGACTGGGAGGTAATGAACAACGGCAACCCCATACGTTTGCATGTGTGGGATTTTGGCGGGCAAGAAATTTTGCACGCTACCCATAAGTTTTTTATGACCGCTCGAACTGTGTATGTGTTGGTGATTAACCCTCGAACCGAAGATAAATACGGCGACTCAGAGTTAGAGTATTGGCTTAAACTAATCCGCTCTTTTGCCCGCGAAAATGTGCCGGTGGTTGTGGCTGTTAATAAATGCGAAACCCACGCCATTGACCTTGCCAAAGGTACACTTTCTGATAAATACCCTAATATAGTGGCTTTTGTAGAAACCTCTTGCAAACTGCCCAAAAACATAGACAAGCTAAAAGAGGCTATTGCCGTTGCAGTGGCGCACCTTAAACACATTAATGACTTGCTGCCTAAAAGCTACTTCGAAATTAAGGAAAAATTAGAAGAAATTAACGAAAACTACATTGGGTACAACCAATACGAAGAAATTTGCCGAAGTGTATCGCCCGATTTTGGCGAGCAAAGTATGCAAACTTTGGTAAAACTCCTCCATGATTTAGGCGTTATGCTCAATTTTAGCGACGACCGCCTGCTCAAAGATACCCAAGTGCTAAACCCCGAATGGGTTACACAAGGCGTTTATCAAATTATCAGCTCTGAAAAATTGATTAACAAAAAAGGCATTCTTAAAGCGCCCGATATCCGCCGTATCCTAAACCCAACAAGTTATCCAAACGACAATGCCCGAAACTATATCATGGATATTATGCAGCGCTTTGAACTTTGCTACCAGCTCTCTGCTGCTGCCGATACCTTTTTTGTGCCCGGCGCTTTTCCTAAAGACCGACCCGAACTAAACTGGCATTTTCAACCCGATGAGCTGCTTGGTTTTCAGTACCATTACGATGTATTGCCTGCAAGCATTATGGCTTTGTTTATTGTGCGCATACACGATTTTATCTACAAACACCAGTACTGGCGAAATGGCGTGGTTATTGATAAAGATGACTGTCTTGCCCTTGTAAAAGCCGACCCACAAGAACGCAAAATTTATATTGCAATAGCCGGAGTGGGTAATAAACGAGATATGCTCACCTTTGTGCGCGCACAGTTCGACACCCTGCACCGTCAGTTTGCTAACCTAAAAATTGCTCAAAACATAGTATATGTGAGCCAAAACAGGCAAATACCTATAGACCTTGAAACCCTACTGCTAAACGAGCGGAATAAAATAGACCAGATTGTGGTAAAAGAGCTGCCCAATGAAGTATTATCGGTAAAAGCATTGCTCAATGGCATTAAGCCCGATGCCGACAACCAAACTGAGCGCAGTAGATTAAACCTCAATCAAACCCGGCAAATACTAAACCGCCGTACCAATTTTGACGATGTTTCTAATCCCGATGCTCACCCGGCTTCCTATCCCAACAATGAGCTGAACCCCATTACAAAACCTGATTTACTCACCATCATAAAATATATAGGCGCAGGGTTTGCCGGATTAATAACCGTGTTGGCAGGCATTTCCGAAATGACCGGCTCTAACATCTTTGATTTATTTGAAAAACTATTTGGAAGGTAAAATCTTTTCTGCCCGAAAGAAGGCGGCAGAGCTGGTCAATCCTGTGATAATTGGTAACTATTAGTTAGTTTTTTTGTTGCTATTCTGAAAATTGGCTTTAAGAAAATTAGAACGGAGGGCGATAAGCAGCGCCCCATTGGGGTGCCGCCGCAAACGCCTGATAGCAGGTTGTTACAGATTGGTTGTTCAGAAACAGAGAACAGTTTACCCAAAAGAATATCGGGCAACTAAATGCGGCTAAATAACAATTTAACTCTCATTCCGCACCCTG
>DDVC01000195.1 GCA_002345145.1 Bacteroidetes bacterium UBA2322
GCAGGAGGGTTTTGGGGGTTGCTTGAGTTGTTTGTGCAGACACAAACAATGGCAAAAATCGGGAAAAACTCATTTTCTTCATAATTTAGAAATTTATGCGGGGTTGAAAAATAATAATAATACCCTTCGCTTAAAATTGTGTTCCCATTGCGGGGTAATGTTAAGCATCTTTTTTCAATTTTGCAACTCATCGGGAAAAATATTTTTTATTTTTTGTGTTGAGTTGTTTCGGGATGCAAGTTTTGCAAAATGCTTGCACACACTACCACGTATTGTCATTTATAAGGGTAGCTTTTGCAAGGGCGAAAAGGGTTTTTGTTTTCCCGAAGATTGTGGAGTTGGTTATCGGTATTCAGTACTATTTACTCCTTTGTTAGGTATTTACAAGTCGGGTGAACGTTTTTTGTTAATTGCTTGTTTCTACTTTGTTTAGCGATTTGCATAAATTACTTAACCCGAAAAAAATCTTGCGGCAAACGTTGCCAAAAAGCAAGAAAGCCTAAAACATTACCAAATGTATAAAGACAATCACGACGAACAACCATATAGTAAAGAAGAAGTGCTGGAGCTGGTAAGCCAATATGAAACCATGCTCCGAAACAGAGAGCAATTGTATTTTGACCACAACAGTCTGGAAGATATTATTGATTACTACGAAGCCGCAGGCGTTTGGGATAAAGCCGACAGCGCCATACAGTACGGGCTAACGCAATACCCAAACTCGGGATATTTTATTGCCAAAAAAGCAATGTCGTTGTTTGAAGAAAAAAAGTACAAACAAGCTCTCGAAATGGTGGAAAAAGCCTTGCTTTTATCGCCCAACGATTTAGACTGCCTTATCCTGCAAGCCGATTTATATAACCAATTGGGCAAGCCAAAATTAGCGCTCAATTTGCTCAAACAGGCTCTTCAACAGTTTGGAAAAGAAGACCAATCGGATATATTAATTGCTGTTTCCGATGTTTTTGAAGCGGGAGGGCTAATGCATAAATCGTATAAAGCGGCTAAAAGAGCGCTGGCTTTATGCCCCGATAACGAAATGGCACAAATTAGGTATGATTACATTGCCACTGAAACCGAAAATTATCGCGAGAGTATTGCTGTACAACGAAAACTTATAGGCAAAAATCCATATAATTTTTTGGCTTGGTACCACTTGGGCAATGCCTACTACGGCTTAGACCGATATAAAAAAGCCATTGACGCTTATGATTACGCCCTTGCCATAAATGAAGATTTTGCCCCTGCCTACCGCGATAAAGCCGACTGCTACTATGAACTGGGCAACTACCCACATGCCAAAAAACTTTACCTCACTGCTTTGCAAATGGGCTTTAAAGATGCTGATTTGCTGTACTCGCTGGGTGTTACCGGTTTACACCTGAAAGAGTATGATGAGTGTATGCTCTTTTTGAAACAAACCCTTGAATTAAGCCCACAGTATGCCGATGCTTTTTATTATATGGGTGAGTGCTGCAAGGAACAGGGTAAAGCAACAGAGGCTTTGGAGTATTTTTCAAAAGCTCTGTCTATAGATGGTAAGAACGACACCTATTTATATGCAGTGGCTGAAATTCATGAAAAGGAGGAGCGTTTTGAACTGGCTTTAATGTATTACCACGAAGCGCTGGAAATTAACAAAGAGGTGGCAGGGTACTACCTTAAAGTGGCAAGTATGTTTTGTATGTTAGAAATGGTGAACGATGGGATAGAGCTGCTTGAATTTGCCACCCGAAAATTCCCCGATATGGCAGAACTATTTTATGTTACAGCTATGCTGCTGCTGCATGAAGGGAAAAAGCAAACGGCTTATATATACCTTTCACGCGCTATACAGTTAGATAAAGATGGTCTTCAGAAGGTGTTTGAAACCATGCCGCATATTAAAAACGACCCCGATATTAACCTACTGTATCTGCTAAATGGTTAAGCGCCTCAAAAAGGCAACAAGGGGGGTTAGTTCGTTACTTTTACTTTCATTTTTTCTACTGTGTCTAACAGCTCAAAATGGGCATTGAGGCAAGTGGCAGCCAGTGTTTGCACCCACTGTTGTAATTGGGTGGGGTTAATTTTATTTTCCCATATTTGGTTTTCTATGCTTTTGGCAAGTTCGCGCATGGTATCCATGCCCATATAGGCGCAGGTGGACTTGAGCTTGTGCGCAATGGCTTTTAGTTCTTGCCAGTTGTGAGCTGCTCCGTGTTTTTTTAGGGTAGCTATTTCATTGGGCAAATCGGCTACAATGGTTTCTAACATGAGCAGCAGGGTATCTTCATCATCTCCGGAAAGCGATTTAAGGTAATCTAAATTGGTGAGCGTGCCGGCGGCAGGTGTTTCGGCAGTAGTAGGGATTTGGTTAGTGTTTGTGTTTTGTTGGTTGGGCAGAATTAAGGCAAGCACCTTGTTTAGTTTGGCATATAGGGCATCGGGGTTAATGGGTTTAGTAACAAACTCATTCATACCGGCATCAAAACAGCGTTGTGCATTGGTATTAAAAGCGTGGGCGGTCATGGCTATAATAGGAATATGGCAAACAGGAGCGGGCAGTTTATTTCGGATATACTCTGTAGCTTCGTAGCCGTCCATAACCGGCATAGAAATATCCATAAGTACAACATGATAAAAATTGCCTTTTTCTTGAAGGGCTTCTATGGCTTCCTGTCCGTTATTGGCAATGTGAATGGTGATTTTGTCTGACCATTTTTTTAACAAGTCGGAGGCAACGAGTTGATTGAGTCTGTGGTCTTCTACCAGCAGCAGGTTAATGGGCGTATCGGGCGGAAGAAGTTGTTCTTTGGAGGCTACGGATAATTGTTCTTCATCGGCATATACTTTTACCTGTGGCAAATTTCCGGATACTAAGGCGGCGGGCAATAGTTTAAGGTGGTCGTTCAGTATATCGTCGTATGCCTGCGATTCATGTGCGGTTTCAAAAAAAGCGTTAAAAGAAAAGGTAGCTCCTTTATTGGGTTCGCTTTCTAAGCGCATATTCCCCCCCATGAGTTCGGCAAGGTTTTTGGCTATGGTTAGCCCCAGTCCGGTGCCACCATACAAGCGGGTAGTATCATCGGAGGCTTGGGTAAAACTTTCAAAAATTTTGTCTTTTTTATCGGGCGAAATGCCAATGCCGGTATCTTTAACAGAGAACTCTATTTCGAGCGTAAAATCGGTACTGTTTTTAAGCAGGGCTTTTAGCAGCACTTCGCCCTTAACGGTGTATTTAATGGCATTGCTTAGGAGGTTATTTAAAACTTGGTAGAGCCTTACTGAGTCGCCCACAATAGTATCGGGCAGTGCGGCGTCTAACTGGGTAAAAAGTTGGTTTTGTTTTTCGTGGGCTTTAAATTTATAGGTGGCTATGAGGTCATTTATGAGGCTGCGCAGGTTAAAGGGGCGTTTTTCTAACTCAATTTTACCGGCTTCAATTTTTGAGAAGTCAAGGATATTATTGATAAGCCGGAGTAGGTTATCTGCCGATAGTTTAAGGGCATTTACGTATTCGGCTTGTTTGGGGCTGAGGGGGGTATTTTCAATAAGGTGCGCCATGCCTACTACTACGTTCATGGGGGTTCTTATTTCGTGGCTCATATTTGCCAGAAACTGCTCTTTCATGCGTGCCGATTGCTCTGCCACATCTTTGGCTTTAATAAGTTCTTGTGTGCGTTTGGCGGTGGTAATATCGCGTATAATGCCATGAAAGCCCATTACCTCGCCATTGATAGATTTCCATAAATTGGCAGTAACAGCGCCGTCTATAACTTCACCGTTTGGGCGTAAAAAGGCAATTTCAAAATCTTTGGCGGCATTTGCTTTTTGGAGTTGGCTGTAAAAAGCGTCCCACTGTTCGGGTTTGGCAAACAGCGATTTAAAGGTAGCTTTTAGGAGTTGCTGCCGCGTAAGGTTAAACAGATGCAAAATGGAGTTGTTAAACTCGGTAAAAATGCCTTGTGCGTTGGTAATAAAGATGGCATCTTGCGATTCTTCAAACACAATTTGGTAGCGTTTTCGGCTTTGTTCCAGCATTTCTACCGTTTGGCGGTAGGCGCTTATGTCTTGAATAGCGCCGGTAATTCGTTGAATTTTACCGGTTTGGGGGTGGTACTCTATTTGCCCTCTGTTGCGAAAAAATTTAGGTTGGTGCGGATTGCTGTTTACTAAACGATGCTCAAAATCAAAACCGGTTTGCTTTTGCTGCACCAATTGTATATAGGGCAAAAGCGTTGTTTCTGCCTGTCCGGGCAGGGCAATGAGTTGTGTGAATAATTGGGTTAAATTGGTTGATGTAATTTGTTGTTTGGTAATGCTCAGTATGTTTTCTATTTCTTCCGACCAGTATAAATAATTGTCTTCGGGCAGGTACTCGTAATTGCCTATGTGGGCTATGCGTTGTGCCAGCAGCAGGCGCTCTTCGCTCAGTTTAAGGTTTCGGGCAGTGGTTTGTACTTCGAGCAGCATTTTTTTTCGGTGAATGGCGTGCAGCACTGAGCGGGTAAGGGTGGTGGTTTCAATTTCGCCTTTTACCAGGTAATCTTGTGCGCCGGCTTCTACGGCTTTTATGCCCAAACTTTCGTCGTCTAAACCGGTAAGCACTACTATGGACGAGCTGCGCGGAAAATTTTCGGCAGCTTTTAGCAGGGTATCAAAGCCTTTGCTGTCGGGAAGGTGTAAATCGAGCAAAATAATATCAAAATCATGCCCTTTTGCCGAAAGGTCAAACCCTTCTTGCAAGCGCATAACGTGGGTAAGCTCAAACTCAATAATGGGCGATTCGCGCAGGAATATCTCTACCAAACGGGCATCGCCGGGATTGTCTTCTATTAATAGTACTTTTACTTTATCTGACAACATAAAACCGGTTTTTGCAGTGGTGAGAGAGGAAGAATTTATAGTGGTTTAGTGTGCATAAAAGCGCAATGTTGCAACTGTAAACATCATGCAATTAAAATCATAGCGCGGTAAGGCGAGGGGGCATAGCTGTATTTGCCTAAATCTTATTGGGCAAAAATAATGCCATTATAGCTTGACTATACAGAAATGTGTTTTTGATTACTCGGCAAGTAGGTAGCGCTGTTTAAGCAGCGGGCAAATTTTATACCGCTCTTCTCCGGTATCGGCATAAAGTTTTTGAAGCATATTATATACATTGCTTATGCCCAATATGTTTAACCACTCAAAAGGACCATGCGGGTAGTTTACGCCCATTTTCATAGAGAGGTTTATATCTTCTTGGGTGGCGGTGCCTTCTTGTAAGGTGTAAAATGCTTCGTTAATAATCATGCAAATAATGCGGGGCATTACCATACCTATACGGTCTGCCACTAAGCGGTAGTCTATGCCCAATTGGTTGAGGCGGTTGGTGAGTAACTGGGGGGCATCATTGTTTATAACCGCAATTTCCCAAATGGGGCGGTTAATGAAAGTAGGCAGCGAGTTGAATCGGGCAAATCGGGTTAAATCTTCATCGGTTAGGTAACGTCGTAAGGAGGCAAGTGTTTCAAAATTTAAGCCCAACAAAATAAGCGCATTGGTAGCGTGTTTGTAATCGTAAATAATATCCCAGTAAGGGTAATACAGTTCATCTAATTCTAAGCGCGCATCAATGATTAAATCATAAGCGCTAAAGTCTGTTATAGACTCATTGGGTAGCAGGTAATGTACGGGGCTGTTAGTGCCAAATCGGGCTTGCATTTCTTCGGTTTCCTGCTTGCCGCCTACAAATAAAACGTTCATAGAAAGTATTAAGAATTAGGGGTTCGTTTTAGGGTAACAAAAGTAAGAAAGTTAAGCGATGCGTTTGCACTAAACAATAAAATTGATAGAAAAAGTGCTTATTGGGTAAGTAAATAACACAAAACCGTATTTTTGTTCTACTTTTACGGGCTCAATTAAAGCGGACAAAATACAAACAGGTAGGTAAACTATGCTCCTGCCCAATTTGTAAGGTTTTTTTTTGATGCACTAAACCTTTTAAGCATAAAGTTATGGCAAAGAAAATTGTTTTTACCGAAAATGCTCCCTCACCCATTGGTCCTTACAATCAGGCAGTATGGGCAGGCAATTTGCTGTTTATTTCGGGTCAGATAGCTATTAACCCCGAAACCGGTGAATTGGTTACCGAAGAAGGCATAGAAGAAGAAACCCGACAAGTAATGGAAAACCTGCGCGCTATTTTGACTGCGGCGGGTCTTAGCTTTGAGCATGTGGTAAAAACAAGCATTTTCTTAGAAGATATGGATAATTTTAACCGCGTAAACGAGTTGTATAGCCAATACTTTGACCATGATACTGCTCCTGCACGCGAAACCATAGAGGTATCGGGCTTGCCTAAAGATGTGAACGTAGAAATTTCTATGATTGCGGTAAAGGATTAACCTGTGCTAATTTTGGGGCAGTTATTGCCGTTTGATTTTTTGTTTTTGCCCATTTGTGCCACCAAAACACCGCTTAAATTTGCCAATAGTTTATGCTAAATGTAACTACTTAGGTACTTTATGCCATTCAAATTTATGGCGTATTTGCAAGCTACTTGGTAGTATTTCCGGCAGCAATTAGCACACGGATAACACGGATGCGGCTGATTTGGACAGATTTTTGAAAAATAGTAACTACTTAGGTACTTTATGCCATTCAAATTTATGGCGTATTTGCAGGCTACTTGGTAATATTTCCGGCAAAGTCATTGCGACCTTTGTGTTCTTTGCGGTTAAAACAAGGAGTTTAGTTAAGACCAAGACAAATGGTAAGAGTAGCCAAAATTAATTATCTCTGAGGTAAACAGGGTATGCTCACCATAATCACCCCCTAAAACGCAGAGCCGATTTATTCGCCCCCCCTCAAAGAAGGTGGGAGTTTATATTGTCTGTTGTTCAAGGTTTTGGGGTGAATTTTTAGGGTGATAATGCCACCCACTTTCCGCACCCCCATTGGCGTTTTGAATAATTAACCCAATATCGGGCTACCGGCAGTTGATACCTGCATAGCGTTGTGTTAAGTACCAAAAAGGAAGCCTATCAATAGTACCCGATGTTGAACGCCCTATCACATCGGAATGGGTGC